>CADDYW010000064.1 GCA_902810745.1 Chloroflexota bacterium | reverse complement strand
TATATACACTTAGCTATGATGCTGACCAAGGTTACCCGTATCCATGGCTAGCAGGAGGGCACATGGAGAACCTAGCCACGAGACAATCGCCGTATCGCGTGACCCGACGAGCCGCTCTGCTGGGTACGCTTGGCACACTCGCCGTGGCATGTCGACCCGCCACCCAGCCCGCGGCGCCGTCAACCCCCACCGGGGCGGAACGTCCCAAGCCAGGTGGCAACCTGGTGATTCGATGGTGGACCGGCGACCCACCCGACCTGGATCCGTATCTGAATGTCACGTTCCGAGCTCAGGAATTCGCCGGCTTTTTCTACAGCCGTTTGCTCAAGTTCGACAATGGCCCGGGGATCGATCCTAACGCCTTCCTACCCGTACCGGATCTGGCAGAGTCCTACGAACCTTCCAAGGATGGCCTGACCTACGTTTTCAAGCTGCGAAGCAACGCGAAGTGGCAGAACAAGCCGCCGCTGAATGGACGACCAGTCACCGCCGACGACGTCGTCTGGTCCTTCGAGCGATTTATGAAGGTGTCCCCGCAGCGCGCCAACTTCAGCGTGGTGAAGGATGTCAAGGCCAGTGATGCGCGGACGGTCGTCTTTACTCTCAACTCCACTTTTGCACCGTTCGAAACGACCATCGCGTCGCCCATGTTCTGGATCATGCCGCGAGAGATCATCGAGGCAGACGGCAATGCACGCACGCGAATCGTCGGAAGTGGCCCCTTCATCTTCGATCGGTTCGAGAAAGGGGTGCAGGTCGTCGCCAAGCGCAACCCCGACTACTACCTCACGGGAACACCGTATGTGGACGAGGTCGATCTGCTGATCGTTCCCGAAGATGCAACCGCTGTCGCGGCCCTGCGCGCCAAGTCGATCGACATCAATGGCCTGTCCCAGACCGACCGTAACGCGGTTGCCGCGTCGAATCCCGAGATCCTTATGCTCGATTACCCCCAGAATCTGCTCTTCTTCCTGTACTGGCGCGTCGATGCTCCGCCCTTCAACGACGTGCGCGTGCGTCAGGCGTTCTCGCTGGCAATCGACCGGGATGAGATGATCAAAGTCCTGTTCGAAGGACGCGGCGATTACAATAACGCGGTGCCGCTGGGCTTGCACTCCTGGTGGCTGGATCCCCGCAGTCAGGATATGGGGCCCAGCGCCAAGTACTTCAAGCGCGACGTCCCTGCCGCCAAGGAGCTGCTCGCGGCGGCCGGATACAAGGACGGACTGAAGGTTCCCATGATTGCCAGCCTCAACGCCTATGGAAATACGTTCAATCAGAGCGTGGAGCTGGTGATCAAGCAGCTCAAGGACGCGGGCATCCAGGCTGATCTTCGCCCGCAGGATTACGCTGCCTACATCAGCAGCACCTTCCTGGGAAAGTTCGATCCGGGGACCATCGTCTGGGGCCTGGAGACACCATTCCAGGAGCCGCACGATTATCTGTACAACATGTACCATCCGAAAGGGGTACGGAATCACGCCGGAGTCAACGATCCAAAGCTCACTGCAATGCTCGAGAAGCAGGTGCAAACCCTCGATCGGACCGAGCGCAAGAAGATCATCTTCGACATCCAGCGGTACCTGGGCGAGCAGCAGTACTACGTCATCGGACCAATTGGCATGGTGACCATTGCCCGGCAGCCATGGGTGAAAAACTTCTACTACCAGAGCGACTACGGCCGCGGGGCGGAGTACGTTCCCAAGATCTGGCTCGACGGCAAACCGCGTTGAGCGTCTGGCTCGTCCAGGGGGGTTAGGCCATGGGTCCTTACATCCTGCGCCGTCTCCTGCTTATGGTGCCAGTTCTGCTGGGCGTCACGGTGCTGGTCTCGGCGATGGTGCGCTTCCTTCCCGGCGACGCGGTCGCGATGATGATGGAAGACTACGGATCCTACGTTCAGGATGCCAATCAGCTTCGCGCCGAGCTCGGGCTGAACCGGCCGTTCTACGTCCAATACCTCTCGTGGGTCAGCGGGATCGTCAGCGGCAGCTTTGGCGAGTCGCTGCGCAGCAGAACACCGATTGCGCAGGAGCTGTCCACCCGCATCCCGGTCACGTTCGAGCTCGGCACGATGGGGCTGATCTTCTCCCTGATTATCGCTATCCCGCTCGGCATCTATTCGGCGGTTAGACAGGATACGATCGCCGACTATCTCGTGCGCAGCCTCGCCATCGCGATGCTGGCCATCCCCGGCTTCTGGCTAGCGACGCTGGCGATTACGCTGCCGTCGATCTGGTTCCAGTGGACACCCCCCCTGCGCTACACCTACCTGTGGGAAGATCCGGTCAAGAATCTTAGCCAGATGCTTCTCCCGGCGCTGATCCTCGGCATCGGCCTCTCCGGTTCGGTCATGCGACTGACACGGGCGCAGATGCTCGAAGTTCTGCGCCACGAATACGTTCGGACAGCGCGCGCGAAGGGCGTCGCGGACCGCGCGGTCGTTCTCCGTCATGCCCTTCCAAACGCGATCATCCCGATCATTACGCTCGTTGGCCTGCAGATGACCGTACTCATCAGCGGAACGGTCGTCCTCGAGAGCATCTTCGTCATCCCGGGCATGGGGCGCTATCTGCTGGAAGCTCTCTCTTACCGCGACTACCCGATCGTCCAGGCGGTAGTTTTGCTCTTTGCGATACTCGTGATCCTGGCAAACCTGGTTGTGGATCTCCTCTACGCCTGGCTCGATCCGAGGATACGCTATGGCTAGGATCGTCCGTTGATCCCGATTACGTGGACGAGGAGCATCTCCGAGCGATGCGTACAGAGCAACTGACAAGCACGCCAGGTGTCGGCGACTGGACGTGGGAGACGGAGTCTCTCTCTGCAGCCCCACCGATCAAGCGATTGCTCTGGTTTGGCCGTCAAAAGCCCCTGGGCGCGGTCGGTGCCATCATCATCGTCCTGCTGATCATCACGGCCATCTTCGCGAATTACATCGCGCCCTACCCGTACGACGTCGGCCAGGGGATCGAGCGGCTTCAGGGACCATCGATACACCACCTCCTGGGCACAGATAATCTCGGTCGCGATCTATTCAGCCGTATCGTCTATGGCGCGCGCATCTCCGTCGCCGTCGGCTTCGGAGCGGTGCTAGTAGGGACCGGTCTGGCGACCATCCTGGGTGTGCTCTCGGCCTACGTTGGCGGCACGTTCGACCTGATCTTTCAACGGCTGATCGACGTCTGGCTCTCTTTCCCGCCGATCGTCCTGCTTGTCTGCATGGTGACGGTATTCACGACGCGCAATACTGACCCGATGACCTCGATTGCCATCGTCGCGATTTCGCTTGGCGTCGTCGTCGCCGCGAGCTCGTCACGCGTCATCCGGAGTGCCGTCCTCAGCATTCGTGATATGCCCTACCTGGAGGCGGCCCGCTGCATCGGCTGCACCCATGGCCGCATAATTCTCTGGCACGTCCTGCCGAATGTCCTCGCGCCAATCTTGATTCTGGCGACCGTTCAGCTGGGGGGTGCGATCCTGGCTGAATCGACCTTGAGCTTCCTGGGCTTCGGGGTGAAGCCACCGATGCCAGCCTGGGGAAGCATGCTCGCGGGGTCCGGTCAGCAGTACTTTCTCGTCGCCCCGTGGCTCGCCATCTGGCCAGGGCTGGCGATCAGCCTGGCGGTATTCGGGTTCAACATGCTCGGAGACGCCCTGCGCGACGTGCTCGACCCACGTCTTCGCGGTAGCCGGCCAAAGAGCTAAACTAGTGCCACGGACGGGGCGTTTAGGAGTCCGGTGCGAGCCCTGCGAACCGAGACCGCCGGGATGACTTGACCACAGTACGTGACGCCAAGGTAAGGGCCACCGAGGTGTGGTCTTGCGTCGAAGGGAGAAGATATGGATCTCACGTACACCGCCGAGGATATCGCCTTTCGCGAGCACGTGCGCGCCTGGCTGAAGGAGAATCTACCGGGGGAGCTGAAGACCCTGGAAGAGCGAAAGGCATGGCACCGCAAGCTCTACGAAGCTGGATTCATCGGAATGGGCTGGCCGAAGGAATACGGCGGCCGTGACGCTCGACCGATGGAGCAAGCCATCGTTGCCGAGGAGATGGCGCGCGCGAATGCACCGCCACCGATCAACGGGCTAGGGATCAGCTTCATCGGTCCGACCTTGATCGTGCACGGCACCGAAGCGCAGAAGCAGCGCTACGTCCGGAAGATTCTCACCGCCGAGGAGATCTGGTGCCAGCTTTACTCCGAGCCGAACGCGGGCTCGGACCTGGCATCGTTGCGCACGTTCGCCGAGCGGCAGGGGGACACGTATATCGTCAACGGCCAGAAGGTCTGGACGAGCGGCGGCATGATCGCCGATTTCGGCATTCTCCTGGCACGAACCAACCGAAACGTACCCAAGCACGAGGGCATCTCCTACTTCATCCTGGATATGCACAGCCCCGGCGTCGAGGTGCGACCGCTCAAGCAGATCACGGGAAGCGCGGAGTTCTGTGAGGTCTTCTTTACCAACGTGCGGGTACCGGCCGAGAACCTGATCGGGCAGGAAGGACAGGGATGGCGACTGGCACAGACAACGCTGGGATTCGAGCGAGGCGGAAATACCCTCAGTCGCGCGACGCGACATCACGCCAATCTCGCGCGGCTGATCGAAGTCAGCTCGTTTCTGCAGCGCAATGGCCGGCCAGCGATCGAGGATCCGCTCGTCCGGCAGAAGATCGGCCGGATGATCGTCGAGGTCGAGGTGCTCCGCTACGCTGGCCTACGCATCCTCTCGAAGCTCGAGAAAGGCCAGCGGCCCGGACCGGAGTCATCGGTCGATAAGCTTTACTACAGCGAGCTCGACAAACAGCATCAGGAGCTGGTCCAGGAGATTCTCGGACCGTGGAGCCAGGTTGCCCGCGGTCTGCCAGCCGAGCTCGCCCTCGAGGCAGACGAGTCCGACAGCCCCGATGGTACCCGGACGACCGGCTGGGCGTACAACTTTCTCTGGTCGCGCGCGGGTACCATCTACGCGGGATCGTCAGAGATCCAAAAGAACATCATCGGGGAGCGCGTCCTCGGTCTCCCACGAGAGATCCGGATGGACCGACTGCCGCCGCCGATTCAGCAGGCGATTCGCGAGCAAGAGGAGCGCCGCGCCCGACGAGGAGCAAGCGAAGGCTGAAACCGGTCCGGATCGCTCGGACAGAAGGCGCCGACGGACCGTTTACCGCCAGAACTTCGGGCCGTGTGTCAAGGGGAGAAAGGGAATGGACTTCGATTTCAGCGAACAGCAACTGATGATTCGACAGCTCACCCGAGATTTTCTGGGACGCGAGTCGCCACCTTCCGTGGTCCGTCAGCTCATGGACGATCCGCGAGGGTACAGCGAGTCGGTCTGGGCTCAGCTCGTCGAGCTCGGCCTGCTTGGGCTACCGTTCCCCGAGGAGTACGGCGGCCAGGGGCTCGGGATGATCGAGCTGGCACTCGTGCTCGAGGAGATGGGCCGCGCGGTTTACCCGGGACCATACTTCTCGACGGTTGTCCTGGCCGGCACTGCACTCACGGTCGGGGGCAGCGACGAGCAGAAAGCCCGCTACCTTTCCGAGATCGCCGCCGGTCGCACCAGGGCGACGCTTGCCTTTCTGGAAGACCACCCCGGATGGAACGCCAGCGCCGTGAGGCTGGTTGCACGGCGCGATGGAGCAGATTACGTGCTGGCCGGCCGCAAGACCCTCGTTCCGTATGCGCAGGTCGCAGACCTCTTTCTGATTCCCGCGCGCACGGCTGACACCTCCGATCCGCATCACGGCATCACGCTGTTTGCTATTCCGCGCGACGCCCCCGGGCTGGAGGTGCAGCCGCTCCACAGCGTCGACCTGACCAGCCGCGTCGCGAATGTCCTGCTCCACGACGTGGTGGCCCGGCCTGAGCAGATCGTCGGGCATCACGATGAAGCCTGGCCGATCCTCGAGGCCGTGCTCGAGCGTGCTGCTGTCGGCGCGGCTGCCGAGATGCTCGGAGCGGCGCGCAAGTCGCTCGAGATGAGTGTCGAGTATGCCTCGACGCGCGTGCAATTCGACCAGCCGATCGGCAGCTTCCAGGCAGTTAAACATAAGTGCGCCGAGATGCTCCTCGCGGTGGAGCAGGCTCACGCAGCAACGTATTATGCCGCCTGGGCCCTGAGCGCACGCGCCGAGGACGCACCGCTCGCCGTGTCGGTTGCCAAGGCCTACGTGAGCGACGCCGCGCGAAAGGTGTGCGGCGATGCCATCCAGGTACACGGCGGTATCGGCTTCACCTGGGAGTACGATCTGCACCTGTATTTCAAGCGTGCCAAGTATCTCGAAGGACTGTATGGCGATGCGGATTTTCACCGCGAGCGTGCCCTGGCCCTGACCCTCGCGCGGCAGCGCCAGGCCGAGCCAGCCCTTGTCACCGCCCCGTAGACAGAGGCGAGGTGCTCGTCGGCATCTGCGTGAAGGGCTCTTTCTCGTATGACTGCCGGAAGGCCAGGAGGGAACCACCGGGGATAGGTTTGATCTGCGTGACAGACCAAACCTATCCGTGTACGTCGCATCTTGGAACAAGTTTGGATTCGCGGAGGACGAAGATGCCTCGGGAGATACGGACCGTCGAGGAGCTCCGGTCGTTGATCGGCGAAGACCTGGGGGTTGGGAGCTGGGTCGAGATCACCCAGGAGATGGTGAATGCCTTCGCCGACCTCACCGGCGATCACCAGTACATCCACGTCGATCCGGAGCGGGCGCGCAAGACCATGTTCGGCGGGACCATTGCCCACGGTTACCTGACCCTGTCGCTGCTGCCGCTCCTCAGCCGTGAACGGGAGGGCGTACGCATCAGCCTCGACGGCAGAATGGCAGTGAACTACGGACTGAATCGGCTGCGGTTTCCGGGTCCGGTCCCCGTCGGCAAGCGGATCCGCCTCCACACGAAGCTGCTGAACGTCGAGGAGATCAACCCGGGTGCGGGTCCGAACGGCGGCCCGCAAGCACTCCAGCTTACCTACCAGCAAACCGTGGAGGTCGAAGGCGCCGAGCGACCGGGAATGGTTGCCGAAACGCTGACACGGATCTACTTCTAACCCGTAGGTGAAGAGTGTGAGTATCGGACCTGACGCTCCACCAACGACGAGCACTCCTGCCTGGACCGACTGGCCGGCGCTGCGGCGTCAGCTGGACCTGATCTTCAAGCCACGGAGCGTCGCCGTGGTCGGTGCCTCGCAGAACGAGAGCTACGTCTCCGCTATCTGGCGCAACACCAGGCGCCTTGGCTTCCCCGGACCGGTCTACGCGGTGAATCCCAACTACGAGCGCATCGGCGATGCGCCGTGCTACCCCTCGCTCCTCGACGTGCCCGGCCCGGTGGACCTGGCAGTTATCGGAGTTCCGGCGCGGCTGATACCGCGGGTCCTGGAGCAGGCAGCGATGAAACAGGTCGGGGCGCTCGACATCATCACCAGCGGTTTCGCCGAGATCCCGACCGAGGAAGGAGCCCGACGCCAGGCAGCCCTTCGGTCTTTTGCGCAGGAAACGGGCATTCGAATCGTCGGACCGAACTGCTTTGGCGTCCTGAGTGCACCGGCGAGAATGCTGGCGTACCCGGGTACGTATGAGCGCCTGATCGACGGCGCCATGGCCGTTGCCCTCCAGTCCGGACAAATGGTGCCCTGTATCCTTACCCCGTGCTTCGATCGCGGGTTTGGCTTCCGCTATGTCATCAGCAGCGGCAACGAAGTGGATCTCGAGGCTGCCGACTTTCTGCGCTACTTCCTGGAAGACCCGCAAACACGTGTACTCGGCTGCTACGTCGAGCAGTTCCGCTCGCCAGCCAAGCTGCTGGAGGTGGCCGATCTGGCCGCCGAGATGGGCAAGCCCCTCGTCGTCGTGAAAATCGGCCGTTCGGAGGCAGCGCGTCAGGCAGCCCAGGCGCATACCGCTGCGCTGGCCGGGTCCGACGAGATCATCGACGCGGTGTTCCGCCAGCGTGGCATCATTCGCGTCAAGGACGTCGACGAGTTCGTCGAGACCATGGCAGCGTTTCACTCGCGTCGGCTGCCGCGTGGGAATCGCGTGGCCGCGATCACTCTGTCCGGCGCCGTCTGCGGGCTGATCCACGATCTGGCCGACGAAGCGGGCGTCACCTTTCCAGCCCTTACCCCCGAAACGGTCGCCCAGCTCGAGCCGGTTGTTCCCGACTACGTCAACATCGGAAACCCGCTGGATATCACCGGTATCGGAGTCCTGCAGTCGAAGATCTTCGAGGGGGCCGTGGACGCGCTTTCCGAGGCCGACAATCTCGACGTGATCGTCTACGTTCGCGGCGTTCCGTCGATGCTCGATACGCAGAGCGCTGTCGGCAAAGCGTGGCTCCGCGCGATCGAGCGGCATCCGGAAAAGGTATTTCTTTTCGTATCGATCGTCGGTGGTGGCGTCCATCAAGCGGCGTCGAGCCTCGCCGGACCGCCGGCCGAGCCCGTCACCATGGTCGATGGAGTTCCATTCTTGCAGGGCCTGACGCCGGGCCTCAAGGCGATTGGCGCCCTGATCCGTTACGCCCGATTTCAAGAGTCACGACGTGCCCAACAGCAGTTACGACGCGGCGACGGAATCACTCTCGCCGACGACGGACTGGCAGTCGATGCCCGCGCCGAGCGAGCCCGGACGCTCGTCCGCGCCGCTGGTAGCCGGCCGCTGACCGAGCACGAGGGCAAGGAGATCCTCGCGCTCTACGGTATCCCGACGACGCGCGAGCAGCGAGCCACCTCCATCCAGGAGGCACGCCGCGCGGCACTGACGGTCGGTTATCCCGTCGCGCTGAAGGTCGACTCACCCGAGATCACGCACAAGACCGAGGCCCGAGCCGTTCTCCTCGACGTACGCGACGACGAGGCGCTCGAGCGCGGCTTCCAGCAGGTACTGGACAATGCGCGAAGCTACGCTCCCAGCGCCGAGATTCGCGGGGTGCTGGTGCAGGAGATGATTCGTGGTGGTCACGAGGTCATTTTGGGAATGAAACACGATCCCGATTTTGGTCCGGTGGTCGTGCTCGGTCTGGGCGGTATCTTCGTCGAGGTGGTGCGCGACGCGGCATTCCGATTACCGCCGCTGGCGCCCTCCGATGCCAGGCAGATGATCAATGACCTGCGAGCCGCGCCAGTCCTGCGGGGCGCTCGAGGAAAACCACCTGCCGACGAAGGGGCACTGGCCGACGTGGTCGCGCGTTTCTCTCGGCTGTGCCTCGACCTTCGCGGCCTGGTGAGGGCGATTGACGTGAATCCGCTCGTGGTGCTCGAGGAGGGTCGTGGCGTCAAGGCGGTCGATTGTCTCATCGTACCGGCCGGAAAGGAGACGTGAGCCATGGGAATGCTGGACGGCAAGGCCGCGCTGGTTACCGGCGCTGGACGCGGTATCGGACGCGGCATCGCCCTGGCGCTGGCGCGAGCGGGCGCCAGCGTGGTGGTCAACGATGTCGGTGCAGCGCTCTCGGGCGAGGGTACCGACTCGCGGCCAGCCTCCGAGGTCGTTCGGGAGATTCGCGCCGCTGGAGGCACGGCCGTCCCAAACTTCGGATCGGTCGCTGACTTCGCGCAAGGGCGGCAAATGGTGGAGCAGTGTGTCGACGAATTCGGCAAGATCGACATTGTCTGTCATGTCGCCGGCATTCTCCGCGATCGTATGATCTTCAATATGACCGAGGATGAATGGGACGCGGTGATCGCGGTACATCTCAAAGGGGCCTTCAACGTCATTCATCACGCGTCCCGTCGGTTTCGAGAGCAGCGCTCCGGCCGCATCATCGCGATGTCATCCACATCGGCCCTTGGCGCGCCAGGGCAGCCGAACTACGGTGCCGCCAAGGCGGGCATTCTTGGCCTGATCTGGTCGTGCGCCAACGCGCTTGAACGCTACGGCGTCACGGCCAACGCGATCATGCCCTCGGCCGCGACTCGCATGATCGACTCGACCCCACGGGGCAAGGAGATCTTCGAGCAGACCGGACGGTGGCCGAGCGAGCTGGCCGCCGGAACCGAGCGGGATCCGGAGAACGTCGCCCCGCTGATCGTGTTCCTGGCCAGCGACGCTGCCCAGTACATCAATGGGCAGGTATTTTGCGCCTTTGGCTACCAGGTCGCCCTCCTGCCTCAGCCCCGGATCGTCCGCGTCCTTCGCCACCGCCGGCGCTGGGAGCCAGAAGAGCTACGCGACCTGTTCCCGACCACTCTGGGGAGAGACCTGCAGCCACCTCCCGCGGCCACTGGCTTCACCAGCCGGATTCAGGAGCTCCCGGACGACGCGTGGCAGGAGATCGCTCCCGACATTCGGTTCTGGGCAGCCCGGGAGTAATGCACGGGCAGCCGCGCATCATGCGCGACCAACCACAGTAGGGACGGAGGAGAGATGGGAAGACTAGAGGGCAAAGTGGTCGTCGTCACGGGTGCGAGTCGCGGGATCGGCGCGGAAATCGCACGGACATTCGCCGCCGAGGGAGGAAAGATCATCTGCGCCGCGCGAACTCTCCACGAAGGGGAACATCAGCTGGAGGGATCACTCGAGCGAACTGTCGCCGAGATTCGGGCTCAGGGTGGCGAGGCGGCGCCGGTGGCAGTCAACATCTCCGAACCGGCCGAGTGCGAGAAGCTGATCGAGGAGACACACGCCATCTACGGTCCAGTCGACGTCCTCGTGAACAACGCTGCCCTTACCTACTTCATTCCGATCGCAGACTATCCGCTCAACCGCTGGCTGCGGTCGTGGGCGGTCAACGTCCACGCGCCTTTTTTCCTCAGTCAGCTCGTCCTCCGCGACATGATCTCCCGCCGCTCCGGCAGCATCGTCAATATTTCCTCGAGCGCGGCGATCGGGCCTGGCCGTGGTCCCTATCCGAGCACGTCGGCGCTGCGCGGCGGCACCTGCTACGGGGCGCAAAAGGCCGCGATCGAGCGCTTCACCCAGGGACTGGCGCAGGAGGTATACCAGTACGGCGTGTCAGTGAGCTGTGTTGCCCCGTCGCAGGTCGTCCCCACGCCAGGTACGATCTTCCATCATCTGGTGACCGGCCCCGACGACCCGCGTGGAGAGCCACCGACCCTGATGGCCCGCGCCGCCCTGCTCCTTGCGACCGAGCCCCTGGACAAGGTGACCGGACGCGTGACCTACAGCCAGCAGATCCTCAAGGAGTATGGCTGGATCGATACGGCGCGCGGGACCGGGGTCGATCCGTCGCGGCCCGTTAGCGGTTTCAGTCGGCAGGGGTAGGGAAGCGCCACCACTCAACCGGGCAGCTGGGTATCGTATCCGTCTGGGAAGGGCCAGGATCGCGAGCCCGTGAGATCGCCTCGCTTCAGGGTAGCTGCCACGCCCGCGCGGCAAGCTCTGCTCCAAGCGGGCTGTCTCCCGCTATGGCCCGCGTCCCCTTCAACCGGATAGAAGGCTCGCAGAGCCGGGCTCCTCCGGTCCTACCCGGTGCCCGAGTGGCAGGGATGGTGTCGGTGTCCCGGCGCAGTCGGATATAATGGCCCTATGGACCCGCTCTTTCCGCCTTCTCCGCGCCCGTACTCTCCGTACGCGCCAGTGCGGACGCGCGCCGTTCGCAATCGCCCGCAGCGGCGCTGGCATCGGGTCGACGGCCTGACTCCGCCCCAGACGCCCGCCGCGTGCGAGGCGGAGATCGAGCGCATCGCCCACCAGCTTGCCCAGATCGCGCACGAGATTCCGTGGGGACGGGTACAGAACGACGCCTGGGATAGCCTTTGCCAGTTCATCTTCCACCTGCGTACCGCCCAGAACGTGCGGCTCCGGGCGGGGCAGGTCGCCGAGAGACACGCCCTGGATCGCGCCGCCTTCGTCCAGTACGCCCTCCGACGCTGGTTCTGCTTCTGGGGCGCGCGTATCGCCGAGCTGCTCTTCCTACGACACCCGAACGTCGCGCCCGGTCCGCCCAGGGATCACGAGGTCGACTTCACCATCGATGGCATTCCCTTCGATCTGAAGACGAGCGATGCTCCGCGCGCCTTTTTGAGGAGTGAGCACGACCTGCTCGCCGACGCGGAGCAAGCTGCGAGCTGGTTTTATACACACCAGAGCCGCGAGCGTCGCTTCCATACGGCCAATCGCCTGTTCCTGGTGCTCTACGATCCCGAGTTTCCGGAGGAAGCGTGGCGCTTGCGCGCGGACGTGGCCGCCCTCCGCCGCAGTATCGACGCCTTCCTGGCCCACCCTCGTTATATCGATCTCACCGTCCAGGATCCGTCGGGCCTGGTCCACGCGGTGAAGACGGCGGTCATCGTGGTGCAACCCCTGCCCGTGCCGCGGCAGCTGCGACTGGACCTGGCAGCCCCTCCGCCGTGCCGTCCGACGACCTCCCACGATAGCCCGCCCCGACGCGCATATCAGCTACGGCTACCCGACGGCCTCGATCGCTAACGCCGAAGATCGTAGGACCAGCGGTGTGTTCCGGCGCCAACGTCGATCGGCTCGAGATCGCTGAACGGGAGCGTGACCGTGGCACTGCTATTTGGCGGAACCGTGACCACGACCTCGATGCGCTCGCCGTCAATCTTCCAGCCAGACTCGGCCAGGCCATAAGGCGTCCGATGGCGTGCACGGGCGTACGTCAGCCCGCCGCCCGGTCGAGGACGGACATCGAGACGACGATAGCCCGGCGCAGCAGGCGCCAGGCCAGCGACGGTCCGGTGCAGCCAGTCCGCGATGGCACCAAGCGCGTAATGGTTGAATGACGTCATCTCGCCGGGATTGACCGAGCCGTCTGGTCGAAGGCTGTCCCAGCGCTCCCAGATCGTCGTCGCACCCATGGTCACCGGATAGAGCCACGAGGGGCATTCGCGCTGCATCAGGAGCTGGTAGGCAGCATCGTACTCCCCGACACTGCAGAGAGCATCGCAGATCAGCGGCGTCCCGACGAACCCCGTGCTCACGTGGTAGCCACTCTCGCGCACGAGCTCGGCCAGCCTCTCTCCCGCGCGGCGGCGCTGCTCGGCACGCGGAAGAAGGCCGAACTGCAGTGCGAGCGCGTACGCCGTGGACGAATCGCTGACCAGGCGTCCATTTGGCGAGACGTACTCGGCAGCGAACGCTTCGCGGATTCGACTGGCCAGGGTGAGGTAGCGTTCTTCGTCCGCGCTCCTTCCGAGAACGCCCGCCGCGCGTCCGACCAGTTCGGTCGAGTGAGCGAAGTAGGCGGTAGCAATCAGGTGCGGATTGGTCCGCGCTGCACCGGGCTTGTCGGGAGGCGCGGCGGGATCGAGCCAGTCGCCGAACTGAAAGCCTTTATCCCAGAGAAGGCGCTCGCCAGCGCGGGCAGCAATGTGATCGACCCATGCGCGCATGCTCTCGAACTGGGCAGCGAGGATGTCCACGTCGCCGAATCGCTGGTAGAGAACCCAGGGAACGATAACCGCAGCATCACCCCACGCGGCCGCGGGAGTGATCGGGCGAGTCAACGGGTTGGGGATCACAAAGGGAACGACGCCCGATGGATCCTGCTCGACGGCCAGATCCGCGAGCCAGGAGGAGAGAAACCCGGCGGTGTCATAAAGGAAGCACGCCGTCGGCGAGAACACCTGGATGTCGCCGGTCCAGCCCAGACGCTCGTCCCGCTGTGGACAGTCCGTTGGGAGATCCAGAAAGTTGCCCCGCATGCTCCAGACGACATTTTCGTGCAGCCGATTGACCAGGGAATCCGAGCACTCGAACCAGCCGGTCCGCTCGAGATCGGAGTGGCAGACGACCGCGACGAGATCCTCGGTGCGCAGCTCGCCCGGCCACCCGTCGACTTCGACGTAGCGGAAGCCGTGGAAGGTAAAACGAGGCTCCCAGGTCTCAGATCCGTCCCCGCGCAGGGTGTATCGATCGGTGGCTCGCGCGTGTCGCAGCGGACGCGTGCAGAGCTCACCATTTTCGAGTACCTCGGCGTGGCGAAGCGTAATCGCCTGCCCGGCCGGTCCACTGGCGGTGAGACGAACCCGTCCGACAAGGTTCTGGCCAAAATCGACGATGGTCCGCCCGGAGGGTGATGTGATGATCGCAGATGGCTTGATCAGCTCGATGCGTCTGACCGGTGGTCCGCTCGGTGCGACGAGGGTAGCAAGATCGTGCTGGATTTCTCGCACCTCCACCCACTCGTGGTCATCGTACCCGGGCATCGACCAGCCCGGTCGCTCGCGGCGCGCATCGTAGCTTTCTCCATCGTAGAGGCTGCTGCTGAGAATTGGCCCGGTCGCCGCGCGCCAGGTCGTATCGGTGACAATACGCTGGGTCGTGCCATCGACGCACTCGATCTCGAGCTGAGCCAGCAAGGCCAGCCGGTCGCCGTAGACGTTGCGTCGTCCGCCACCAAAGCCCAGGCGGCCGCGGTACCAGCCATCGCCCAGGATGGCACCGATCGCGTTCCGTCCCTCGCGCAGCAGGCCGGTCACGTCGAAGGTCTGATAGCGCAGGCGGTGGTGATAGCTGGTCCAGCCCGGGGCAAGAACGTGGTCGCCGACGACGGCCCCGTTCAGGTGCGCTTCGTACACGCCGAGCGCGGTCACGTACAGGCGCGCCTTCCGCGGCGGGGCACGCAGGTCGAACTCGCGCCGCAGGAAAGGGCACGGCTGATCCTGAGACGTGTCCTCGCTCCAGGACGGTGTCACGAAGCGCGCCGTCCAGTCGGCGGCGTCGAGCAGACCCGCCTCGACCGCCCGGGGTTCGCTCCACGCCGACACCGATCCGTCAGCGCCCCAGACCCGGACTCGGACCACGACGCGCTCCCGCGATGCAAGGGAGTCGAATGGCCAGGGCACCAGCACCGACTCATCCGACTCGACGCGCTCGGTCCGGCCCCGTGGTCGACCATCGTCCCCCGTGACCTCGACGGCGTAGGCCGCCTGGCGCCAGCCGGGAATCGAGGTGTCGACCAGCCAGGAGAGGCGTGGGCGAGCGGTACCCACGCCCAGCGCCTCACGCAGGTGCTCGAAGCGGACATCGGCGATGGAAATGTCGGGTGCCCCCGTGTCTCTCGATGGTGGTGAGGTCATCGCGTCTTCCCCCCTTCCTGATAGCAGGTGATTCCTGGTCGCAGATCAGCTTCCCGCCAGAGCTGGCCCCTCTCTCAAGCACGAGCGCCAGGAGCTCTGCGTCGGCTTCTCGAGCCAGCCGCTGGCGCGGGCGGCGGCTCTGGCGCATCGCGGGCCTGAAGCTGCGCTGCCTGACGTGGGCTCCCGATGTGGAGGGTATCGTAGGCCTGCTGCGAGCTCGTGAATGGCCCAACGCCGTCGTGTCCGTGCCAATCACCGGGATGGAAGATGGGATTGGGCAGGCCCGTCTCGCGCTCCCGCGTCGCGATCCACTCGTCCATGCGGGCTCGCAGGTGCGCGACGACGTCCGGACAGGAATCGGCGAGATTGATGTTCTCGTCCGGATCCTCGATCAGGTTGTAGAGCTCGACTGGCGGTTTGAAGTGAAAGTCGGGCTCCAGGGCCACGATGAGCTTCCATTCCGGCGTGCGCCAGCCGTGTTTGCGCATCCAGGTGCACTCGGTTATGTAGAACTCGGCCTCGTGCGACGCGACCTCGCCACGGATCAGCTCCATCAGGCTTCGTCCCTCGAAGGTGACGTTCTCTGGCCTTTCGATCTCGGCCAGCTCCAGGATGGTGGGAACCAGGTCCTTGTGCTGGTTGTACCCGGCGACACGCTTCCCGGCCGGCACCTTCGGCGGATAGCGGATGATCAGTGGGACGTGCAGCGTGGTGTCGTAGAGACCGTGGTGGTCGAAATAGCATTCGTGGTCGTAGAGTGTCTCGCCGTGATCGCCATTGAGCACGACAATCGTCTCGTCGAGGATGCCCAGCGTCTCCAGGGCAGTGAAGATCGTCTGAATCGCGGCATCCATGTAGGCGATCGCGCCGTCATACTGCGCGATCACGTAATCCTTGTCGGTAATCCCCGGCGGCATCCAGCTCGCGAAGAAGTCGCGAAACGGCTTGAACGCCATCACCGGTTCCATGGATTTGTTTGTCGGGTCACACTCGTTACCGTGGTAGAACATCCGCTCGAATGGCTCGGGCGGGAGATAGGGAGCGTGCGGGTCCATGTGACGCAGGAAGAGGAAGAACGGCTGGCGTCCACGGGCGAGGCGTTCGAGCTCGGGAATCGCGACCTGATTGAGGTTCTGCGCCTTCGGGCTGCGGCCCTCGGCCCAGCTTCCCCAGCCCGGAAACGTCAGATAGGTCTCGAAGCCGCGCGAGGCGGGATTACCACTGAATCCGACGCAGGTCGTGGCGTAGCCAGCATCTTTGAGAATCTCCGCCAGGGTTCTGGCCTCCGGCCGCATCGGGCCCTTGTGGCGCAGCGCCACCACCTGCGTCCCGAAGACGTCACGGCCAGTCAGCATCGAGGCATACGCCGAGGTCGTCGGAATGTGCGCGCTGTAGGTCCGTTCGAAGAGGGTTCCGCCCTGGGCAAACCGGTCGATGTGAGGCGTGGTCAGGCGATGGTAGCCGTAGCTGCTCAGGTGATCGGCACGCAGCGAGTCAACTCCGAGCAAGACGACGTTTGGCTTTCGGTTCCTGGCAGTTCGTGGCATCCTCTGCTCTCCTGATCCCAAGGAAGTCAAACGGAAAACGCAAAACGTAATGATTTATGTGCCGTCCTCTGGCTCAGACAATCGTCGGTAACCGCGTGGAGTCGCGTCCGGGCAGACGACTCATCGCGGGTGCACCATTCCGTTTTTCGTTTTGCGCTTTACGTGACCGGCACCTCGACCACGGCCCCGGTCTCGAAGGAGCGAATCGCCGCCTCGATCACCTCCTGGGCAGCGAGGCCCTCTTCGCCAGACCCCTCGATCTGCTCGCGTGGCACCTTCTGATCGACCTGCTCGAGGAAGCGGTGGATGCGGTTCTTGAACGTATCCAGGAAGCTCGCGGTACCGCCCATGATCGAGTTGCTGATGACGATGGTCTCGTCGGAGTCGTGCGGGTACAGCGTCAGCCGCTCGTAAACGTTCTCCAGGACAAAACGTGCCCGGGTACCGGCCACCTCGCAGCGCTCGAAGGGATGACGCGTCGTCATATCATAGCTGCCGGTGAGGTGCCCGACCATCCCATTGGCGAACTGCATGTTGATCGAAGCGTTCGACCAGATCTGGCGGTGGCTCGCCTTCTTGAAGAACGCCTGGACGCGCACGATGCCGCCGCAGAAGTAGCGCATCACGTCGATCGAGTGGGGGTGCAGCGCGCGCAGGTGGAAGTACGGCGCGGAGTCGTTGCGATTCGCAATCCAGAGAGCCATGTTCACGAAACACAGCTCGCCGAGCCGGCCCTCGTCGACGAAGGTCTTCGCCCGCGCGGCGAGGGGGACGAAGCGGTGGTTGAGATTGACTCCCAGATAGAGACCCTTCGCGCGGGCGGTCTGGACCATCTCGCGCGCGTGATTGATATTGTTCGACAGTGGCTTCTCGCAGAGGACGTGGACCCCGGCGTTCAGCGCCTGCATGACCGGCTCATAGTGATGCCCGCCGTTCTCCGCGCCAGCCGTCGTGACACTCACCAGATCGAGCTGTTCCTGGCGAAGCATCTCGTCGACACTGTCATACGCGCGCACGCCAAACTGCGTCGCGAAGGCATCCGCCTTCTCCTTGATCACGTCACACACGGCGACGAACTGGGCCAGCGGATCACTGTGGTAAACATTACTATGGTTCCGACCAATGTGACCGGCACCGATAACTCCGACTCTCAACACGTTCTCCTCCAGATGATGTGTCCAGGGTCAGCGTTTGAGCGCGGGATCTCTGACCCTCCCCAGGTGACAATGCTCAGGCAAACAGCTCCTTCAGGCGCTGAAACGACGTCTCGACCACCCGCTGAATCGCGTCGACCGGCAGCTCTTTCGTCCCCACGATCTCCAGCACAGTGTACCGAAGCTCCCCTATCGCCTGTAGCTCATTGGCAATAGCGCGGAGGTTCATCGCGCCGTTCCCCGGGATCTGCTGATCGACCGGCCCCGGGCCACCCGGCTCGCGGCTGACCGCGTCCCGAATCCGCGCCGTGGCGAGGTAGGGACCGAGCTGTCGGAGTGACTCCTCCGGGGTCTCGTTCGCGCGCCACAGGTGACTGGCGTCATAGTTGAGGCCGACCCACCGTCGGTCGACCTCGGACATGAAACGCAGCGCGGTGGGCGTCGAGTAGACCGCCGCGCGGACGTGGGGCTTGATGCTGATACGAACTCCTTCGGCCGCTGCGATCCGGCTGAGCTCGCCGATCGTCGTGACCACTGCCCGAAAGGACGGCTCGTCGTCCGACACGCCTCCGGAGCCGGTCGTGATCGCGGGCGCGCCGAGGGCTGCCGCCGCCCTGATCAGCCGAACAAACCGCGCACGGCGCTCAGAATCGAGCAGGTTGGTGCTGGCCCCGATCGACTCGATCGCCAGCCCGTGATCCGCAACGACCTGCCGAACGTGATGGAAGGAGGAGGTACTCTCGTCCGCGGAAAGGTGATCCGCCATGGTCGGAATCGCGCAGAGCTCGATCGCGGTGTATCCCGCCTTCGCAATCCCTTGTAGCGCGACCTCGAGCGGGTGCCCGCCAAAAAGGATGGTACTGCAGCCAAGTTGCACGCATGTCTCCTTATGTGAACTGTCGTGTGGTGCCGAGGGCTACCAAGCAGATCCGAACCTCGGTCAATAGTCATCCGGCTCGAAGCGGCTACTCCCGCGTCTCGCTCTGACCGGCTACGTGCTCGGTGCGGAGAGAGCCATTCTGGCGTTCGTCGCTCCCGCCGTACAGGTGGCACTTGACCATTCGACCGTCGACGATCGTCTCCGCGGGAACCACGCGCCGGCAGATATCAAGCACGCGCGGACACCGCGCGGCGAATCTGCAGCCAACCTGCAGGTAATCGTCGCTGTCTGACGACGACAGAACGATCTTGCTCTGGACCTGCTGATCGGGATCTGGCTGCAGGATGGCGCTCTTCAGAAGCTGCGTGTAGGGATGGAGTGGGCTCCCCAGGACCTTCTCGACCGGGCCCATCTCCACGATCCAGCCACGCAGCATGATCGCAACCCGATCCGAGGCGTAATACGCGGTCGCCAGATCGTGGGTGATGTAGATGACACTCTGCTGCTCCCGCAGACTACGGAACAAATTGACGATCGACATTCGCAGCGAGGCATCGAGCATCGACACCGGCTCGTCGGCGACCAGCAGGGAAGGGCTGGTAATCAAGGCGCGGGCGATCGAGATGCGCTGAAGCTGGCCACCGGAGAGCTCGTTGGGATAGCGCCCGTGGACCTCGCGCAGCGACAGCCCCACGGCAGCCAGGGCACGATCGACGGCCTCATCCGCATTGGAGCGCTTGGCGACGCGGAAGTTGATGGCAGTCTCGTACAGATACGTCTCGATCCGTCGCAGCGGGTTGAACGTGGCATAAGGATCCTGAAAGACCGGCTGGACCTCGCGGCGAAACCACGTCCGCCGCTCAGCACCGGAGAGACGGGTCACGTCTCGGGCCCGGAAGTACAGTCGACCCGCGGTTGGCTCGATCAGACCGAGGATCATGCGCGCGAGAGTCGTCTTCCCGCTTCCGCTCTCGCCGGCCAGGGTGAGGATCTCGTGATGGTCTGACGGTAGGCTCAGGCTGGCCTGATCGACTGCCAGGAAGTGGGTCGAGCTCAGCCCGCGACGGAGATGAAAGCTCTTTGACAGGTGATCGATCCACAGGAGGCTGGTATCAGGCGTGCTGTCCATCGCGACCTCCCGTGGAGACGAGATAGCAAGCCACCCGATGATCTGGCCCAACCTGCTCCAATGGAGGGGGCGCGGTCTTGCAAACTGGCATCGCCAGCGGACAGCGTGGATGGAAACGACAGCCAGTCGGCGGGTCGTCGAGCGAGGGAGGGCGACCGGGGATGCTCACACGCTCGGCCTTATCGTCGAGCTTCGGTAACGACTGGATCAGGTACTGCGTGTATGGGTGGAGTGGCTTGGTGAAGAGGGTCCGCGTATCAGCTTCCTCGGCGACCTGCCCGGCGTAGAGCACCGCGATCCGGTCAGCGATGTGGGCGTGTACGCCCATATCGTGCGTGACGAGCACGAGCGTACTCCCCTGCTGCTGACGGACGTCCTCGAGGAACTGGAGAACGCCGCGCTGCACTACAACGTCCAGGGCGGTGGTCGGCTCGTCGGCAAGCACCAGTGGAGGGGAGAGAATCGTCGCCAGCGCGATCGTCACCCGCTGGCGCATGCCCCCAGAGAGCTGGTGGGGGTAGGAGTCGAGCGCCTTCGCCGGTAGACCGAGGTTGCCCAGGTACTCCCGGATAATGCCGTCGGCCTGACGACGGCTTACCTGCCGATGCGTCTGGATGAAGTCGCGAAAGGTATCGCCAATCCGGCGCACGGGATTGAGCGCGTGCATCGAGCCCTGGGGGATGTACGAGACGACCTGCCAGCGTAGCTGTCGTCGCCTGGACTCGGGCAGCGAGAAAACATTCGTGTCCACGCCTGCCACGTGGTAGGTGACCGATCCACCGAGGATCTGGAGAGGTGGCGGCGTCATCCCCAGCAGCGCCTTGAGCAGCGTCGACTTTCCACACCCCGACTCGCCAGCGATGCCGAATACCTCGTCTTTGCGAATATCCAGTGATACCCCTTCCACTGCTCGGACTGTTCGCTGGAGGCCATACGCTTTCGTCACGTAGTAGGCGCGGAGATCCTTCACCTCGGCAACCACGTTCGTCGTGACGGCCATTACGCACCTGCCTGTCGTGGCGCCAATCGCGCCAGTCGCGTCCGCGGATCCAGGTACTCGCCGAGGCTGGTCGACAGGTAGTACAGCGCCACGACGAGCAAGACGGCCGCTGCGACCGGGGCTGCCAGCCACCAGAGCTGTCGCGTCAGCAGAACCTGGTAGTACGTCGCCCAGTAGATCATCGTGCCGATCGTCGGAATCTGCAAATTACTCAGCCCCAGAATCGACAGCGTCACCTCCATGCCGATCGCATACAGGAAGCCGCTCACCGCGTCGGCGAGGAGGAACGGGATCACGAAAGGCAGGTGCTCCTGCAGGATAATCCGCAGCGTGCCCATCCCGGCGAACGTGGCAGTCTGGGTGAACTCTTCCTCGCGCAAGCTGAGGATCTGGGCGCGATAGCGCTTCGAGGGCCAGGCCCAGTCAAGCAGACCGAGCAGAAGAGCCAGCTCCGGCAACGTCAGCGTCCCTTTCAGGATAAAGGCGATCAGCATCAGCAACGGAAGGCGAGGGATGACGATAAAGGAGTCGGCGAGCGACGAGAGGACCCGGTCCGTTACGCCGCCGAGGTAGCCCGCCAGCGAGCCCAGGACGACGCCAATCGAGCGGCCGATCAGTACCGCCAACCCGGCGACGAGGAGTGAGTTCCGAATGGCGAAGGTCGTCAACCAGAACACATCCTGGCCCAGTGAGGTCGTCCCAAACGGAAACTGAGCGGACGGGGGGCGGTTCATCGGCACGACGTGGACATCCGACGGATCGTAGGGGGAGAAAACCGCCAGCGCCGCCAGCACCAGCAGGATCAGCAGAATGACTACGCCCGACCGAAAGGCAGGGCTGTACCGAAACAGATCGCGGACGACACCCGTCGCGGCGCGATATCTCTCCATAGAGCTCTGCTCACCTTCGCTTTCTGTCGGCTCCTAGGTGTGCCGTACACGCGGGTCGAAGAGTGGATACGACAGGTCGATCAACAGGGCCGCCGTCGCGACTCCAACGACCGAGAACAGTGTCACGCCGAGGATCAGATTGTAATCGGCCTGGAGAATCGCGGTGTAGAGCGCATAGCCGATGCCCGGGTAGGAGAAGACGACTTCGGTGATCAACGCTCCCTCGAACATCGCCCCGAGCGAGAGGGCCAGGTCGGTGACCTGGGGGAGCAAGCTGTTACGCATCAGGTACTGGAAGAGGATCGTGCGCTTGGGCAGACCAGCAATCTCCGCGTAGGCCACGTAGTCACTGGAGATGATCGTCCCCGCCAGCGCGCGGGCCATGATGAACCGAAACGCGGTCCCGAGCAGGATGAGCGACAGCGCTGGCAGGAACGCATGCTGGAGGATGCTGAGGATGTAGGGCAAGCTAAACGACGGTGTACCAGAGGCCCCGCCAACCAGCGGGAAGATCGGGATGTAGAACGCGAAGATGATGACCAGCAGCAAGCCCAGGATGAAGTACGGAATGGGATAGATCGTGACCAGACCATTCGCCAGCAGATTGGTCCAGAGGCGATTCGGATAGTAGGCGGCGAGTGTTCCGAGGACCAGGCCAAGGACCCAGGAGATCACGATCGACGTACCGAGCAGCCCGGCCGTCCAGGGCAACGCGTTACGGATCACCGTGGTCACCGGCGTCGGAAAGCGGCTCAGCGATGGTCCGAGGTCACCGCGCAGCAGTCTCTCCCAGAACCGGACGTACTGCTCGAGTGGTGTCCCCTGAAGGCCGTAGAGCTCCTCGATCGCCTTCCTGAAGTCGGCAACCGCGCGGGGATCGGTGAACGTGGTTGCGGATACGTTCTGCAGTGTCTCCTCGACCGGATTGATTGGGAGCAGACGTGGGATGATGAACGTCACGGTCACGCCGACGAAGACGACGACGAGCCACTGCAGGAATCTGGGCACGATATACGACCGGACGAGGCCCACCACTCACCTCCTGACGTAAGACGTGAAACGTGAAGCATCAAACGTAAGGCGGAATCCCGATGCCTGACGTGCCGGCAACACCGCCTGGCGACACGGAGATGTAGACACGCGGTGGCGTGAGACGCCCCTTCCGGCACCCTTACGCTTTGCCTTTTGCGTTTTACGCTTTACGTTTTACGCCTCACGTTTCACGCTACCCTACTGCTTGGCCGGCTCAAGCCCCTGCAACGTGAACCGCGCGTGCATGAACCAGTACTCCGGGCTACTCCACGGGTTCTCGCTGGTCGGCCAGCCGGTCCAGTACCGTTCGTTGATGGTGATGAACTTCTTGAAGCTCACTGTCGTGAGCGTCAGCATATTCTCCACCCAGATCTTGATCGCACTCCGCCCGAGATCGAGCGCCTGCGGGTCGTCCGGGAGGATCTTGCCGAGCTTGTCGATCACCGCGTCAAGGTCTGGCGACTTGAACCGCACGATGTCGCTGCTCCCCTGGGTTGCCGTGGACGTGCCAACTGGCGTGAAGAACCGCGAGTGATACGGGTTCAGGTTCGGCCAGAGGTCCGCGCTGGCAAATCCCATCAGCGATCCCCAGGTCGAGGTGCAGACGAAATCTCCAGAGTTCTGGCGGTTGGTGAATGGGGTTCGCTCCAGCCCTTGGACCTGCACGTCGATGCCAAACTTCTTCCATTGCGCCTGAGCGCCGATGGCCAGTCGGTAGGCGTCGACCTCGTCGGGCGCGGCGATAATCTCGATCGACCAGGGTTTCCCGTCCGGGAGCAGCCACTTACCCTGAGCGTCCTTCTTGAATCCGTTCTTCGTGAGTAACTTTTCCGCCACGTCTGGCGCGTACTTCCACCAGCCCATCCCGAAGAGATTCCGGAGCCCCTCTTCGTCGCTGGGGATAGTGTATTTCTGCTTGGTTGCCCAATCCGCGATCTTTTTCGGGACGTCAGGATCGTAGGGCTGGAATTTCTCGCCGTTGCCAACGTCGATCGTCAGCTCCTTGAGCCACGGCTCGAGGGGAACGTGGTAGAGCTTCATCGCCGCCGTCGTCGCCGGAACCGGAATGGGCGTGACCCGAGTGACGCCGCCCTCGTACTGCGTTTGCAGGCCGACCATATCCAGCGCCAACGCCAGTGCCCAGCGGACATCCTTGTTGTCATACGGCGGCTTCGCGTGGTTGAAGCCGAAGTAGCGAACATTGAGCTCGTTCGGGTAGGCCCAGGGAAAGTCCTTGTACCACGACCGCGCGGTTGGCGTGCTCTCCAGGAGTGCCTTGAACGCCTCGTAGTTCACGTCCATGAAGCCGTCCTCGTCGCCCCGGCCGACCGCGATCACGTCCTTCGTATCGCTACCCTGGAACGAGGTCATGATATAGTCGGGACCCGGCTTCTGGATGAGCATGCCAGGGACCGTCTTCTGCCAGTCATCCCGCCGCTTGAACAGCTCCCAGAACCCGTTTGGATCGGCCTGCTGGAACACATAGGCGCCCAGCGAGACCGGCGGGAAGAAGGTAAAAGTCTTGATGTCGCTGACCTTCTCCCAGACGTGCTTGGCCATCATGTAAATGGCGTTATAGTTGGCGGTGAAGTTGTAATGGAAGCGCGGATTCGGCTGGGTCAGGGTGAAGACGACCGTGTTATTGTCGCCCTTCTGCACGTCCTTGCAGTAGAGGTTCAGAACGGCCGACCAGTTCAACCCCTTGTTGGCCTTCAGGGTATTCACGGTAAAGATGAGGTCGTCGGGAGAAAACTCGACGCCGTCGCTCCACATCACCCCCGAGCGGAGCTTGACGGTCATCTGGGTAAAGTCCGAATTGTACGTCGGCTTGTCGACGGCAAGCGAGTTGATCCACTTGCCCGTCTCCTGGTCGATGTACCAGAGGGTGTCAAAGATCAGTCCCTGCCGGGTCGGATTCGGCGGCCCGCCAGGAACGAAGAGATTGAAGTTATTGACGACGCTGTAGCGGAAGATCTGGCCGAGGACAAAAACCTGATGACGCGGCACGTTGACCGGTAGCTGGGAGCCGCCGCCGCCGAGCAGGCCGCCGGGTGCAGGCTGGGGTGCAGGCGCGGGCGTCGGGGTCGCAGCGGGAGCTTGGGTCGGAGCTGGCGCACTCGGTGCAGCTGTTGCCTGCGCGGCTGGCGCGGTCGGGTTGGCCGGGGCGCTCGATGGCGTCGCCGGGGCGCCTCCACACGCCGCGAT
>CADDYW010000063.1 GCA_902810745.1 Chloroflexota bacterium | reverse complement strand
CCGCCTCCCCCTTCAACGACAGCACCTTCGTAATCGCCGCCGTCAACGTCGTCTTCCCGTGGTCGATGTGCCCAATCGTCCCCACGTTCATATGCGGCTTCGTCCGCTCAAATCGCTTCTTGGCCATCGGGTGCTTAGGGTCCTCCTTCGCGCTTTACAGCCGTCACTCGGCTACCTTGGTCGTTGAGGTGGAGGGGGCAGGATTCGAACCTGCGTAGCCATTTCAGGCGACAGATTTACAGTCTGTTGGTATTAACCACTCACCCACCCCTCCACGGAGCCGGCGAAGGGAATCGAACCCCCAACCTAGTGTTTACAAAACACTTGCTCTGCCGTTGAGCTACGCCGGCGTAGAGACGCACGTTTTATTATACTGGCTGATACTGGCGGGGTCAACGTGAGCTTGGCTAGAAAGGATACGAGCGGATGCCTGCTTTCTTGTCGAGGCGAGGGCTACTCTGGTAGCATGAAAACTGGTAGCGTTCGCGATCAGGCACCCTCCGCCCCCGAGTGATGGTGGAGCGATCGACCTCACGCGACTGCACGATAATGCCCGCAGCGGCGTGCGCCAGAGGTGCGTTCAATGGATCAGGCAGCCGAACCGAGGTGGATTACCCTTGGCCACCCAAGCTACGTGTGGCGCTACGGACAGGATCGTCGCCTGGCTTTGATCCAGAGATACGCACCTCTGGAAAACCGTTGGATTCTCGACGTCGGGTGCGGGATTGGCACGTACGTTCGCAAGTTCCGAGATTTTTCCGAGCACGTTTTCGGAATCGACGTCGAGCATGAGCGCGTCGCGGAGGGTGCGCGGTCTTTACCGCACCTGCTGGTTGGCGAAGCCGAGGTCCTGCCTTTCAAGGACGAGACGTTCGACGTCATCCTGCTGAACGAGGTGATCGAGCACGTCCGCGACGATGCGCAGACGGTTGCGGATGCGCTGCGGGTCTTGCGCCCCGGCGGTCGACTCATCATTTATGCACCGAATCGCCTGTACCTCTTCGAGACCCACGGCATCTACCTCGGCCGGCGATATGTCTTCCGTCTGATCCCACTGATCAACTGGCTCCCCGACATCGTGCGTCGACGCTTCTGTCCTCACGTCCGCGCCTACACGACACGCGACATCCGACGACTGCTCGAGGGACAGCCAGCAAAGATCATTCATCACGGCTACGTCTACCCGGGATTCGACAACATTGTCGCGCGCCATCACACGGCCGGCCGGGTGCTTCGCAGCATTTGCTATGCGCTGGAGCGAACACCCTTGCAGTGCTTTGGCTTGTCGCACTTCGTGGTGGTCGAGCGGGTACCAGCCCGGTCGACCAAATTGGCTGGACCATCGTCCTATCGGTGAGCCGCTACCGGTGGTATACTGCTCACAGATTCGCATCGAGGTCCTCTGGTGCCGGGCATCGCAATCGAGCAGTACGACGAGCGACTGCCCAGGCCACGGTGTCTTCGACTCGACAGAAGCTAGCAGCGGGAGATAGTCGCCCGGCGTAAGCGGCCGAGCGGCAGACCGAGGGCGTGACTGAGGAGCGAATGGATCGCGTCGACGAGCGGCCAAGCGGCGACTGGCTTCGACGAGAGAGGACACGTCGCCGTCTCACACTGGCACAGGTTGCGCAAGCTACGAGGATACGCGAGCGGTATCTGTCGGCCATAGAGAACGACTGCTTCGACGAGCTTCCTCACCCGGTCTCGACGATCGGGTTCATTCAGATCTACGCTCGCTTTCTCGGACTCGACCCGGAGCCCTTCGTGCGCGCGTACAAAGCCCGTGTCGGGAGCACACTCCCGGTCGGCGTTCAGCCCGAGGTCCCGGGACAGACCTACGTTCCGCGTCGTACCCAGTCATTCGTCGTCCCCGGGCTTTTTACCCTGCTGCTCGTCGCTCTCGTCGCCTACCTCTATCAGCAGGTCGCGACCTACGTGTCAGGCGCGGGCGTGGCGCTTCCAACGTCGAGTGCGAGGGTCGCGCTGACGATTCCAACGCCGCTTCCAACCGTACCACCTGCACCGCCAACTCCGACGCCGGCCCCGCCCACCCCGACGCCAATTCCGACCGCCGCTCCGTCGACGCCAACGCCTGTCCCGCTGCCAACCGATACGCCGATGCCGTCCCCGACACCACAGAGCGGTGTTCGAATCGACACCGAGATTTCGGGACGTGTGTGGCTGCAGGTGGAGGCAGACGGAAAGGTCGTTTTCAGCGGCATCCTCATGCCCGGCGACAAGCGAACGTGGACAGCTTCCAAGTCATTGATGCTCTGGTCGGGGAATGCTGGCAACGTCCAGGTGACATATAACGGCAAGTCACTCGGGGCGCTCGGACCTTTCGGTAAGGTCGTGAAAGTTACCTGGACTGCCCCTGCCTGACGTCTCTTCCGCGGGTGCGCAGACCAGCAGGATACGCGATCCTGGTACTCCGAGGGCAGAAGCAGAAAATCTCCGCGGCTGCGACCGTGCTGTTGGCGTGACGACTCGCGGTGATCCGCCACGCGGCCGAGCGGCACAGATTGACAGCGGAAGGGATCAGAACGTATACTGCCCGTCAAGGGTGAAGTTCCCATGCCTTTCGTTCTTATCCGCCAGATTCGCCCGCTTCCGGGTCGAGAGGCAGAAGCGATCGCCTGGTACCGAGATACCGAACGTTTTCGTCGAGAGGCAGGGCAGCTCTCGCAGGTCCTGCTGCGCAGTCTGATCGACCATGGTGAATACGAGCTGATCCAGACCTGGATCAGCCAGGCAGCTTACGAAGCCTGGAAGCACAGCCCGGAGCGCGAACGACTGCAGGCCGAACGCGCTCGGCTGATGACCCACGATCCCGCGAAGCTTTACGAGACACTCTGAGAGAAAACTTCACTCTTTCGGCTGGTGCGCACGTGTGTTCGTTTTCTCGCCAGATGAGACCGAGAAGACGAACGAAGTCCAGACCTGTAACGCCGTCAGCCGAATCACGTTGTCACTCGCGACACCCGCAGGCTGACCTGATCCAACATCAATCCTCCACCTCACCGTGGGGACTCAGGGCGTGAGTATGGCTGTAATACTCCACAACCCAGGTCGAGGCACCAAGCGTGAGAGCAAACCGTCGACCCGACGAAAGAGTCGCTTTGGCGTGCCCCTCGGGCCGTATGCCGAAGAATTATCGGCCGCTCTCCTGATCAAGGATCGTGGCCGAGCTCTCTCTGTCCTGATGCGAGCTGTCGAAGCAGAATGGAAACTGTCAGATGTCGAGGAGTTCGTCATCGCCGCGGCAGTATCCAGGCTGGGCGAGCTATGGCTGAGAGGGCGCCTGAGCGACGACGAGTTCGAGCAAGTCGGGGCGCTCGCGGAACGGGTCGAAGTTGCCTTCCGCTATCGACTCGTCAACCGGAACCACCCGGGGCTACGAGTCTCGTCGCACGACAAGAGGAGAGCGTAGCGTCCGCCCGCGTGAACCGTCCGCGCTCCACGGTGGATGAGCATCGCGGCACCTGGCGTGCCAGCGAAGATCCGCTCGTGCGCACCTGAACCGCACGGCGCGGTCCTTGCCTGGTGACGTGGATAGACGGGTGAGCATGACGCGCATTACAGTTCGCGTCCGGCCAGGGGCACGACGGTCAGGCGTGGTGGACTATGACGGCGGCGTTCTCCGCATAAACGTCGCGGCCCCGCCGAGCGAGAACCGCGCGAACGAGGAGCTGATCAACGTTCTCGCGGGTGAGCTGAAGATCGGGCGAAGCCGCATCCGCATTCTTCGTGGCTTCACTGGCAGGCAGAAAATCGTCGAGATCGATCTGCCACCCCAGCAGATCGACGAATGGCTCGCCGGCCTACACGCTACACGTAGCCCGACAGACCCGAATCAATGATGTTCTGCAGAATCTCGAGCAGGAACATCGCCACGATTGGCGTAATGTCGAACATCCCCAGTCGCGGCACGACCTGGCGTAAAGGCGCCAGGATTGGCTCGGTGATATCGTCGAGCAGCCGAACGATCGGGCTATTTGGGGAGATCGGAAACCAGGAAAGCAATGCATCGATCAGAATCGCGAAGATCAGGACGTTGAAGAGCACGTCCACGAACAGTCGCAGGTAAACTGCCACGAGAGTACCTTTCGCTTCTCGAGCGCCACGGCTGGATCAGAGATCGGAACCTCGATGGACCGTGAGCGCAACCTGATTGAATTCTACCAGAAGTGGCCTCGCCGTGCACGTAGCTTACGCGGGTCGCTCGCCGAAGATAGCACGTCCGACACGGACAATGGTCGCTCCCTCCTCGATCGCCACGGGATAGTCGCCGGTCATGCCCATCGAGAGCTCGTGCAGGGACGCAGAGGGATTCTCCCGCGCGAGTCGGTCGCGAAGAGCACGAAGCTGACGGAAATACGGTCGCGCGAGCTCGGCCTCGGCAACAGCCGGCGCGACGGTCATCAGCCCCCGGATGGCGATCATCGGCAGGTCCAGAAGCCGCGGCAGAACCGACGACATCTCCTCTGGCGCGAAGCCGAACTTGGTCGGCTCTCCGCCAACATTCACCTCCAGGAGGATCGGAACGGGGCTGCCCCGCCTGGTGCCGAGCCGGTTGAGGATTTCGGCCAGGCTCACGCTGTCGACCGACTCGATAAGTGAGAACAGCTGAACGGCCGTTCGCGCCTTGTTCGACTGCAGGTGCCCGACCAGGTGCCACTCGGTGGCTGATGGCAGCCGCCCCGAGAGAGCCAAGATCTTGGCTTCCGCCTCCTGCACTCGGTTCTCGCCAAAGTGGGTTATCCCGAGTCGCGCGGCAAGGAGGATACGTTCTGGCTCGACGGTTTTCGACACGGCCACGAGCGTCACGTCCTCGGGACGTCGCCCGGATCGGGACGCCGCGCTCGCGATGACTTCCCTGACTCTCGCAATGCGCTCCGCCAGCTCGATCTCGACGTCGACCTCTGCTTGCACCCTTCATCCTCCTTCTGGCATTCCGATGACCGCGGCAATGCGCCCGGCACGCCCGTGCTGAGCGCGGTGGGAGAAGAACTCGTTCACGTGACACGCGGTGCATTGGCGGGCGATCAGCACGTTCTCAGCGGGGACACCCGCGCCGATCAGGAGACGCCGATTGGCTTCCCACAGGTCCAGGTGAAGCGTGTCACCTGGCCCGGGAGCAAATAACCCGTCGACGTCCCGCCAGGTCGCCTGGAACGCACCGATAACGTCCGGTCCCACGGCGTAGCAGCACGGACCGATCGACGGACCGACACCGACAAGTAGATCCGCCACCCGACACCCCAGTCGGGTCTGCAGAGAAACGACGAGCTCCCGGGCGATACCCGCGAGCGTACCCCGCCAGCCGGCGTGCGCGATGCCAACCGCCCGTCGCCGCGGATCGTAGGCGAGAACCGGCACACAGTCGGCGAACCCCAGCCAGAGCGTCAATCCGGGCTGATCGGTAATCAGGCCATCGGCGTCACGAATCGCGGTTTCGTGGCCGACGTACCCGGCCCCTGCGCTCTGACGGTCGACGTAGACGACACGATGGCCGTGGACCTGCGCTGCGCACACGATGCCATCCTCGGCAAAGCCGACCGCCTCTGCCAGGCGATGACGGTTTTCGCGCACGCGGCCAGCCTCATCGCCGACGGCGTAGCTCAGGTTGAGCGATGCGAAGGAGCCCTCGCTGACGCCTCCGTGACGACTTGCGACCGAGGCGATCACGGCCCCGGCAGCAGTCAGTGCCGGGAAGTCGTACCAGACGACGCCGTTCCGTTCACGACGGCGCAGGGCTCCGGCCAGTGCCTCCATCCTACCCTTGAGCATACTCTCAGTCGGCCGAGCGCGTCAATTCCGCGAGCGTATTCTCGTCGGCGGCCGAAGATCGGTTCCGACGCCTCTCAGGCGACAACCGTGCCAGCACCGAGGATGGAAGGTAAGGGGGAGCGCTGGAGCCGCCTGCCCAGGGCAGGCGGCTCCAGCGATTGTTCGGTCAAAGGATCTCGGTCGTGCACCCGCGAATCAGCACGACGAAAAGCCACACACGTAGCACTTTCGGCAGCCTTCTTCGTAGACGAGAGCGATCTGACCGCACGCGGGGCAGAAGTCGCCGGTCGTACGCACCGGCATCGAGGCGTGACCGTTTCCGTTCGCGACGCTGTGCTCGGCCGGAGTGGCAGGCCCGCTACCGATCGAGAGTTGTAGCGCCGTGGGATACGCGCCCGCGAGGCCGACGTGCTCCGCCAGAACCTTCGCCACCGCATCGGCGAGCGACCGCACCCGCGCGTTTCCGAACCCCAGCGAGTTACTCCCGCCGATACCCGCGAGCTGATCGATCACCGCTTCGGCAACGCTGCGGGTCGACAGAGCTGACGGGATACGGAACGCCAGCGAGATCAGGCGGCCCAGCGCTTCGGCATCAGCCGAAACGTCCGACCCGGCGCGTCCAACCGTGATGAACACCTCGCAGATATCCCCGTTCGGAGCGCTATTGATCGTCACGAAGGCAGTACCCACCGGGGTTGGCGCGCGGTAGGTCGCGCCAGTGAGAACGTGCGGCCGCGGGCGTAGCTGGGGAACGTCCGCGGGAGCCGAGGGTGCGGCTTCAGGGCTGGTCGTACTCGGGGTGTCTGTCGTCTCCTTCTTGTCGAGGTGCATCAGAACCGCGTCCCGTGATCCGTCGCGGTAGTAGGTCACGCCCTTGCAGCCAAGCTCGTAGGCAAGGCGGTACAGCGTGTCGACCTGCTCGACGGTGTGGTTATTGGGTGCATTCACCGTCTTCGAGATGCTGGCGTCAGTGTACTGCTGGATCAGCGCCTGCACGCGCACGTGCTCTTCGGGCGTCAGGTCAGCCGCTTTGACGAACCAGTCCGGGGTCGGCTCGCCCGGATGCGCGTCGTGCCACTGCTGGTACAGCGGGTGATAGAGGACGTGCTCGCCGGTTCGGTCGCGCCGCAGCATGGCGAAATCGTAGACCGGCTCGATCCCCGAGCTCACGCCGGCCAGGAGACTGGTCGTTCCCGTCGGTGCCTGGGTCAAAATGACCGCGTTTCGAATCCCGTGCTGACGGATCTTCGCTTTGATCGGCTCCGGCAGCCGCTGGATGAACGCGCCTTTGAGATACTTCTCTGCGTCGAAGTTGGGAAACGGTCCTTTCTCCGCGGCGATGTCGCACGACATGTCGTACGCCGCGTCGCGAATGGTCCGGTAGATGCGCTCGATGACGGCCAGCGACTCCTCGCTCCCGTAGCGCACCTGGAGCGCAAGCAGAGCGTCGGCAAGACCCATCGTCCCCAGACCGGTGCGTCGGGTACCAAGCTGCGCGATCCGGTTCTCTTCGATGAAGTAGTCATTCGCGTCGATGACGTTGTCGAGGAAGCGAATCGCGACCCGTGCGTGCTCGGCGAGCCCATCGTAGTCGAAGGATCCGTCGTGGACGAAGGCAGCCAGATTGAGTGCACCAAGATTGCAGACGCCCCACGGCGGAAGGCCCTGCTCGCCGCACGGGTTCACGCAGCGAATGGTCTCATAGTACCAGGTGTTCGAGAGGCTCTGATAACGGTCGATGAACACGACGCCAGGCTCGGCCGAGGCCCACGCCGACTCGCAGATGAGATTCCAGAGGTCGCGCGCGCGCAGTGTCTTGTGAACCTTCCCATCCCAGACGAGCTGCCAATCGTCGTCCGCAGCGACCGCACGCATGAAGGCATCCGAGACGCAGACCGACAAATTGGCGTGCTCGATCATCCCTGGCCGGCGCTTCACCGTGATGAACTCTTCGATATCGGGATGGTTATCGTCCAGCATGAGCATCAGCGCACCACGGCGCGAACCTCCCTGCTGGATCACGTCGCCAGTGGCGACGGAATACAGCTGGGCCCACGAGCAAGGACCGGAGGCCGTCCCATTGACCGTGCGGATATAGGAGCCGCGCGGTCGGAGCGTCGACAGGTTAATTCCAACGCCGCCGCCACGCGCCATGATTTCTGTCATGATCTTGAGATTGTCGAGGATGCCGCCGCGGCTATCCTCTGGACTGGGGATCACGTAACAGTTGTAGTAGGTCACACGATGGCCCGTTCCGGCGCCCGCGAGGATGCGCCCACCTGGGACGAACTTGAACCCGCTCAACGCTTCACGGAAGCGCCGCGTCCAGAAGAGGCGCTTCTCGTCCGTCTTCTCGACCGCGGCAATGCTGGAGGCAACCCGCTGCCACATCTGCTCAGGATGTCGCTCGATTGGTGATCCATCACGATCCTTCAACGAGTAGCGATCCAGGAACACCTTCTCTCGAATGCCTTCCAGGACCGTTCCGTCGGCGGTCTCCGGGTTTCTTAGACTCTGAACTGCGCTCACCCTGGGCCTCCTCACCATTCCTCTAGGCTGCAACTAAGCGTCCACGATCGATGACGGCTGCACCCACGCGGCATTTGACATAGCAGAACCCATGTTCTGCATCCGGGATCATTGTATCAAACTGCCGTCTGCCGGTCACCCGGGCGATCTGACGCCCATCGCGGGATCAGCATTCTACAACTGGCCACGCCGCGGCAGACCTTAGCGTGGGGCTCAGACTCCCGGTCAACTACGAATTTTTCACGGCAATGACACCGCGGCACACGGGTTGTGCCTTACAGTCACGGTGTAGGGCACGCTCTCGGGGGTGTGGGCTCGCCCGATGCGCTCCTCGTTGAACCCCCTGTGTTGGCTGGCATGATAGTCCTACCGGCTACCGCCTGTCAAGTATGTCTGGCATACAGATCAGTACGTCATTCGGACTCATTCGCTGCGATATTATCAGTCCGTACTGAACTCGAGGGCGCACCAGCGACCGTGTAACCGACGAGGTCCGTACTGGGTCGACAAGGTAGTAAGATTGCCGATAGCTCATCGCTCGAGCACGCTTGATGTGCTGCCTGGACGGTAGCGCTTGTCATACTGGGCGACGCGGACTATACTGTCTCCAGGCGGAAATTCATACAAAAATACGTGGATCGTACCGCCGAGGAGGCCTTCTCGCGGTGATCGAGCATCAGGGTCATCCCGACGCTTACCTGCGCCCGCACCCTCCGTATGTCGCGTTCAAGACACTGGACGAATTTCTCCAGCGCGTGCGTCGCGAGGATGTTCCCGCGAAGATTCACGCGGGTCTTCTGAAGCGCTGGGGCATTGCCGCGGGGAACGAGTCCGCCCTCATCACGGCGCTGAAGGCGCTGGGTCTGATCGATACCAATGGACGTCCTACCGAAGCCTTTCTCGAGGTCCGTCTCAGCGCGCCACGGCGCCTGGCCGCCCTGCGGCGCGCAGCGGGTCACGCGTACCCGGATCTCGGCGTCGAGATCGGAGCTCCGATTGACGACGATCAGCTCCACGACTACTTTGTGGCAAGGAGAGGCCTGCGCGGTCAGATGGTTCAGAAGGCGATGCGCTTCTACCGACACCTCGAGCAGGCACTGGGACGGGAAAGCAGGGGGGACGAGCTGGCAGACCGGCCCGCGCACTTCGAGGCACCGACCGTTTCGACGTTCGCGACGGCGCCCGCCACGTCGGTGTCGGCGGGCGAAACGCTACAGCTGTCGCTCGTGGTGCAGCTCCCGACTAACGTTGCGGAGCAGGAGCTCGCGGACTTCATCACCGGGGTCTACCGTGCGTGGCGCCAGGCGCGCGGACAGCACGTGCGCACCCAGCAGAGAGCGTGACCCTGTTTCCGAAGCCAGCGGTGGCTCACGCCGTGTCAAACGGCGCCGACGCGTTGCTCCGAGCCCAGTCTAGTTCCAGTGAGGCTGATCTTCGTCGAACTGGAGGCGCATCTGGATGCGCGACTCGGCAGTCCGGCGCTGCAGGCTCCGGAGCACGTCGATCTCGGCCAGAACCTCTTCGGCGTCACGGAAGCCGCGCGTGCCGCTGGCGTAGCACAGGTAAGCCACCTCGTCCAGCGTGCTGAGCTGGAGGAGTACAAGGTCGGCAATCTGCCGCGTATCGACGGTCGATGCTCCAAGACGTGTCAGCTCGGCCTCGACCCGGTCGACCGCCTCTTCGATCGCGCTGGCCGCTACAGGCCTCTTGTAGCACGCCGCGCGCATCGATCGCAAAAGCTTGGCACGATCGTACCCCTCGCAGCGTCCGTCCCGCTTCAGCACGGTGAGCGCCGGTGCCGGCTGGCTTTCGTAGGTCGTGAATCGCTGTCCGCACGACTGGCAGACGCGTCGGCGCCGAACGCCACGCCCGACCGGGCGCGAGTCCAGTACCCGCGACGCTCCGTCAGCACAGTAAGGACACCGCATGCGCATTCCTCTTCACGTAAACCGGTCAAGCTGCCACACTCGACCGCGATCCGCACAAGCAATCAACCGGGCTGGCCCACGCGCCTCTGGTGCAGCCTCAGGGCACGCCGTAACACGCGGAGAGACGTCAACATCTAGCCCCGAGCCGGCACAATACCACGACCGGTGGCGTCGGGTCAACACCGTGCTCCGTCGATCACACTCCACGACGGCGGAGCACATCATACAGAACGATGGACCCGGCCACCGCCGCGTTCAGGGATTCGACGTGGCCGCGCATCGGCAATCGAACCAGAACGTCGCACCGTTCGCGGACCAGCCGTCCGAGACCACGCCCCTCGGCACCGACGACAATCACCAGCGGAACGTCCACCGCGAACTGATCGTAGAGGATCGGACCGCTCGAGTCGAGGCCGACAACCCAGTAGCCGTGCCGCTTCAGATCGGCGAGGGCACGTGCGAGATTCGTTACTCGTGCGATGCGCAGGTACTCGACCGCTCCCGCCGATACCTTCTCGACCGCAGGTGTGACGCCGACCGCGCGATGCAGCGGAATCACGACTCCGGTCGCACCGATCGCGTCGGCAGTTCGCAGGAGCGTCCCAAAGTTTTGAGGGTCCTCGAGCGAATCGAGTGCCAGGATGAGCGTCGGACCGGCGGCTTGCCGCGTCGTCTCGAGCAATTCGTCGAGCGTCAGGTAGCGATACTCCGCCACCTCGGCGATCACGCCCTGGTGATTGGCTCCCCCGCTGAGTCGATCGAGTGCCTGCCGATCCAGACGCTGGACTCGAATCCCGCGCTGGGCGCTGAGCTCCAGGATCTCCGCGATCGGGTCGGTTGGCCGAATACCCTCGGCGATGAGAATGCGATCGATCCGACGCCCTGCCCTCAAGGCTTCGAGGACAGGACGCCTGCCCCAGACCCTGGCCACTGGTTCGCGTGTCAGCTACCGGGCCGCGCGCCAGGTCGAGCCGCCCGGCCGATCTTCGATGACGATACCCAGGTCCTCCAGTCCCCGGCGGATGCGGTCTGCCATCTCGTACTGCTTTGCCTGACGAAGCTCCTGCCGTACCGAGAGGAGCAGCTCGATAAACGGCTTTGCACCAAGATTCTCTCGTGGCTCCTCGAGAGTCAGTCCCAGGACGCCCGCGAGCTGAAGTAGGGTCGACTGTGCTCCCGCGAGTCCCTCGCCTGGTACTCCCGCCTCGCGCGCACGGTTGATCTCCCGTGCCAGGTCAAAGAGGGCCGCCAGGGCACTAGGCGTGTTGAAATCGTCGTCCATCGCCTCGACGAACGCGGTAGCCGCGCGCTGCCGGGCTTCGACAAGGTCTGCTGGTTCGTTGACGACGTCTCCACCGCTGGGCCGCGGCGTTACCGCGGCGCGCAGACGAGCCACTCCGCGCTCGGCGGCAGCAACGCCGTCCTCCGTGTAGGTGAGCGGGCGGCGGTAATGCGAGGTCAGGACGAACGCGCGGATTGCATCGGCGCTGAACTGAGCGAGGGCCTCCTTGATCGTGACGAGATTTCCGAGCGACTTCGACATCTTTTCGCTGCCCAGCTGAAGCAGTCCGTTGTGCATCCAGTACTTGACGAAAGGAACCTGCCCGGTGGACGACTCCGACTGAGCGATCTCGTTCTCGTGGTGAGGAAAGATGAGATCCGCGCCACCGCCGTGGATATCGATCTGTGGTCCGAGGTGGTCGAGGACGATCGCCGAGCACTCGATGTGCCAGCCAGGGCGTCCAGGTCCCCACGGGCTCGGCCAGCTTGGCTCCCCGGGCTTCGCCGACTTCCAGAGCGCGAAGTCCATTGGTGTCTCTTTGCGAGGATCGACCTCGACGCGGGCACCGGCCTCGAGATCGCTGAGCGACCGATGCGACAGCTTTCCATAGTCCGGGTCCCGCGTCACGCGGAAGTAGACGTCGCCGTCGACGGTGTAGGCGAATCCCTTGTCGATCAGGCCCTGGATGAGACGAATGATCCCGTCGATCTCACTGGTAGCCCGAACGTACGACGTGGCCGGCTTGATGTGGAGCGCGGCCAGATCGACGTAAAACTCGCCGATGTAGCGCTCGGCGAGGTCCATGGCCGGAATCCCGAGGCGATTCGAGCGGTCGATAATCTTATCGTCGATGTCGGTGAAGTTTTGGACGTAATGGACCCGATATCCACGGAACTCGAGGTAGCGGCGGACGGTATCGAAGACGATCGCGGACATCGCGTGCCCAACGTGAGCTTCGCTGTACGGCGTCACGCCACACACGTACATCTTGACCGGATCCCCGTAGGGCACAAAGTCTTCTTTCTGCGCGGTCAAGGTGTTGAAGATCTTCATCAGTGTTCTCCAGAGCGTTGGCCAGAGCTCGCCGGGACGTTGTTGGGTCCACCGTCCATCCGATTCGCTCCGCCGCCATCGTTTTGGGGCGCTTGAGGTGAGAGCAGGGATTCCAGGAGTTCGATACGCGCACTGAGCTCCTCGACCTTGCGGTGTAGCGCGGAGATCATGTCGAGCTCGGGGTCGGGCAGATGCTCGACGCGCCGGCTGGAGCCATCCGGCGCGCGAAACACGACGACCTTGGCCGGTACGCCGACGGCCGTCGCGTTCGGGGGCACGTCACTCAAAACCACCGCCCCGGCACCGATACGCGCGTGATCTCCGATGGTCACCGCCCCGAGAATCTTTGCCCCTACCCCGACCATGACGTCGTTACCCAGGGTTGGGTGTCGCTTCCCCTTTTCCTTTCCCGTCCCTCCCAGGGTCACTCCCTGGTAGAGCGTGACGTTATCACCGATTTCACTCGTTTCGCCAATGACGACCCCCATGCCATGATCGATGAAAAAACGGCGACCAATGCGTGCGCCGGGATGAATCTCGATTCCGGTTATCCAGCGATTCAGGTGCGAGATCAGTCGCGGTATGACCGGAATCCCCAGCACGTGCAATCGATGGGCAAGTCGATGGAGCAGCAGCGCGTGCAGCCCGGGATACGTGAGCAGAACCTCCAGCAGATTGGTTGCTGCGGGGTCACGCTCGAAAATGACCTGAATATCCTCGGCCAACGACACCTGGCACCTCCCGGCGGTACGACCGCGCATTCTGGTGGGAATTTGCTGATGTGCGTTCGTGGGGCGTCGCCAACACGGCGCCCCTAGAGACAGGCGCAGGTCAAGCGAGCCTTAGCCACGTCTCCCGCTCCGAGTGGAAGATGCCAAGCTAGAAGCTGATCGATCCATCGCCAGGATCTCGGCCACGGCAATGGCAGCGATGCCTTCGCCCTTTCCGATGAATCCCAGCCCCTCATTCGTCGTTGCCTTGACACTGACGCGCGAGGCATCGGTCTTCACCGCCTCGCTCAGATTGCGGCGCATCTCCTGGACCCGCGGACCGACCCGCGGCCATTCGGCCACGATGGTCAGGTCGACGTTGCCGACGCACCAGCCCTTCTCTTCGAGCAGACTGACGACGCGACGCAGCAGGGTAAGACTGTCCGCGTTGGCGTAGCGGGCATCGCCTGGCGGAAAATGCTCACCGATGTCTCCCAGGGCAGCAGCGCCAAGCAGCGCGTCCATCACCGCGTGGGTCGCCACGTCCGCGTCCGAATGGCCGAGCAATCCTCGATCTCCCTCGAACTCGACGCCCGCGAGGATTAACCGGCGCCCGGCGGCCAGGCGGTGCACGTCATAACCGATTCCTACCGCCATCAGCCACACCGCCTTCCGCGGGCGATCGTCCGAGCGAGCGCAAGGTCGCCAAGCGTGGTGATTTTGAGATTCTCGTACGAGCCGAGAAAGACTGCCGTTGGAAAGCCCGCGCGCTCCATCAGCTCCGCGTCGTCGGTGACATCCTGATCGCCGTACTTCTGGTAGGCTTCAGCCAGCTGATCATAGCGAAAGATCTGCGGCGTCTGGGCGGCCCACACGCGAGCGCGTTCGGGCGTAAACTCGATCAGATTTTCCTCCTGGACAATCTTGATCGTATCCGTGACCGGCACCGCGGCGACCGCGCCTCCGATCTGCTGCGCGACCTCGAAGCCCCGCTTCAGAATTTCGTCCGTCAGGAACGGTCGGGCTCCGTCGTGAATCGCCACCCAGCGCCAGCCGGTGACGTGCTGCACGCCACGCCAGACGCTGTCCTGGCGACGCACGCCACCCAGGCAGATCTCACGGATCTTATGGTAGCCGCGTCGCCCGACCAGACGTCGTCCGCGCTCCAGGTTCGCCTGATTGAGCACGAGCACGACCGTCGAGACGAGGGGCGATGCTTCGAGCACGTCCAAGGACCAGGCCAGAACAGCACGGTTGTCCAGTCGACAGAACAGTTTATCACCGCCAAAGCGACGACCTTCGCCAGCGGCTACCACCACGGCCGCCAGTCCGGTTGAGGGCATCATTTCGACGTTTGAGGCTCCTTGGCCTGGGCAAAGATCATGCGCCCGGCTGCGGTCTGGAACACGCGGGTCACGACGATCCCGACGTCGCAATCGAGATGTCGGCGTCCGCCGTCGACCACGACCATCGTGCCATCCTCCAGGTAGCCGACTCCCTGCCCCGGCTCCTTGCCCTCCTGGATGACCCGGACGACGATTTCCTCGCCCGGGAGCACGACCGATTTCACAGCATTGGCTAGCTCGTTGACATTGAGCACACGAACGCCCTGAACGGCCGCGATGCGATTGAGATTATAGTCGTTCGTCACGATGGCGCACTTGAGATGCTGTGCCAGCTTGATCAGCTTTGCGTCGACGCCATCTCCGTCGGCATCGCCGTCGTAGATTCGGACCGTCACGTTCGACGTCTTCCGCAGTCGTTCCAGTAGCTCGAGGCCGCGACGTCCGCGGCTGCGGCGCACGGCATCAGAAGAGTCCGCGATGCGTTGCAGCTCGCGAAGCACGAAGCGCGGCACGACCAGCGGACCGGACAGAAAGCCCGTCCGCCCAACGTCCGCGATGCGTCCGTCGATGATCGCACTCGTGTCCAGGAGCGCAGCGTTCGAGCTTTCCGAGAGCTCGCGGTCCGCGGTGGAAAACCAGCCCAGCAGACCGAACAGATCGTCACGGCGCCCGACGGAGACGGTGACGCCGAGATAGCTCAGGAACAGGCAGCCGAAGAAGGGAAGCAATCGCCCAAGTATCCCAGGGAGCATCGACAAGGGAATTGCGAGCAGAGCCGAGAGGATTAACGAGATGAGAAGGCCGAGAACCGCCGCGACCAGGTCCTTGATCGGCAGCTTACGCGCGTGATCGGCGACGAAACTGGTCGGCCGCGTCGTCAGATAAGGTGTGACGAAGAAGCCGGTAGCTGCTCCGATAACCGCACCGATCAATCCATCCGGGAGAGGCCCTCCCTGGAGCGGTGCAAAGTCGACGCTCGCCCCAAGGTCCCATCCAGCTGCAGCAAACGCCAGCGCGCCGATGAAGCGGAAGGCCAGCTCGACATTCATCGAGTCTCCTCTCGTTTCGCGTATCCACGTGCCGCCCGTGCTCGCCGATCTCGAGCGTGGCGACTCCTCCTTCCAGCGCACTCAACCTGACTTTAACACACGTCTCGCGCCATTGTAAAGGAAAAACCGCCGTGGAACCCCGTCCCTGGCGTTCTGGCGAGGCAAAGATCCTCCGATCCGCGGTGCGCTCTAACTGCAACGTCGGGCACGGCGATCACTCCCAGACGACGTGCAGAGCCTCGTCGAGCGTCTTCGCGGTAACCACCTCGATTCCGGAATCGCCCTTCGCTCGATCCCGCATCCCCGATGCCGGGACGAGACAGCGTCGGAAACCAAGACGTGCGGCTTCTGTCAGCCGTCGGTCCAGGTCTCGAACGCGTCGTAGCTCTCCCGAGAGCCCGATCTCCCCGATCAGTGCCAGGTTGGAATCGACCGCCTGCTCGCGGTAGCTTGACGCGATCGCGACGGCGATGGCCAGATCTGCAGCCGGCTCGGAAACCTTGAAGCCACCGACAACGTTGACGTAGATATCCTGATTCGACAGCCCCACGCCGACGCGCTTGGTCAGTACGGCGGTCAGGAGCAGAAGGCGTCCCAGGTCGACACCCGTCGCCGTCCGGCGCGGAAGGCCAAAGCTTGTCGTGCTCGTCAGTGCCTGCACCTCCACGAGGAGGGGGCGCGTCCCCTCCAGCGTGACCGCCACTGCCGATCCGTCGGCGCTCGCGGGGAGATCCTCGAGGAAAAGCTCCGATGGATTGGACACCTCGGCGAGCCCTTCGCCGCGCATTTCGAAAACGCCGATCTCATTCGTCGACCCGAATCGGTTCTTCACTGCACGCAGGAGACGGAATGATTGAAAGCGCTCGCCCTCGAGATAGAGGACCGTATCCACGATGTGCTCGAGGATTCGTGGTCCCGCGATCGCCCCCTCTTTGGTGACGTGCCCGACGATGAAGATGGGACGTTGGGTCGCCTTTGCCGCGCGGAGCAGCGCCATGGCGCATTCGCGGACCTGCGTCACGCTGCCGGCCGCGGCGACCACCCCGTCGAGATACATCGTCTGGATCGAATCGACGACCACCATCGCAGGATCGAGACCCCCGATCTGCGTCAGAACCTCGTCGAGGCAGGTCTCCGCCAGCACGAGCAGCTTATCCGTATCGATCCCGAGCCGATCCGCTCGCAGCTTGATCTGCTCGGCCGACTCCTCACCCGAGACGTAGAGGACTGGCTTGCCGCGCTCCGCGACCTCGGCCGAAACCTGCAATAGTAGCGTCGACTTTCCAATCCCCGGGTCGCCGCCGAGCAGGACGAGCGATCCCGGAACGATTCCTCCACCCAGTGCCCGGTTGAATTCGTCTCCGGATACGACGATACGGTCGAAGGTTCGTGATTGGAGCGCCCGAAGGCTGACCGGCGCCGTCCGCGGGAGGTTCCAGGACCGCGGAGCTTGTGCGGGTGGCTCCTCGATCGTTTCGACCAGGGAGTTCCAGGCGCCGCATTCCGAGCATCGTCCGGCCCACTTCAAGCTTTGAGCCGAGCACTGCTGGCAAACGTAGACGACCTTCGACCGATTTTTCGGACTAGCCATTCTCTTCCTTACCTGGTAGGCGCCAGCGCCGGGAATAGAGGCTGCGCAGCACCAGAGGTCGGAGGCGGATGAAGACGTCGGCGTGGCCATTCCCACGCGGCCAGCGAGCGTGGCCCGGTACTGGACGCTGATGTCGCGGTCTTCGGTGCTGGTGGCAGGTGATCACGCCTGACGGCGAGAAGACCAAGCGCGACCGGTGGGGCCGGTCGCGCTTGAGTGTGCTCTTCACCTTTCCCCGGACGAGCGTCAGGCTGGTACGAGATCGGCGACCTCCAGGACCAGCTCGTCGCCGACAACGCGGGCTACCACGGTGTCGCCAGCCTTGAACTTGCCCTGCAGCACGCCCTCGGCCAGGGGGTCTTCGATCATGTTCTGGATCGCTCGCAGCAACGGTCGCGCGCCCATCTGGGGATCCCAGCCCTTCTGGGCGAGGAAGTCCTTTGCCTCGTCTCCGACCTCCAGCGTTAGCTGCTGCTCGACCAGCTGATTCCGGACTCGATTGAGCTTCAGATCGACGATTGCCCGAATCTGCATCCGATTGAGCGATCGGAACACGACGGATGCGTCGAGCCGGTTCAGGAACTCGGGGCGGAACGTCTTCTTCAGCTCGCTCAGAACCTTGTCCTTCAGCTTCTGATACGCTTCCTCGTCGCTCTTCGTCTCGTCCTGGCGGACGGTGAAACCAAGGGACGTATCGCGCTTCAGCAGGTCCGAGCCGACGTTGGACGTCATGATGATAATCGTGTTGCGGAAGTCGACCTTGCGTCCCTTCGCGTCGGTTAATCGACCGTCGTCCATGATCTGAAGGAGCATGTTGAAGACTTCCGGGTGCGCCTTCTCGATCTCGTCCAGGAGGACGACCGAGTACGACTTTCGGCGGACGGCCTCGGTCAGCTGGCCGCCTTCCTCATATCCGATATATCCGGGAGGAGCGCCGACCAGTCGGGCGACCGAGTGCCGCTCCATGAACTCGGACATATCGATCTTGATCATATTGTCTTCCGAGCCGAAGAGGAACTCGGCAAGCGCCCGGGCAAGCTCCGTCTTTCCGACGCCCGTCGGGCCAAGGAAGATGAACGAGCCAATGGGCCGCTTTGGATCCTTCAGTCCAGCACGGGCTCGCCGGACCGCCTTCGCGACCGTACTGATCGCCTCATCCTGCCCAACCACGCGTCGGTGCAAGGTCTCTTCCATCTGGAGCAGCCGTTGGGACTCCTCCATCGCGATGCGGGTTACCGGAATTCCGGTCCACATCGACACGACCTCGGCGATGTGCTCCTCGGTGACCTTCGGGCGATCGCTTCCCTGCTCCTCGTGCCAGCCGGCCTCGATCTTGTCGATCTTCTCGCGGAGCTTGACCTCGCGGTCGCGTAGCTCGGCCGCCAGCTCGTACTGCTGGGAGGTGATCGCCGACTCCTTCTCGTGCTGAACGGCCTCCAGCCCGCGCAGCGCCTCCTTGAGTGTCGTCGGCGGTGCCGAGCGCTGCAGGCGAACCCGTGAAGCCGCCTCGTCAACCAGGTCGATGGCCTTGTCAGGCAGGAAGCGATCGGTGATGTAGCGAGCGGCGAGCTCGGCCGCGGCCTTGAGCGCCTCGTCGGTAATCTCCAGCCGGTGATGCGCCTCGTAGCGGTCCTTGATCCCTTTCAGGATCTCGATGGTCTCCTCGACGGTCGGCTCATCGACGTGAACCGGCTGGAAGCGCCGCTCAAGCGCCGCGTCGCGCTCGATGTACTTGCGATACTCGTCGAGCGTGGTCGCGCCGATGCACTGTAGCTCACCGCGCGCCAGGGAGGGCTTCAGGATATTCGCGGCATCGACGGCGCCCTCGGCGGCACCAGCACCGACGAGGGTGTGCAGCTCGTCGATGAACATCACGCAGTTTCCGGCGGTCCGGATCTCCTCGATGATCTTCTTCAGCCGCTCCTCGAACTCGCCACGGTACTTCGTACCGGCGACCAGTGCCCCGATGTCCAGCGTCAGCAGACGCTTCCCGAGCAGCGTCTCCGGGACCTCGCCGTTGACGATGCGCTGGGCGAGGCCTTCGACGATGGCCGTCTTTCCAACGCCCGGCTCGCCAATCAACGCGGGATTATTCTTGGTGCGCCGACTCAGGATCTGAACGACCCGTTCGATCTCCTTCTGCCGCCCAATGCAGGGATCCAGCTTGCCAGCCCGGGCCGCGGCGGTGAGGTCAATACCCATCTGGTCGATCGTGGGGGTACGCGTGGCCTGCCGAGATTCGTGCTGCGAATAGGTGGAGCTCTGACTCAGGACGTGGATGACCTGCGCACGGACTTTGTCGAGACTTACGCCAAGGCTCTCCAGGACGCCAGCAGCGATTCCTTCACCCTCGCGGACGAGTCCGAGCAGAAGATGCTCGGTCCCGATGTAGTGGTGATTCAGACGCCGCGCCTCGTCGACCGCCAGCTCGATCACCTTCTTCGCTCGCGGGGTCAGGCCGATCTCGCCCATGACCATCCGGTCGCCGCGTCCGATGATGAACTCGACGGCAGACCGCACCTTGTTCAGCTCGACACCCATGTTCGCGAGCACTTTCGCCGCGACACCATCTCCCTCTCGCACCAATCCGAGGAGAAGATGCTCGGTGCCAATGTAGTTGTGGTTGAACCGCTGCGCTTCCTCCTGCGCCAGCGTCAGAACCTTGCGTGCGCGCTCCGTAAACTTATCAAATCTATCCGCCACGAGAGCCCCCTAGGTTAAGAGCGGAAGTCCGCCCCGCTTTCACGTCCCGCGGTAATCTTACTCCAACCGTGACCGAACCGGTCGTAGACCCGCGAATGTTCATTATCAGATCACGCCCGGCGATGGCTCCTCCTGATCCATCTGATCGACCTGACGTAAGCTCAGGCCGAGCCGATGCCGCTCGGGCTCGACCCGCAGCACCCGCGCCACGACCTCGTCGCCTTCCCGAACCACGTTCCGAGGGTGCACGACGTGTCGATCACTCAGCTCGCTCACGTGGATCAATCCTTCGATGCCGTCCTCGAGCTGAGCGAAAGCACCGAACGTCGTGAGGCGCGTGATCCGGGCCCGAACCAAGGATCCAACTGGATACCGCTCGGCCGCCGTTGCCCACGGCTCTGGCTGCGTCCGACGCACGCTGAGCGAGATCTTGCGCCGCTCGTGATCGATGCCGATCACCAGGACCTTAACCTCGTCACCGACGTGCAACACGTCGGCGGGATTCGCGACCGGATGCCAGGCAAGCTCCGAGACGTGGACCAGACCATCCGCGCCGCCGAGATCCACAAAAGCGCCAAAATCGGACAGGCGCGTCACCCGACCCGTCCGAATCTCACCCTCGTGCAGCTCGGTGAGCAGCTGATCACGTCGTTGCTGGCGCAACTCCTGGACCGCGACCCGTTCCGACAGAATCAGCCGATTCCGCTTCCGGTTGACTTCCAGCACCTTGATCGGAATCTCGCGCCCGACCATGCCAGCGAGGGATCGATCGAGCTCCTCACCCGAGACGCCGTTCACGCGGACACTCGAGATCTGACTGAGGGGAAGGAAGCCGCGGACGCCCTCGACCTCCACGACCAGGCCTCCACGATTCACGTCCACGACCCGGCCGGTGAACATCGTGCCGACCTCGGATCCACGCTGCAGCGTTCGCCAGCCGCGTTCCGAGCGCGCGCGACTCAAGGAGAGAATGACGTGCTCACCCCGTCCCTCGGGCTGAACGACCGAAACCAGAACGGTGTCACCAACCGCCAGCTCGTGCTCGTCGACGAACCGCTGCGCATCGGAGATCGGAATGAAACCCTCCGACTTCGCGCCGATGTCGACCAGGACTCCCTCGCGATCAATGGAGACGACAACACCCTCGAGCAGGTCGCCACGCCGGGGCGCGCGGTACTCCTGCTCCGCGACCGCCATCAGCCGGCCCATATCCTCGTCCGGCAGATCAGCCTCTGCCCCCTCCGGATTCCGCGCGTTAGCCTGGAGTGCGCCGGCCGGCTTGGGCTCACCGGCGTTGGGAGCCGTGCCTTCGACGTAGCCATTGCTCGGCTGCATTGGTGTTCCCTCGGCTCCACTGTTCGGCCTGCCGTCCGACTTAGCGCTCGCCCGTGGATGCGGGCTTTCACACTCCTCAGCTGAGACGCACAGACACCGCTCCAGTGAAGCTAATCTCCAGCGATGCCATTATACCAGAGCGCCATTTTCAAGACAAGAAAGTCCGGAGCGAGCGAACAAGCCAGGCTTCCCGTTCCCTCGTTGAACTGTCCGGGGATCCATTCTAGAATTGGTGAACGGCTGCTGATCATCGGAGGTTACGACGGATCGAATCGTCAGCCGCGACGCCGCGATGCGCGCGTGCGACCGCTGGCGCCAGCGCGGACAAACAATCGTCCTGACCAACGGCTGCTTTGATATCCTCCACGTCGGCCACCTGCGCTACCTGCAACAGGCACGGTCCTTCGGTCGGCTGATCGTGGCAGTGAATTCCGATGCCTCAACCCGTGCACTCAAGGGGCCGTCACGTCCCATCGTTCCCGAGGCCGAGCGCGCGGAGCTACTCGCCGCGCTGCGCTGTGTCGACCTCGTGACCATCTTCGACGATCTCACGGCGGAGAAGATCCTCGAGTCGCTGCGCCCTGACGTCTACGTCAAGGGCGCGGATTATGGTCCGACGGGTCGCGCGCTCCCCGAGGCCGACGTAGCCCGACGCATCGGAGCACGGGTCGAGCTGATCGCGCTGACCCCCGAGCATTCGACCTCCGCCCTGATCGCGCAGATCCTGCATCGCACGCCGTGAGCCACCGCCGTAGTATCCTCGCCGCCGCGAGCCTCCTGCTCCTGGGGAACCTGGCGAGTCGCTTACTCGGACTCGTCCGAGAGCAGGTGATTACCGCGCTATTCGGGATCACTGTCGTCAATACCGCGTTTGGTAACGCCAGCACGGTGTCACAGACCTTCTACGATCTGCTGGTCGGCGGAGCGATCAGTGCTGCCCTGGTTCCCGTGCTCAGCGACTACTCTGGGCCCGACGATCGCAACGGGCTAGGGGCAGTGGTAAGCACACTGCTCGCGGGCGCCTCGCTGATCCTGGTCCTGCTGGTTCTGGTGCTACTTGCAGCCGCGGCTCCCCTCACCAGCATCCTCGGCGCGACCGCCGACGCCCGGAACTACTCGTTGACCCTGGATTTCGTGCGTGTCACGATTCCCGCGCTGTTCTTCCTGGGGCTGTCCGGCGTCGTCAGTGCCGTGTGCTACGCTCGACGTCTCTTCACCTTTCCCGCGTTCTCGATCGCCCTGTATAACCTCGGGCTCATCGTGACAGTGCTCCTGTTCCATCAGCGCCTCGGGCCAAACAGTCTCGTGCTCGGACTGCTCGCCGGAGCCGTTTTGCAGCTGATCGCCGTCGTGCCAGGCCTTCGCGGTATCCCTCTCACCCTGACATTCGACCCCCGCCACCCGGCAGTGGGTCGGATGCTGCGTCTCTACGCGCCCGTCGCCGCGGGACTGGTCGTGACCGAGCTCGCCGTCCTTATCGATCGACACCTGGCCAACGGTCTCGGGCCGAGCAGCGTCGCGATCCAGCGCGAGGCAACCTTCCTCGTCCAGCTCCCACTTGGTCTGGTCGCAAGCGCGACGTCACTTGCCGTCCTGCCGATTCTCTCGCGGCTTGCCGACGACCTACCGAAGTTCCGGCAGACCCTGGCAACGGGACTGCGGCTCGCACTCCTGGCTATTGCGCCAGCGACGGTCTTTCTCGTCGTGTTTGCGTCGCCGGTGATCAGGCTTCTCCTGGAGAGGGGGGCGTTCAGCCCGAGCGATACCGACATTACGGCTCGCGCGTTTCTGCTCTACGCGCCTCAGCTTCCGTTCGTCGCCGTTGATCAGCTTCTCGTGTACGCTTTCTACGCACGAAAGAACACCCTGACGCCGATGCTCGTAGGCCTCGGTGGGGTGTTTATCTATCTGATCAGCGCTTTGACGATGATTGGCCCTCTCCGCTTCGGCTTGAGTGGCCTGATTCTCGCCAACACGCTGCAGAACAGCTTGCATGCGGTTGTCCTGCTGGTGATTCTCCAGCGCACCGCTGGATCCCTCCAGGGTAGTGGCGTGGGAGCGACCCTGTCACGCGTGGTCGTTGCCGCCGTGGTATCCACGGGCGCGGCCCTCGGTGTCCAATCCATTCTTCCTGCCCCCGCCGCGACCGCGCTCCTTCTCGCTTATCTGGTGGGGAACGCCGTCGTGATCGCGGTGGCGTACGCGGGCGTCCTTCACCTGCTCGGCGAGGAGGAGGTCGTCGCACTGCCAAAGCTGCTGCGTGCGCGATTTGGCGCTCGCGAGCCTGATCACTTGATTGCGTGACCTGTGACCAAGCCGGGCCAACGAGGCTCGCGGTAGAGGTTATCGCGACGAAGCTGCCCTGGATGTCGCTAGCCCAGTTGCTTCTCTTGACACAATCCGAGTATGATTATGTGCATCGACAGCCGATTCCAGGGAGGGCCGTCATGAAGATTCTGTTGGCAGACGACGACGCCGACATGCTCGACGTGACCGCTTATGCACTGCGACGGGAAGGCTTCAACGTCATCGTGGCGACCGACGGAGCCCAGGCGCTGCGACGCTGGCGCTCCGATTCTCCGGATCTCGTCCTCCTGGACGTCGGAATGCCCCGGCTCGGCGGCTTCGAAGTGTGCCAGCAGATCAGACAAACGTCGCGGACCCCGATCATCATGCTGACCGCCGCGAGCGACGAGGAGCACATTGTGCAGGGTTTCATGCACGGGGCGGACGACTACGTAACCAAGCCATTCAGTCCAAAGCAGCTTGCAATGCGGATTCGGGCGATCCTCCGCCGTAGCTCCGACGCCAAGGTCAGCGAACCGGTTCGCGAGCTGTCGTTTGGCGATCTCGTTCTGGACATCGAGTCGCACCGCGTCCGACGGGGCGATACCTGGATCCAGCTCACGCCGATCGAATTCCGCATCCTGAGAATTCTGGCAGCAAACATTGGCCGCGTCGTCAGCTTTGCTCGGTTGGCCGATCACGTCTGGGGCTACGATGGCGGCGACCCCGCGGTGCTCAAGACCCACATCAGCCACATCCGCTCCAAGCTGAAGCTACCACGCGAGGGCCCCGGCGCCATCCGCGTCGTCCACGGGGCCGGGTACTATCTGGCGGATCGGTAGCGCGGGCGCGCGGAGCTCGTTCGGGCCTGGTGAGTTGCCGGGGGCCACGGATGTCCAACCCGGCGACTGACCGCACTACTGAGCTTTTCTCGCGGCGCCGGGGGAGCCTCCCGCGTACCGGCATTCGCTGAACCAAAAAGCCCGCACCGTGGAGGTGCGGGCTTTTGCTCGCTTTGCTGCTATGTATCGTTGTGCTGCAACCGATACGGGTGCCGGAGGAGGGACTTGAACCCACACGGGGAGTGACCCCCAACGGTTTTTGAGACCGTCGCGTCTGCCGATTCCGCCACTCCGGCGCCGACGCTCGAGCGGGCACGCGAAAGACAGTCGATCCACGCTCGTGATTAGCTGCCCTGAGATTGTACCGAACCTGGTGCGCCAGATCAAGCCGCGCGGCGAGCCAGTCACCCGACGAGGGAGACACGACGGGAAATCATCCAGACGCATTCTCGTGCCAGGTGAATGACATCGCGTCGTGGGGGAAAGGAGGCGACGGGCGGATTCGAACCGCCGATAGGGGTTTTGCAGACCCCCGCCTTAACCTCTTGGCCACGTCGCCGCGGAGCGGAAGACGGGATTCGAACCCGCGACCTTCTCCTTGGCAAGG
>CADDYW010000062.1 GCA_902810745.1 Chloroflexota bacterium | reverse complement strand
ACCGCCTTCTGGCGCTCCCATCCGCAACGGCGCCGTCCCAAGGTCTTCCCGCGTCCGCTGCATCCCATCGAGGAGGTCAACCTTAAGCAAGCAGCCTAGCCTCACTTTAGTGGGGCGGACCCGCCGTCCACGCCCTCGTCCAACGAGTGACCGGCCGCCACGACCACCGGTCCGCTACAATGGGAGGGACCGGGAGGGCGACGATGCATCTCACGCGACCACGAGCCGCGCGATCAGCAGCCAGCGACGAGAGGGCAGCTCCCACCACGTCCGACGTGCCGCTGTGCTCCCAGCTGACCGCCCGGGCGACTCGTCTCTGGGATGGCTTCGCCGGGGGACGCGCGCGAACGGACCGGCTGGCGGCCGGGCTCGTGGTCGTGGCGATGATCGTCTTCGGAGCGTTCTTCTGCGACCTGGCAGTGCTGCGCTATCTCAGCCACCACGCCGAGGCGTTCGACATGGGGCTGGAAGATCAGACGATGTGGTCGACGCTGCACGGCCGGCTCTTCGGCGTGACCCTCGAGCGGCGCCTGACTACCAGCTACCTTGGCTACCACGTCGAGCCAATCTCGGTGGTCGGTCCGCTCCTTTACCTGTTCTTCCCCAGCCCGATCAGCCTGATCATCCTCAAGAACGTCGTGATCACGCTCGGCGCGGTCCCGGCGTACTGGCTGGCGCGGAAGCATCTCGGCAGCGCGTACGCTGGTCTCGTCTTCGCGCTGGTCTATCTGCTCTTCCCGGGGCTGGAGTCGGCGCAGCTCTACGACTGGCACGCCTACACGCTGACCGCGCCGTTTCTCCTGGCGGCCTTCTGCTTCCTCGAGGCGAAGCGATACGGCTGGCTCGTCGTCTTCGTCGCGCTGGCCGCGGCAACCAAGGAGAACTCGCCGCTCGACGCGGTGCCGCTGGGCGCCTACCTCTTCCTGCTCCGCCGGCAGTATCGGCTCGGCACGGGATTGGCGCTGGCCGGGCTCGCCTGGTTCGGGATCGCGACCTACCTGATCGTGCCGCGCTTCAACACGGAGGGTCAGGCCTGGCTCTGGACCCGCTACGGAGGGATGGGTGGCTCACCGATCGGCGCGCTGCGCTACTTCGTCAGCAATCCCGGGGCGCTCGTCGCACCGGTTCCCGACGATCCGAACTGGCACTACCTCGCGCTGCTCCTGGCTCCGGTCGCCTGGCTCACCCTGCTCAGCCCGACCGCGCTCTTCCTGATGATCCCCGCGCTGGCGGTGAATATCCTCACCGCCTACGAGCCGATGCACCTGATCGAGACGTACCACTACAGCGCCCACCTCGTGCCGTTCGTGCTCCTGGGCGCGATCTACGCGATGGGGACGATCGCCCATCTTGTCAGGCGGGCCGGAGTCCGACCCGGGCTGACGGTCGGCGTGCTCAGCACGCTCGTCCTCGCGACGACGCTGGTCTACCACCATTACCGTGGCTACACGCCGCTCTCCGGCGAGTTCGTCGGCTACACCGTCACCGCGCACGATCGCCTGGGCGATCAGCTCGCGCGTCGGGTCTACGCGATGGCGCCGCTCGACGTTCCGGTCTCTGCTCAGTCGAATCTCTACCCGCACGTCTCGCATCGCCCGAGCATCTGGATGTTTCCGGAGGTCAGCACCGCCCAGATCATCTTCCTCGACGTCTCGACCCTCCCGAATACGACCGGCATCAACGAAGGTATCCACGATCGGGTGAAGCAGGTCCTCGACTCGGGCGACTTCGGGCCGGTCGCGGCGATCGACGGCTACCTGATCCTCCAGCGCGGCGCGCCGCCTCGGCCGCTTCCGGACGCCTTCTTCTCCTTCGCGCGGGCGACCGCGCCCCGGATCAGCCATCCGCTGGACGTTCTCTTCGGCAGCTCGCTCGAGCTGCTCGGCTTCGACGTGATCCCGGATCGCGATGGCAAGGTCAACCTTCGAGTCTACTGGCGCGCGCGCCAGCCCATCGCCCAGGACCTCTTCCTGACGTTCTTCATTACCGACGGGCAGGGCCACGAGAAAGGCGCGGCATTGCACCGCGAGCCGGCCAACGTCTGGTATCCGACCAACCGTTGGAAGCCGGGCGAGATCGTCCAGGTCACGACCTACAACCTGCCAATCGGCCGCCGTGGCAAGGACTTCGGGATCGCGCTGGGCGCGCAGACCGGCGCCGATCCCTTCGATACCGCCGGGCGGCTCCGACCGGTCGTGCTCAGCGCGCCCGCCCCGATGCGCACGCCCGGCCAGGGCGCGCTGCTGGAGGTGATAACCTTCCACGACGATCACGACCTGCTCACCCCGGTCGTCGAGCCGCTACGGCCAGCAGCGCGCCCGGATCATCCCCTGGCCATCGCCTTCGACCAGGGAATCGCGCTCGAAGGTTACAGCCTGCGAAGCGATCAGGATCGAGCGCTGAGCCTGACCTTGTTCTGGAAGGCCTCTGGCTCCACGTCGATTCCCTACACCGTCTTCGCCCACCTGCTCGATCGGAACGGCAAGATCGTGGCGCAGCACGACTCACCGCCCGATCAGGGCCTGAAATCCACGACGGCCTGGATCAATGGCGAGGTGATCGCCGATCGGCTCGATATTCCGCTGCCTCCCGGCCTGTCGCTCGCGGGCACCCGGCTCGAGGTCGGGCTGTACGATCCGGTGTCGGGGAAACGGCTGAACGCGCGCGTCGGCGGCCAGACTGTCGACCACGTCGACCTGGCGTCGATCCCGGCTCGATGATCTAGAAGACCCAGCGCGATTGCATCCCGTCGACCCGAATGACCTCGCCGTTGACCCAGGACGCCCGCTCCGAGGCGAGGAAGACGACGACGTTCGCCACCTCCTCCGGCCGGCCGAAGCGACCGGCCGGGAGCTCGCGCTCGATCCACCGCGCCATCCCCTCGGGGTTCGCATCAACGCGGCGCTGCCAGCCGCCACCCGGGAAGAGGATCGATCCCGGCGCGACCGACACGACGCGCACGTTATCTGGCAATAGCTCGCGAGCGAGGCGGCTGCCGAACACGGCCATCGCCGCCTTGAAGGCGTTGTAGCCGAGCTGTCCCTCGGACCGCTCGTTGGCGTAGATCGAGGAGATGTTGACGATGACACCGCCGCCGTTCCGACGGAAGAACGGAATCGCGGCGCGACTCGCGTAGAGGGCGGAGAAGAAGTTCAGCTCGACGCTTTCCTGCCATTCCTCGTCGGTCGTCTCCAGGATTCCCCGGCCCCGGGTTCCGCCGGTGTTGTTCACCAGGGCGTCGAAGCGGCCGAGCGTCTCCGCCGCGGTCGCGATGAACCGCTCCACGTCCTCCTTCTTTCGAACGTCCGCGGGCACCGCGACGACCTTCACACCCTTGGCCCGGAGCTCCTCGGCAGTTGCCTGGAGGCGCTCCTCGCCCCGCGCGCAGATAGCAACGTTCGCCCCCTCGTCCGCGAAGGCGTGGGCGATCGCTCGTCCGATTCCCCGGCTTCCACCGGTAATGACCGCGGCTTTGCCAGCCAGCCCAAGATCCACGTGGTCCTCCTCCTCTGATTGCCGCGTGGGCCCGACGAGCCTACCACGCGGTCGCGAGATCTGAACGCACGGCACGCGGAGCGCAGCCGGCGGCGCGTCATCCGCGGCGGTCCGGCGGGCCGGCGTCGCGAATCGCGCTTCGCGCCGTGCGATGGATGTGGCTGCTGAGAGTGTACCACGCGGCCACGGACGTGTTCCGTCGGCAAGACCTTCGTGCTAAACTCGTCCCAGTGCAGAATCGAGGCGAGGAGACAGGGGCGACCGATGAGCGAGCGATTCGTGACCGAGACGACAAAGGATTCTTTCTGGCCGGGCGAGACGGTCATTCTCCGAGATCGCGAGGCACGGAGCTGGGCGCGGATCGTCCCGGCGCTCGGCTGCAATCTCGTGGGTTTCGGCGCCGAGATGGGCGGTCGGGCAGTCGAGACGCTCCTTCAGCCCTCCGACGAGACGCCCTCACAGCCGCCGGGCAGCTACGGCGCACCGGTCCTCTATCCTTTTCCGAATCGCCTCCGTGAAGGTCGCGCCCAGTTCGGGGGGCGCGAGATCAAGATCGATCGTGCGCCGGGTCAGGTGCACGCGATCCACGGCCTGGTTCGAGACAAAGCGTGGACGGTCGAGGCGCTCGCGGGCGAGGCCGAGGCGGCGGTCCTCCGCGCGTCGATCGAGGCCGATGCCGAGATCCTCCGCCAGTTCCCATTTGCCTTCCGACTCACCCTGACCTTCCGCCTGAGCGGCCGATCGCTGCGCGTAACCGTCGACGGTCAGAACGTCGGCGACGCGCCGATGCCGAGCGGCTTCGGCTGGCACCCGTACTTTCGTCTCCCCCTCGCTCCGGCCGGCGACCGACGCCGAGCGGTCATTCGGATCCCCGCGCGCAAGGTCTGGGAGCTGGACGACACGCTGGTACCGACCGGCGAGGTGGTCGAGCCATCGCCCGAGCGCGATTTCCGCGCCCCGCATCCCCTCGGGTCGATCTACCTCGACGACGTCTACACCGCGCTCGAGCGCGCCGATGGTGCCAGCACCTGCGAGCTGACGGATCCGACGACCGGTGACGTCCTTCGGGTCTCGGCGGGGCCGACCTTCCGGGAATGGGTCGTCTACGCGCCGCCGACCCGTCCGACGATCTGCTTCGAGCCGTACACCTGCCCGACCGACGCCTTCAACCTGGCCGAGCACGGGATCGACGTGGGCGTCATCATCCTGAATCCTGGCGAACGCTGGTCCGATTGGATGGAAGTCGAGCTCGATACCGCGGGCCGCTGACGATGCGGCCGCCACGCCTTCCCCCCTGGCTCACCACGGACCTGCGCTGGGTCATCGCCAGCCGCTCGGCACGCAGTCTCAGCCAGGGCTACCTGGCAGTGATCATCCCGCTCTACCTGCTCCAGATCGGCTTCAACGGCTTCACCCTGGGCGAGCTGTTCACCATCGGCGCGATCATCAGCGGTCTCCTGACCGTCACGGTCAGCTTGCTGGCCGATCGCGTCGGCCGCAAGCCGTTTCTGATCGTTTTTCCCATCTTCAGCGCGGTGGCGGCGATCGTCTTCATCGCCACGCGAGACTTCTGGGTGATCGTCGTGGCCAGTGCGCTGGGCACACTGGGACGCGGCGGTGGCGCTGGCGGCGCGGGACAGGGTGGACCGTTCTACCCGGCTCAGCAGGCGCTCATCGCCGATCTCTCGTCGCCAACTGACCGCAACAAGGTCTTCGCGGCATTCTCCTTTACCGACGCGATCGCGAGCACGACTGGCGCGCTCCTGGCCGCGATACCGGACGTGCTGGTCACCCACGCGGGCTGGCAGCCGGCGGACTCGTACAAGCCGCTGTTCGTGCTCACCAGCGTCCTGTCGATCCTGGTCATGCTCGCGATCCTTCCGGTGCACGAGACGGTGAAACGCCGCGCACCTTTCGAGGCGCGGCCATCGCTGCTGCCGCGAAAGTCCCGAAACGTCATCGGTCGGCTTGCCCTGACCAACTTCGTCAACGGCCTCGGCGTCGGCTTCTTCGCGCCGTTTGTCGCCTACTGGTTCAACCAGCGCTTCGGCGCCGGTCCCGGAACGATCGGATTTCTCTTTGCGGTGGTCAACCTGGGAGCCGCGATTCCCTACCTGATCGCCCCGACGCTGGCGCGAAAGCTCGGGCTGGTCAACGCGGTGGTGGGAATTCGGCTGGGCGGGGTTGGGCTCCTGGCACTCCTCCCGCTGATGCCGACGTTCTTCCTCGCGGCCACGGTCTATTTCGCCCGGATGGCCCTGCAGCGGGCCAGTATCCCCCTGCGCCAGTCGTACTCGATGGGTGTCGTCTCGAGCGAGGAGCGCTCGGCCGCGGCCGGGCTGAGCAATCTCCCGTCGCAGCTTTCGGCAGCCGCCAGCCCTCTCGTCGCGGGATACATCTTTCAGAGCGTTTCGCTCGAGCTGCCCTTCGAGATTGGCGCGGCGCTCCAGCTACTGAACGCGGCGCTGTTCTTCTCCCTCTTCCGAAACCTCCGCCCACCCGAGGAGATAGCGCGGACCGAACAGCCGGCGACGTCGCCGGGGGCGTGACAACGACAGCGCCGCGCAGGTACGTGGAGCCAGTTTTAGAGCGGCGGTCGGGGATCAGGGGCCGAAAGGTCGCGCCGGGCGCGGCCTCGGCAGCCGTCACCATCCCAACGTCTCCGCTCAGCACTGCAGGCGCTGGCGGCCGCGCCAGGCTCAGCCTCGATACCTGCACCCTCGCCCCCTGATCCCGGTGCCCCGATCCGGGCATCGATCTTGCGCACCGCGGGTGCTTCGGTCGCGCCCGCGCCATGACGGGCTCGTCGTGGCCGTGACGGTTCGCGTCGTGAAGCCTGGGGGTACAGATGCGCGCGATACCTGGTGAGGAGCTGGCTCGAGCGCGCGGGAGTCCGCACCCGCTTGCCGAGGTGCCAATGGTCACCGGAGGCCGACTGCAATCGATTCGGAACGTCGTGCTGGCGAGTACACAGGGTGTTGCCTATCAAATCGCTCGCGGCACCGGGCACATCGGGTTCAGTCTGCGTCAGTCGCCACTGCTTGCGCTGGCGGTCGCGATCGCGATCGGGTTCCTCGTCGGCTTCGTGACGAGGCGCCTGATCGCCGCGCGCAGGACCTGGAGGTAGGACTGGATGGCGGAACCTGAGAGAATTCGTCCGACCGATCAGGAGGACGTTAGTACGGCGGTCCGCGAGCTACTCGCCGACGTCGGCGACCTGGTTCGCAGCGAGCTCAACCTCGCGGTCCTCGAGCTGAGATCGGCTGTCTCGACGGTGGCCATCAGCGGCGTCTGGCTCGTCGTTGGCCTGGCGTTGATCTACCTGGCAATGATCTTCCTGCTGCTAGCCGTCACCGCCGCGCTTGCGGCCACGATGCCCTGGTCCACGGCAGCGCTCATCGTCGGCGTCGTCGTCCTGGTCGTCGGCGGCATCGTGGCCTACCTGGGCTTTCGAAAGTTCGCAAGCGCTCAGAATGACCTGGCCTTGACGACGACACGCGAGACGTTGCGGGAGAACGTGGAATGGCTCAGGAACAGAACGAGATAAGACGACACATCGCCGAGACGAGGCGAGAGATCGCACGGGACCTCGACCGGCTGGCCAGCGGCGTGAAGCGGCGGGTGGTCGCAGTGGCCGACTGGCAGCGACCGCTGCGGCAGCACGCCCGCTGGGTCGTCGTGGGCGGCTTTCTCGGCGGCGCGTTGGTGGGCTGGCTGCTCGGGGATTAGAGCGGGGGTCGGGGATCGGATCTGGAGGACACGGCGAGACCGTCGGTGCCTGACACCGATCCAGCGTTTCCGCTCCGCCCGGTAATACTCCCTGGAGGACTATCAGCCGGAAAACCTGAAACGAGACGCGCTGGATGTCGGGGCGGTTCGCCAACCGCCCCAGTAGTGCAGGCGTCCGTCCTAAGCACCAGTCGTTCGATCGCTCGAATGGCCCAGATCGAGCAGGGGGGGCAGGTCGCGAACGTGGCGCTCCTCCAGGCGGACGACGCTCTGGAGCTGGCGGATGTGCTTGGCGATGCGCTGCGCGCCCTGGATGACGTCGTCGAGAATGGCCGGATCGGGTAGGCGCCCCGCCTGCGCCTGCATCTGGGCGATCTCGGCCATGCCCATCGTCAGCGCGAGATCGTTGTTGATCTCGTGCGCCACGGTCCGCGCCGCGAGCAAAACGCCATCGACCCGGGCGGTCTCGACCTCTCCCGCGTGCCGATTGGCATTGTCGATCGCAATCGCGCCGTAGGCGGCAAGCGTCTCGAGGAGGCGCAGATCGCCCGGACACGGCGTGCGCGGCTCGCGCCAGTTGGCGTAGAGCACGCCGACAGTGCGATCGTCGTGACGGATCGGCATCACGACGAATGAGCGACTCCGCGTGCGGCTACTATCGCTGACGCGCGGGTCGTTGGCCGCGTCTTCGACGATAATCGGCTTACCGGTCCGGAGGACCGTCGACGTCAGCCCGTGAGGCCGAACGTGCGTGTGAGCGTCCCAGTGGGGCTCGCCCGTGTTGCGGGTCGTGAAGCGGCGATCGGCAACCAGATCTCCCTGCGGGGCGAGGAAGATGCTCGCCGACGAGGCGCCGAGCAGCCGCTCGACGGCACGGAGAATCGCGGCGAGGACGTCATCGAGGCTGAGGCCAGCGGTGATGCGCTGGGCCATCGTGTGCAGCTCCTCGGCGACCAGGCGCTGCTGGCGCTCCACCGCGATCTGGCGATGGGCATCGATCGCCATCGCGACGTGATCGGCGAGGATCAACGGCGGCTCGAGCGCCTCGGGCGCGACCGGGGCGTCATGCTCCCACACCGTCGTGACCGTACCCAGGACCGACACCCGGCCGATCAGAGGCATGACGAGGAGATGCTCGCGCGGCTCGCAGAGCGCCGCGATCGACGGATCGAGACGCGGATCGTCGCCACGGATCAGCGCGGGCTCGTGTGTCTGGACGGCATAGGCGTGAATCGCCGGTGGATCACTCGCGACGGCGGCGAGTGGGATGGCGATCTGCTCGACGAGGGTGGGAAGGATACCCAGCCCGCGCCGTCCGCGTAGACACGCTGCCTCACCGTCGACGAGCATGATGAGCCCGCGCTTCGCCGCGGTCAGCTCGGCCATTGCTTGCAGCGCGTGCTCCAGGGCGAGATCGAGCGTCTCCGCCCCGTGGATCAGCGCGTTGTAGACACGGAGTCGCCGCAGGCGCTGCGGGTAGAACCAGCCAAGATCCGGCGCAGGCCGCGCGGCAGACGGATCCTGATCGTGCGCGGGTGTGACCAGGCCGGTCATGAGGAGAGCGCGCTGCGCAGCCGCTCGGCGATCACGATCTCGTCGCCGGGCGTTACCGTCGCCATCGACAGGGAAAGGACGTCACCATTCACCCCGACGCGGATGCTCGGATTGCCATCGCGCAGGTCCTGTGCGACGGCGGCGGCGGTTCGGCCGTTCGAGCGCGGCTGCACCGTCACCTCGAGACGCGTCGCCGGCCCGGCACCCGCGGGAACCATCGTCGTCGTTACCGCGGGAAGGCCTTGCAGTCGGTCGGCGATCGAGCGGACCATGCGCTCGTAGCCACGGAGCCGCGCCTCGTGATCCAGGCTCAGCCATTCCTGGAGCGCCACGACGACGGCGATGATCTCCTGACGGTCCAGCTTCATCGGCCGGCCGAACGAGCGGGAGGCAGACGACTCGAAGCCAATGAATCCCTGCAGCGACGCGGCCTCGACGAGGTCCTTGCGTCCGCAGAGGATGCCAGACGAGTTCGGTGCACCAAAGTACTTCGCACCGTAGCCGACCAGGTCGGCACCAGACGCCGGGAAGCTCCGCATGTAGTCGAGCGGATAGACTTCGCCCGCGGCGTCGACCAGGACCGGGACACCTCGTCGATGGGCGACGTCGACGACCTCGGCCAGCGACAGAACGCCAGGCTGCCCTTGCATCCGGGCGAAGTACAGGATGCAGGCCGTTCGCGGGCCAATGGCCGCATCAAGCTGCTCCGCCGTCGTCCCGTTCGCGTCGCCGACCTCGACCAGCTTCGCGCCCACGATCGTCGGACAGCGATCGTACTTGTACCGGGTTTTCTTCTGGATCAGCACCTCGTTCTTGAGGCCCGTGGTATCCGGCAGCTGCCCGATCTTCTCCAGATCCGAGCCGGCGATGCAGGCGGCCGTTCCGAGCGCGAGCGCGGCCGCGCAGCCTGACGTCACATACGCCGCCTCGGCTCCGAGCAAGCCGGCGATGATCTGGCCGGAGCGCTCCAGAAGCTCCTTCATATCCACGTAGTAGCGGTTCGCTTCCTCCATCGCCGCGCGGACACGCGGCGAGAGCTGCGAGCCGCCCAGCAGGGTCTGGTGGCCCACCGCGTTGATGACCGGCCGGACCCCGATCTCGTCGAAGATGCTGAGGGTGGTCGATCCTGCCATGTTCGTACCTCATCGTAGCGGCTGTCCCCGACGACCACTCGGCCGCACCGCTGTAGCGCAGAATAATCGTCCCGCTACGCCGTGTCAAGCCTGGTCGCGTCGATCGTCGGCAACAGACGACGTGCCTCGGCAGCGCGATCGAGCAGGAAGGGGCGAATCGCCGCGCGGCGCTCGGCGAGCTCCTCCCAGGTGTGGCCGTAGTTCTCCAGGGCACGAGCGCGTCCGGCATCGTCGGGGACGCTCGTGCCAACGGCGTTGAAGAGGTTGCGCAGGGCGGCGTGCGCGGCGTAGGCGAAACGCACCCGAACGGGGTCGCCGCGCCAGCCCGCGTCGCGCAGCCCCTCGAGGTAGCCCGCGAAAAGCGCCGCGTCCAGCGCGGGGAGGTCGGAGGGATCGACGTCGAAGAACGCACCGGCAACCGACAGGGTCTGGCCGACCTCCTCGCCGGGTGCGTAGTAGCCCGCGTTCTCCCAGTCGATCGCGATGGTCTCGGCGGTGCCATCCGCCCGCCGACGTGAGAACAGGTTTCGACGGATCGCGTCGCCGTGACAGAACGTCTGAGGCAATTGCTCGAGCGCGTCGCAGAAGACATCTCGCTCCTGCCAGAGCCGAAGGATCTCCTCGACCACCGACGCCGGCCACCAGTGCCGGACGTCCGGATTGTCGGGTGCCGTCGCGATCCGTTCGACGAGCGGCTCGTGGCGCTCCAGCCAGCTGCGCAGCCGCCGTCCGCCCAGCCAGGGAACGCGCGGCCGCCGGGCGTCCAGGGACACTCCGTTGAGCTGGCCGAGGTGACGGGCGGCGAGCGCCCAGCGGTCACCTGACCAGACCCGCGGCTCGTCTTCCCGCACGTGCTCCAGCCAGAGCCAGGCCGTTCCATCCGGTCGATCATCGACGCCGTAGCAGCGCGGCGCGCGCAGGCCCCCGGGAAGGGCATCCAGGATGCCAGAGCCATAGAGCAATCTCTCGCGCTTCCAGTACGCGATGCGCGCTGGATCATCCTGACCCGCCACCGGCGCGACGATCTTGAGGATCAGGCTCCAGGGCTGGCGAGCTGTCGCCTGGCGTGCCGTGCCACGGATCAGGAGCAGCGAGCATCTTCCCGTCCCAACGCTCGCCCCTCCCCGGAGCGGGATCGCGTCCCACTCGTCGAGCACCGCGTCGGCGATGCCAAGCGCCGTGCCCACGACGTCGCGCAGGCGGGCAGTACCACTGCCACTCAGACATTCACGCGGATCTCTCACGAGTGAGCCTCTTCTTTCGCCGGTCGGAGACGCACGCCCCACGAGACCGGACGCGTTATCGGGGCACGCGGGGTCAGGTGAGCGCCGATTCAGTCCAGAGTCGCGCCATCTCGACGCGCTGTCGCCACTGGGCGGGCGACTGGAACTGCGCGAGCCAGGCATCGTAGCCCAGGCGCGCGATCTCCTCGGCGTACTGGTCCGGCGTCTCCCATTCGAGCCCCTCGACCTCGTGTCGGCCGATCGTGCAGCCGGCGCGAAATGGCGCCAGGACGCCCTCGGCATAGAATCGTAGATCGCGTGGCCCGGGCGCGTCGACCAGCGCCTGGGCAGCACGTCGACTCCAGACGTAGCTGCCAGAGAAGGCATCGGCCTCCGCCACGCCGATACGCCATGCGATCAGGCGGTTGCCGATACCTTCGGTCAGTGTCTGGCACGGCGGGTGGGTCGCGAAAGCACGAGCACTCCGCGCCAGCATGGTAAGGTCGTACCGCGCCCAGACCTCCGGCAGACGACGGAGCTCGTCTGGGAAGCGCGTGAGCCAGTGGACGAAGCGATCGAGATCACAGAAGTGGATGCGCTCGACCGGGTATTCCAGCGCCGTCCGAACCATGTCCCACAGCCCGCGGTCCGGAGCTTCGACCCCGGTGGCAACCTCGAATCCTGCCCGCGCAACGGCCTCGATGGTCGTCCGAGCCGTGGGCGGGCTCGCGACGACGAGGCAGGCAGCGTAGTTGGAGGCGACGACGTGCCAGGCCGCGGCCAGCGGATCGGCGTCCGCCGAAAGGCGCTGAATCGATTGTCGCAATCTGCCCTCGGGATCGTGGAGAGACGAAAGCAGCAGCGTCGGCACGGCTTACGCGGCGGTCAGGATAATCGGGCGATCGCGCGTAATCACGATCGTGTGCTCGAAGTGCGCGGAGAGGCTCCCGTCGACGGTTTTCTCGGTCCAGCCGTCCGGAGCGGTCACGGTCGTCTCGGCGCCGGCCGAGATGATCGGCTCGATGGTGATGACCAGCCCCTCGGTGAGGCGGCGGCTCGCACGACGATCCTCGACGTTGGGAATCATCGGCTCTTCGTGGATGTGCCGGCCGACGCCGTGACTGCACAGCTCGCGCAGGACGCTGAATCCCTGCCGCTCGACCTCGTTCGCGATCGCCCGGCCGATCTCGTAGATGTGCCGGCCGGCTCGGGCCGAATGGAGCGCCTGGTGGAACGCGGCCTCGGCACAGGCACCGAGCTTGCGCCCCTGCGCCGACGCTGGCTCCAGCACGACGGTGACGGCGGCGTCGGCGACGTAGCCGTTAAGCTCGGCGGTCACGTCGAGCTTGACCAAATCGCCCGGCTGGAGAATCCGCGGACCGGGGATGCCGTGGACGGCCTCGTCGTTGACGCTGATGCAGGTGGCGCCCGGGAAGCGATAGAAGAGGCGGGGCGCCGACCGAGCGCCCTGGGCCTGCAGGAGAGCCTCGGCGTACGCATCGAGCTCGGCGGTGGTCATGCCGGGCCGGATCACGCGCTTGAGCTCCTCGAGGGTCGTGCCGACGACCTTGCCGACCCGTGCAAGGGCGCGCAGATCTTTCTCAGATTGAATCGACATCAGGTCCTCCTTTCGCGCGGGCTCGTGGAGCCGTGGCAGCGTTCTCATCGCCAGCAGCACGGGGCTCGCTCACCGAGCGGCGACCGTCCCGGCTTCTAGAATATTATATACCATCGCTCCTGGTTCGGGCCCACCCGGATCATGGTACGCGACGGACGACCGTTCGCCAAGAAAAATCCCTTCCCTCCGCGATCGGGTCAGTCCACGTGCTCCGATGCTGAGCCCAGGTCGAATAATTTACTGATTCTTAACAACTTGGTGCGCTGGATCAGCTATAACAGCGACGCGTGGCTCGGGCTGGATCTCGGCTGGCTGCACCAGCGCCTGCGCCCGTGATCGCTCACCACCCCGAATCGTCTTCAGGCTAGAGACAAGGATACCTGACTGATGAGCCCGTCCAGCAGGTCGTGGGCCGTGGCCGGCTTTCTCGCGTGCCTGGCCGCCGCCCCGCGCGTGGTTCGACCCGATCTGGTCGAGTACAAGCTGGACGAGGCCACGGTCGTGCTCAATGCACGGGCGATCATTCAGGACCACGTCCTACCGCTGCACGGTCCGGCCAGCTCGGTTCCGGGCCTCGCTCATAGTCCGCTGCTCTACTACATCGTGGCGCCGCTGCTGGCGCTCCAACCGGACCCGCGCGTCGCCGTGCTCGGGATCGCGCTCGTCAATGCCCTCGCGGTCGGCCTCGCCTACGTGGTCGTCGCGCGGGCGTTCGGCAACCGCATCGCGCTGATCTCGTCGCTTCTCTTCGCGAGCGGAAGCTGGGCGATCATCTTCTCGCGCAAGATCTGGTCGATCGACCTTCTGGCTCCCCTGTCGGTCGTCGCGCTCTGGGGCCTGCTGCGCGCGATCGATACGAAGACACGAACGCCCGGGCTCGGCCGCACCTGGGTTGCCCTGGCCGCGATGGTCGCACTGAACTACAGCTCCTGGCCGCTGATTCCGCTCGCGGCGCTCCTCCAGCTCACGATCCCGCGGAGCCGCCAGGGACGGGCCCTGCTCTGGTCGCTCCTGGGCGCGTCGGTCTTCCTGCCTCCGCTCGTCATCCTGGCGCCAAGCCTGATCCGCATCGGCGCGCGGCTGGCCTCGCTCTCCAGCGGCAGTGCGATCGATCCGACACCCTTCGACTTCATCGTGCAGCTCGCCGATCCGACCGGTTTCCTCGTCCTGGCCGGACCGTCCGGTGATCTCGATCACCAGCTCCTCGCGGCCAGACTGCTGCAGCCACTGCTGCGCGCGCTGCTCTTCCTGGGAGCCGGGGTTTCCCTCGTCCGCGCCATCACCGCCATCGTCGGCGCGCGGGTGGCGTTTCAGGCGCGGGCGCGGCCCCTGGACGCAACCATCACGCGCATGGACCAGCCCTGGTCCACCGGGCGGCTTGCCTGGACGCCGGAAGCGGTCGTTCTGCTCTGGTGGCTCGCACCGGCCGTCGCGGCGTCGTACCGGATCGTACCGGTGTACGTACACCACTTCGCGGATACATTCCCGACGCAGTTCATCCTGATCGCCCTTGGCGCGGACCTCGTCGCGCGCGCGATCGCCGGACTCGCGACGCGGCGGACGTCATTCGTTCGATTCTCGCGGACGCTACCGACCGTGGCCGGGTACACTTTCGCTGTACTGGCAGCCCTGATCCAGATCGGATCCTTCGCGATCTACCTCTCGTTCATCGAGGCACATCCCCGCGACACCTTCTTCGGAACCCCGCTGGAGTACGATCTGCGCGCGGTCGACCAGACTCGAGCCAATGCGAGTGGGCATCTGGTCGTCGCGCTGCAGAGCGGCGCCGACACCGTCGGCGTCGACGAGGGACCGACCGTCCTTGCCTCGCTCGCGGAGCCATCGTCGATCCAGTTCGTCGACGCGGATCACACCCTTGCCTTTCCCGACAACGGAAGCGCAACCTACCTGCTGCAACGGACACCCGACGACAATCTCGACGCGACCCTGGCTCCCTGGCGCCAGCCAGGCGGTCCGATCGCCCCGACGGCTACCGACCTCGGCGCGGGCTACCAGCAGACCGAAGTCCAGGCCCTGGGCGCGTGGCTTCCCCCCGATTGGCACCACGTGGAGGTACCGCTCGAGGGTCACGGTCTGATCGTCGGCTACTCCACCCCACGGCAGATCGAGCCGGGGAAGCCAGCCCAGATCGACGTTGCCTGGCGCGTCGGCCAGCCCCCCTCGGACCCGCGGAGCCAGTCGGTCTTCGTCCACGTCGTCGACGATCAGGGACGAAGCGCGGTTGGCCGGGACTTCGCGCCCATGCCGTCGAGCACCTGGAGGCAGGGGGAGACCATCGTCAACCGATTCACCGTCACGCCACCATCAGACCTGCAGCCCGGTCGGTACTGGGTTGACTTCGGGCGCTATCAGCGGCCGGGCATCCAGCCGGTGCACGTGACCACGGACGGCAAGCCAGGCCCGGCCAGTGTTAGATTCGGACCGGTCGCGGTCCCACCGCCCAGCCAGGCTGTGCCCGGACTGATCCCGGTGGCAGCCGACTTCGGCGGAGAGATTCGGCTGGTCGGGTGGAAGGCACTCGAAAACGGCGACGCGCTCGAGGTAACTCTGGCCTGGCAGGCAGAGAAGGCTCCGCCGACGAGCTATACTGTCTTCACCCATCTGCTGGCGCCGAACGGTGGTATCGTCACGCAACACGACTCCGAGCCCCGCGCTGGACAGTTTCCGACGTCGACCTGGAAGCCGGGCGACCGAATTACCGACTCCCACGTCCTCGATCTGAAGAAGGTCCCTGCCGGCTCCTACCGTCTCGAGATCGGGCTCTACTCGGCGACGAATGGCAAAAGACTGCCGGTCGGCCACGGCGATGCCTACGTCGTCGGTCCGATCTCGGTGCGAGGGCACACCGCGGCCACCGCGGCCCCCCGGCCGACACCCACGGCGAAGCCAGTCAGGACCGGCGCTGGAGCGACACCTTCGCACCCCATCGCCAGTCGCACCGCGACCGCGACGCCGACACCCCGAGCAGGCCAGCGCTAGCGCCGTCGCGCGGAAGATGCCGGGGGAGCCAGGCCCTGCCGCCCTCCCTGGCCCCCCACTCGGGCGGCGGTCGGGTGGCCGTGCGCGGCCTTTGCGGTATACTGGTGCAACGGAGGCACGGCTCTCGGCAGGATGGCCACGGGCGGGCCTGACCCCAGCGAGATCTGTCCCGTGGAGGACCGGGACTCCCGGGGCCGCGCCGCCACGAGGGCAACCCGGAGCAAGGGAGGAGCACGGAGCGTGGACCAAAGCGCGATTGAAGCGATCCTGGCGCAGTGCGAGGAGAGTCTCGCGAGGGGTGATTCAGTCGATCTCCGCGGACTCGGGTTCTGGAAGGTCGTCGCGGCCGTGAAACGCCATCCCGAGTGGGTTGAGACCTACGCGGCGCGAATCGCCACGATCGATCGGCAGGCGTTCGATCGCTCCGTGCGCTGGCGGATCGGCGTCGAAACCATGGGGACCCTGCTCTGGCTTGGGACTGCTTTCGGGCTGCTGCTCCTCGCCGCCGCGGCGCGCGCCCCACGCCCCTGGAAGGGCTTGCTTCTGCTCGCGGGCACTGGCCTGCTCACGGTCGCGACCCACGACCTCACCCACCTCGTCGTGGGCCGGGCCCTCGGTGTGCGCTTCTCGGAGGGATTTCTCGGCGGTAAGCTGCTCATCGAGCCGGGTCTGAAGATCGATTACGCCTCCTACCTGCGTGCCCCGCCACGAGCGCGCGCCTGGATGCACGCGTCGGGCGCTATCGTCACGAAGATCGTCCCGTTTGCTGTCGTGATCCTCGCGTGGAAGCAGCGGGCGCCACGCTGGGCCACCGTGGCGCTTCTGGCCAGCGGAGTGGGAGCGCTGATGACGGACGTCTTCCTCTCAACCCGGTACTCCGACTGGATGCGCTTCCGCCGCGAGATGCGTATCGCGCGCGCACTCGAGCGCGATGGTCGGCAATGAGCACGTATCCCTTCGCGACGCTTCCGGACTACCTGCGCCCGGGGCTTCGGCTGGTGTTCGTCGGGATCAATCCCTCGGTGTACGCGGTGCAGCGCGGTCACTACTTCGCGCGTCCGACGAATCGCTTCTGGCCGGCGTTCTCGCGTTCGCGGCTGAGCGCGCCAATTCGCGAGGCGCTGGATCGGGAGTCGCTTGTCCCCGAGGATGACGCTTCGCTACTCGACCTCGGCATTGGCTTTACCGACGTGGTCAAGCTGCCGACGCGCAACGTCGCGGACCTCGCGCCGCGCGACTTCCAGGAGTGGGCGCCCCGCCTGGTCGAGCGCCTTCTGTCCTGCGCGCCCGAGGTCGTCTGCTTTCACGGCATCACCGGCTACCGTGCCTTCGCGCACCATGGCCTGGGTCTGGACGACCGTGACTTCGACCTCGGATTGCAGCCGCTGACGCTCGGCCGGGCCCGACTCTTTCTGGTGCCCAACCCGAGCCCGGCCAACGCGCACTTTCGCCTTTACGATCAGGTGGTCTGGTACGATCGGCTCGCGGAGCTGTTCGACACGCTGGCCCGGTAGCGCATCGATCCGAGTCGCGGCGTCACTGGCAAGCTATTCCTGAGCACCTCCCTCGCGCAGACACTGAGCGGTGATCGACGATCCCCCGCGGCCGGAGCGCGCCCGACCGACGGCGACGTCCGAGAAGCGCGACTGACGCCGTGCGAGCGCCGTGGGCCACACCTCAGAGCAGCAGGGAAGGCAGCTGGCCCGGGACCAGGCTGCCGACGATCAGCAGCATCGCGGCCAGAGCGGGCACGAGGTCAGTGGTCCAGTCAATCTCGGGTTTCGCGTCGCTCGGATCGAAGATCGTTCCGAACGAGCGCACGATGGCCGCCCCGCCCAGGATACTGGACAGAAGTATCGCCAGCGACTGGACGACATTGGTGGTGGCAAGCGTCGCCAGGTTCCACCGCCCGACGAAGCCCGCGGTGAGTGGCATGCCGACCAGGCTCAGCAGCGCGACCACGAGGGCGAGCGCGAGCAACGGCTGCTCCCAGGCGAGACCGGCGAGCGCGCTCCAGCCTGCTCGACCACGATCCGAGGCGACGCGCCCGACCCGGGCGAGGCAGGCGAACGTCACGGCGGCCGACAGCGCCTGGGTAGCCAGGAGCCAGATGACCGATGGAATCGCGGCCGCCGAGCCGGTGGCAAGGCCGGCCAGGGCCACATCCGCGTTCGCGCTGATCAGAAACGCGACGGTCCGTGCGGGCCGTTTGTCGCCGAGAGCGAGAAAGGCGCTCCCCAGCGCGGCGATCCCTCCGCCAGTGCCCAGGAGCGTGTGGATGACGCTATCCGCGGGCAGCAGCAGCCCGGCCTCGACGACCCCGGAGAGGATCGCCGCGATGGCGCAGCCGAGCAGACCGCACGCCAGGGCAGCACTGTTCGGTGCCTCGTCGCTGGCGGCGGGCAGCCAGAGCGCGAATGGCAACGCGCCGGAGAAGATCGCGACGCCGACGACGAACAGCGCCGTGGCCGGACCCAGCACGCCCGGCGTCGCCCAGGCAGCATAGTGGCGGTCGAGCGCGCCCGAGACAACGAGCCCGCTGCCAGCCAGCGCAATCCAGATCAGGTATCGACGCGCGGTTCGGAGGGATGCTCCGACGCCCGGGAAGCGCACCAGAGTCACGAGGAGGATGATTGCCACGACGGTCATCGCCAGCGCGGCGGCGATGAGATTGGCATCGAGCAGGGCGACGGCCGCGACCCCGGCGAGCGCCACGAGGGCGGACGGGTAGGCGTCGAGCATCGTCGCGTCGGCGCTGCCGCCGGAGAAACTGATCAGCACGACCAGCGCAGCTATGGCAAGCGCAAATCGACCGACCGCACTCGTCGACGGAAGCAGATCGACGCCGAACGACGGGCCGATTGAGCCGAGGGCGATACACGCTTCCTCCAAGGCCACGACCGCCAGGACCACCTGGCCGGCGCGCGCCACCGGCAGGAGCCAGCAGAGAAGCGCCCCGAGGAGAGGAATCGCGACGAGGACGAGGTCGATGGTCACCGCGGACCTGCCTCACGTGACACGGAGTCTCGCGGGAGAGCATCCTGCTCTTCCCGCGCGTCCGCGACCTCGGGTCTATCTGCCAGCCGCCTGCTCTCGATGGCACGAAGGTGCGCGAGCGCGACCGCGAGACTGATCTGGACGGCGGAAGCCAGGAGCGTTTCGACACGCGAGGATGGCTGGCCAGTCAGCTGGATCAGCGCGCAGGCCGCCGATACCAGAAAGACGAGGCCACAGGCCATGCGTCCCGGGCGAACGATCAAGCTGTACAGCAGGCCCCCGAACAGCAGCACGTCTATTGGCAGGTCGCTTCCACCACCCAGGATCGGCCGCGCGGCCGCGACGTCGAGCGCGCCGACGATCACGACCGCAGCGACGCTCAGGTCGAACCAGCGCAACACGAAGGCGGCGGAGACCCAGGAACGAGCTCGGGCGAGGAGCGGACGCTCACGGTCGCGGACCGCTCGGAGCAGTGGCCGCGGACTCCCGGGCAGGAGCACCAGCACGACGCCCACCGCGGTGACCACGGCCACCGCCGCGGGAACCACGCCCACCGTGCTCAGGAGGAGCACGGCGATACCAAGATACGACAGGCCAAGCGGCAGCGGAACACCCGACCACTGGTCGAGTAGACCGGCCAGGACGACGCCCGCGATCACCAGCGCTGTCGCCGTGATTGTGATCAGCACGTCACCTCATGAGCGTAACGACGGCAACGATAACCGCCAGAAACCCGATTGGCAGGTCGTAGCGCGCGTCGACAACCCGCCATCGCTCGGCACAGCTCTCGGCGAGCTGCTCGACCCTCTGCCAGTAGCGATCTTGAACGCGCGACCGGGCGGCCGGTCCCGACGCTGGTCGCCGCGACCGATCGACCGTGACCGCGATCATCGTCGGCACGAGGACGATGATCATCGCCAGCAGCGTCACGACGACGCCGGGCTCGGCCGCGCCGACCGGTCCGGTCCGCGGCGCGATGACGGCGAGCGCGATCCGAGCGGGTACCAGTCCCGCGGCTGCCAGGAGCCCGGCAAGCAGAGCGTCGATCGTCGTCGGCGAGCGGCTGCTCTCGGTGCCGATCGACCGGGTGCCAAACAGCCCCAGGTTCAGGGCGAAGCTCGCGGCGCCGAGCACGAGCCCGAGCAGCCACTGACCACCTGCCAGCGCTGCCGCCACGCCGAGCCAGCGCCCACTGAAGCCAGGGAGAGGCGGCAGTCCCGCGGCCGATGCCCACCCGAGCCGAGCCAGCCAGGTACGGGCGGACAGGTGCGAGCTCGTTCGTGCGATCACCGCGAAGACCAGGAGAAACGTGGCGGCGGCGAGAGCGTCGCTGCTGCCAGCGCCCAGCAGGATGAAGGCAAGCGCGGTCTCGCCGCGACCAGCCTCCCGCACCACGTCTGGAAAGCCCTGGGCTCTCCAGAGTGCCTGGTTCGCATCGAGCACACTCCACGAGCCAAAGCCGACCAGCAATGCTTCGAGCGCGGTCGCGTGGCCCGGATCGACCCATCCCATCGCACGGGCCGCCAGGGAGAAGCCCACGAGCGGCAACGCGGCATCGGCGATCAGGCTGGCAGCCGGCGAGCCAGTGGCGCGTGCAAGCCAGTCATTCAACGGGGTGAGGCCAGCGCTGGCCAGCCCCGCGAGTATCAGGAGCACGGCTGCCGTCTGATTGACCGCCGATGGTGCAACCGTGAGCGACGCGACACCCTCGTGCGCCGCGGCGAGGACCGTCCCGGCAAACCCCAGGAGTGGGGCGACGCCCACGGCGAGGGAGGCCCAGGCGCGGGCGCCCGCGACCTGACGATCAGCGGCGAGCTCGGCCACGCCGATCAGCACGAGAAGCAGCCAGAGCCCGGCAACCCACGCGACGCTCGCGGTCAGGAGCACCGCGATCGCGACGAGGAGCGTCGCCAGTACCAGAACCACGCGGCGAGTCGGTCGCGCCCCTTCCGCCAGCTGCACGGCTCCGAGGCCGGCCACGAGCAGCGTGACGACGCAGAGGCCCGCGAGTTTGTCGACGTGCCAGCCAATCGTCGCGGAGTCGTCGCCCGGGAGCACGGCCAGCGACAGATCGAGCGGCGCGGTGCGCGCGAGAAGCCAGAGCCGTAGCGCCGCGCCGAGGGCGAGTCCGAGCACGACCAGCGCAGCCAGGCGAGCCGCGTGCCACCCTATTCGTCGACTATCGAGAGCGCCAAGGATCGCCAGGCCGAGGAGCACCACGAGCGCCGGAGCCAGCACGATCGCGCCCGTGGGGACCGTCGCGTGCATGGTCCGCATGATAGACGACGCGGCGGCGGCTGTGAATAGGCAGGCATCCGATCCTTCAGGGCGCGTGGCCGGACACTCAGCCCCGTGCCGCGACCCACCGGTAGCCCTGCCCGTCCGGCTCGACTCTCCCGATGCAGGGAAAATCGTGGTGCGCCGGGATCAGCCACGCCGACTCCGCGACGAAGCGCGGAAGCAGCCGTTCACGCGATGCGATGAGCGCGGCACGATCGCGATAGCGCGGAATCCAGTCCAGGTGCGTGAATTCGGCGGGCTGATGAAAGAGATCGCCGAGGTAGTAGACGATGCCGTCACCCGTCGCGAGCCGGACGATCGCGTGGCCAGGCGACTCGCCCGGTGCGGGAATGAACGAGACGCCCGCGACGATCTCCCGCTCGCCCGCGACCAGGTCGACACGATTGGCCGCCAGCAGCGCCTCCTTCTGCGCGTTGATCGCGTCGGCGCGCTGGTGCCATTCGGGAGCACTCGCCCACTCCGCCTCCATCACGACGTAGCGCGCGTTCGGGAAAGACGGGACGCGACGCCCATCCACCACGCGCGTCGCCCCGACGATGTGGTCACCGTGCATGTGGCTGACCAGCACGTGGGTAATATCCTCCGGCGCCACGCCGATGGAGGCGAGGCCAGCGTCCCGCCCGGGAGTCAGACGAATGTCGTGCACCGACACGAGCGGCTTCGCCGGATCGGTCGGATCGTACTCGCCAAAGCCCGTATCGAGCAAAAGCGAGGCGTGGGGGAGCGCGACGTGCACCAGGTTGAAGGTGATCCATATCTGCTCCCGATCGTTCACTTTGACCCAGCGGCGGCACTCGTCCGCGGGCACGTCCTCCAGCGCACGCTCCAGCGGCCACCATCCACCACCTTCCGAGATCACCGTCACTCGCGCCTCGCCAAACTGGCGCGACCATACGAACTGGTTCATTCAGCCTCCCTCGTCGCCCTCGGGGCACGGACCACATTATCACGCCGGTCCCGAACTACGCTATCATACTCTCTCGGCATCGGTCGAAGGAGCTACCAGTGCCTCGGCGTGCAGATCCAGAGAAATAGATCGGACACGACGCTCGGGATGGGCGTCGGGGCGATCGTCGTGATGTCCCCTCGAGGTGATGGACGTGCATGGACTCGGACAACGGGCACCACTCTCGCGCCGCGCGGTGCTGGGCTACGCTGGCATCGCGCTCGTAGCCTCGGCGTGTGCCCGGGGAACGCCTGCCTCGGCCACCCCACCCGCGCCGACGGTGCAGCCGCGACCGACGGTCGTAGATGGGCCAATGCCGATCGCGACGCCGACGCGCGTCCGCGCTTTCCCGCCGACGCTGACACCCGTGCCGACGATCCCGCCAGTGCTGTCGCCCACGCCCCCGATCGTTCCGTCCCCAACCGCACCGCCGTCCGCGACGCCGGCCGTGCACGCGGCTCCGCCGACGCCAGCGCCGACGACCTCGATCAGTCGGTCGGGTGGGACGCCGCGCCTCTCCGACGTTGCCCAGCGCACGCCCGCCGACGTGATCGCCTACCTGGAAGGACGGCTGCCGGGCTACCCGGGAAGCAGCCCCGAGTGGGTCATCGATTTTTCTCCGAGCGACATCCTCGAGACGATGGACACGATCGTCCTCGACGAGGTGCGCCAGCGGCGTGGAGACCAGGCGCTCGCGCGGATCTACGACGTGATCGCCCAGGACGTTCTCGCGACGCTGCGCGACGAATACGGCGATCGCTGGATCGTGGTCGCACTGGACGCCGGTCACGGCGGGAAGAAGGGGTTTAACTGGGATCCCGGCTCGGAGGGGACCGAGGCCGAGCACACGCGCGCGGTCGCCGCGGCGATCGTGCGCCTCGCCGCGCGGCCGGAGAATCGACGTATCATCGTGCGGCCGATCTACAACGACGCCATCGCCGACGACTTCGGCCTGAAGCCGCCGCGCAATCGCTCGACAGTCAATACCACCCTGATGCGGCAGGCGCGCGCGAGCATGCTCGCCGATGAAGCCGCCGCCTGGAATCGCGCGCATCCCAATCCGTCCGACCAGGTCGCCGTCCACGAGATCTCGATTCACTTCAACGTGGGCGCGGGCGGCGCGCTGGTCCTCCACCAGGGAGATACCGTCCGACCGGAGTTCGCGGAGCGGTCAGTCGACTTTGCCCAGCGCTATCTGCGGCGAGTCACCACCGACCTGAACGCGACCGGCCTCCTCCCGTCGCCGCTGGGCCTCTGGAATGGCGACGGTCTGCACGACGACGTGATGATGTATCGTCCGGCCGCCCTGAGCGCGCCACTCTCGGGCGCAACGCTGCGCTACGGCGCGCTCCAGGGCCACGGCTACCTGCCGCGCTTCATCGCGCAGGTCCTGGCGAATCACTGAACGGATTCGACGGCGGCGGTGCACCAGCATCGTCGATCGTCCGAAACTCGGACGTCCGCTGCTATTACCATTCGGCGACTAATCTGCAATAATGCGGAGTGTCGCCGCGCCATCGCGAGCAAGCCTGGAGGAGGACAGAAGTGAAGGTCGCAGCCGCCGTCGCCGAGATTTTGAAGCGCGAGGGAGTTCAGTTCCTGATCGGTTATCCGGTCAATCCGATCATCGAAGCCGCGGCCGAGGCTGACATCCGCACGATCATCGTTCGGCAGGAGCGCACCGGCCTTCACATGGCCGACGCGGTCAGCCGCGTGTCGTCAGGACAACGGATCGGCGTTTTCTGCATGCAGCACGGGCCGGGGACCGAGAACGCCTTCGGCGGCGTCGCCCAGGCTTACGGCGACTCGGTGCCAATCGTCGTGATTCCGGCCGGCTACCCGCGCCGCCTGACCAACATTCCGCCGAACTTCAACGCCTTCTTGAATTTCCAGCACGTGACGAAGTGGGTCGAGCAGGTCACCTGCGCCGACGCCGTGCCGGATGCGCTGCGGCGCGCGTTCACCCAGGCAAAGAACGGCCGACCGCGCCCGGTGATGGTCGAGATCCCGTCCGACGTCTTCCGGGAGGAGGTGCCGGAGCCGCTGCACTACCAGCCGGCACCACGGACGCGTGTCGGGCCGGATCCGCAGGACGTAGCGCGCGTGGCGCGTGTCCTGGTCGAGGCGAAGCGGCCGGTGATCTACGCCGGCCAGGGCGTTCACTACGCGCGGGCGTGGGACTCGCTCCGCGCGCTCGCCGAGCTTCTCGAGGCGCCGGTAACGACGAGCCTGCAGGGCAAGAGCGCGTTTCCGGAGACACACCCGCTATCGCTCGGCTCGGGCGGCCGCTCGATGCCCAAGCCGGTCCATCACTTTCTGACGAATGCCGACGTGATCTTCGGCATCGGCTGCAGCTTCTCGACGACGAACTACGGCATCACCATGCCGACCGGCAAGGTCTTCGTCCACGCGACGCTCGATCCGGCCGACCTGAACAAGGACGTTCCCGCCGACTACGTTCTCGCCGGGGACGCCGGCCTGACGCTCGACGCGCTGGTCGAGGCGGTCAAGGACATTCTCGGAGGCAAACCGCGCGGGCTCGCGGACGGCGTCGCCCGGGAGATCCAGCGCGTGCGCTCGGAGTGGCTCGAGCAGTGGATGCCCAAGCTGACATCGGACGCCGTCCCCCTGTCCCCCTATCGGGTGATCTGGGATCTGCTCCACACCGTGGACGTCGCCAACACGATCATCACCCACGACGCCGGTAGCCCGCGCGATCAGCTCTCGCCCTTCTGGGAATGCACGACCCCGCTCAGCTACATCGGCTGGGGCAAGACCACCCAGCTCGGCTACGGTCTCGGGCTCGCGATGGGTGCCAAGCTCGCCAGTCCAGACAAGCTCTGCATCAACGTCTGGGGGGACGCGGCGATCGGCTTCACCGGAATGGATTTCGAGACGGCAGTGCGGGAGCGCATCCCGATCCTGTCGATTCTGCTCAATAACTTCTCGATGGCGATCGAGCTGCCGATCATGAAGGTGGCGACCGCGAAGTATCGGAGTACCGACATCAGCGGCAACTACGCCGAGATGGCCCGCGCGTTCGGCGGCTACGGCGAGCGGGTGACCGAGCCGAGCGAGATCGTTCCGGCGATCCGACGTGGCATCGAGAAGACCCGGGAAGGCACACCCGCGCTGCTGGAGTTCATTACACAGCAGGAGATCGAGTTCTCGGTGTTCCGGTAG
>CADDYW010000061.1 GCA_902810745.1 Chloroflexota bacterium | reverse complement strand
TCGGCCGCGAGCTGGGTGGCCGCGACCACAGCACCGTGCTGAACGGATGCGATCGCATCCAAGCAGAGTCGCAGTCCGACGTTCAGCTTCGTCGTGACCTCGACGCGATCGAAGAGATGCTGCGACAGGTGCGTTGACATCTGTCGCTCATCAGCTGCGCGCGCATCTCGAGGGTGTGACCCACCTCGGTCCGAACGCTTCTCCTCTTTGCGAGCGTCATGATCTCATCGATTCCACCGTGCCCCGGTTCCGTCGAAGCCCTTGAAGTAGGCGCGAAGCTCCTCGTGGCCCGGCATCGCCAGGAGGTCTTGGATCACCGCGACGGCTTGCTCGTAGGTGCGGGTCTGGTGATTCGTCAGGGCGGTCCAGAGCAGCATGCTCAGGTCGCCGGACCGATAGGCTTCCAGATTTCGCTCCATCTCGAGCCAGCGCGGGTAGACCTGCTCGAGCATGATCTTGCGCGGTAGCTGCGTCGGCTTGATCGGGTGGATACCGGTGGCATCGATGATCGCTTGTCCCTCGACAACGACGTCGTCCGGAAGGCCCTCGATACGCCCGCGGTTCGGAACGTTGACCTGGAATCGTCCTTCGACGTTGTTGGTTAGCGCGTCGATGATCGGCACCTGCTGCTCACGCGTCTTCGTCGTGCCGAAGATGTCGGTGACCTTTGCCTTCGGATCGTTTGCAACCTCCTGCATCTGGTGCAGACGCTTCTCCAGGTTGGTGACGTAAAACGGACGCGCGATCTCGGTGTCAGGGCCGCCGAAAGGTTCGCCGAACCAGTGCTTCTTCGTGGCAAGATCGGTGTGGTACCACCAGCTACTCGTGTTCGTACTCGTGCGCGGAGTATCCCCGATCGGCATCAGGCCATACATCTTGTACTGGTGGATCGCACCGCGCGACATCTGGATGTCGTGGGTTCGCTCGGCGACGTGCGTGCGCCAGTATTCCTCGCCCTTCGTCTCGATCCAGTCGTCGAGTAAAGGATAGGCGTCCTGTCCGTCGTAGAGGAACTGGGTCAGCCAGATGCAATGATTCAGGCCGGGAGCCTCCCAGGTGACGCGCGCCGGGTCGAGGCCCAGGACCCGGCAGATCTCGAGGTAGCCGTAGTGGCCGTGGCAGAGGCCGCAGATCTTCAGATTCGTCTCGCGCGTCATCAGCGTGCAGCCGTCGAAGACCGGATTCCCCGACTGAATGAGCCAGGCGTGGGGACAGATCCGCTCCATGTCGCGCGCCACGTCCATCATGAGCTCCAGCTCGTAATAGTCGCCGAGGTCGACCGCGCCATAGTAGTATCCGTGGCGCTCGGTGAGCTCGCGCATGCGCCGCGCGTGATGGTGACCGAGCGGGTAGGCAGTATTGATGACGAAGTCGGCATCCTGCAGCGACGCTGCGCGGTCGAGCGTCTTTTCGAAGCGCAGGTCGGCCCCAAGCTCGTGGGCGTAGCGCGTTGCGAGCTTCTGGACGAACTCCAGCCGGTCGGCGTCGATGTCCATGAACGAGATCTCGCTTCCGTTGAGGTTGGGGGTGAGACAGATATCCTTGACGAGTCCGAGTGAGAAGACGCCGCTTCCGGCGCCGATGACGCTAATACGAACTGGACGTGGCACGTGTGTCCTCCATCAAGAGATTGGTCCGGGCGTCGAGGCCGACGACCGTATCTGGCGCGGGGGACCAGGAACGCCGCGCGACTCTGACGATCGGTCTCGGTCAGGACCGATCCGTCGGGTGTCTGGCGCGCGTCTGATCATCGCACGTCGGGCTCGCGGAAGCAAGGACGACGTGCGGACTCAGCCCGCGGTACCCGTCGTCTCGCCGATCCACGGCGGCAGTGGTAGTCGCTCCTCGCTCAGATACGCGGCGTAGAGGAAGCGATAGACATCGCTGACGTAGAACTGGGGAAAGTCTTTCTTGGGCAGTGCCTCCTCCAGGCGTGTCGCGACGAGCTCGGCCGTGGCCGCATCCATTCCCGACTCGACCTCGTAATCGAAGTAGAAGCCGAGATCGGCGTCGGGATTCTCGATCACGCGCTTGATCCCGAAGGCACGCGGATAGGTATACGCGGGCGCGTACCGCTCGAGGAGGAAGGTCCCCATCGAGGCGGAATTGATCAGCTCACCATTCTCGAACACGAAGTTCGTCGTTGCCTGGGCATCTTCGATGGTTTCGCCCGGAAAGCCGAAGAAAAAGAAGGTGTGATTCCAGATCCCGACCTCGTGGCTCTCACGAAGAATTCGGCCGATGTTCTCGAGATGGGTCCCTTTGACCATCGCGTCCATCACGCGCTGTGACGCCGACTCCAGTCCGAAGAGCATCATACAGCAGCCACCGCGATGCGCCAGCTCGAGGAGGTCGCGGGTGATCACCCGCTCGAAGCGCATGCAGCCACCCCACCGGAGTGGAGCACCAAGCTCTTCCAGGCGCGGCGAAATGTATCGAATCAGGCGCGGGGTCATCGCTTCGTCAACGAAAAAGATGCGCCGGCTGCCGTATTTTGCTGAGAGGGCGAGCATCTGTGCGAGCAGCGCGTCGCCACGCATCTGACTGAAGACCTCGGCCTCGCCAAAACCGACGTTGCAGAATGCGCATTTGCCAAAGTAGCATCCCCGCGCCATGGCCAGCGGAAGCGTCAGCTCCGGAGCGAGATACTTCTCCAGTGACAGACCATCGAAGTCGGGCGCGGGCAGGTCAGTGATCTTCGCCTGCTCTTTGCGCCGATTGACTCGGATCAGATCCCCGTCGCGGAAGATCAGATTCGGTACGTCGGATAGCGCCTGGCCTTGCTCGAGCGCGCGACAGAGCTGGAGAAGCGGTTCTTCTCCGTCGAAAACCACGGCGCTGTCGAACAGCTCGAACATTCCTGGCACCTTCGGGAGCTGCTCGCGCCAGATGCTCACCATGGGCCCGCCGATCGTCAGGTGAGCGCGCGCGCCGGACCGCTTGATCACACGCGCGAGCGTCATACCGGCGATGATCTGGTTCACGCAAGGAATCGAGATGCCGATGACGTCGGGGTCCTCCCGCAGCACGTCGGGTACCACCAGCTCGTCGAAGAGCTCGACGAACATGTTCCGCTCCCGATCGTCGACAGCGCGGAGGATACTTCTCGAGGAATCTGGCCGATGCGCGGGGTTGTACGTCTGCAGCTCGAGCGAGGACGGGAAGTAAGGTAACGACGCGAGCTGGAGCGCCGCGAGGATAGTCTCGAAGGCTGGAAGGCTGGTCGGACCGTCATAGAATGCTCTGCTCCGAATCACGGCCTTGGCGTCGTCGACCGCCTCGGCGATACCCGGACCTTGCTCGAACGCCCAGCGCATCAGCTCGGGTGATGGTCCCCGCGGGCGTGGTCGCAGCGAATGAAGACGATCGACGCTTCGGAGCGCAAAATCGCGTGTAAGGATGTGGTCGAAGATCTCAGCGTTGAGATCGCGCTGGATGACCTCGATCCCTGCCTGGCGAAGGTACGCCGTCAGGCTCGGGAGGGCCAGATGCGGCATCGAGGGGGTCCAGTTTGGCGGGAAAAAGAGCATAACTTTCATGGGTACGTCGACCCTTTCAACGTCACAGGCCAACCTGATACAGGGCAAACCCGATCAGAATCAGAAGTGCCAGTCCGCCGTCGAGCTGCACGATCAATCGACCCAGATGGCCCTTCTGGGCGCTCTGTCGACACCAGCTCTCGCTCGCGATCACCAGCACGAGCCAACCAAGAACGAGTGCCAGGACGACGGCATTGTTATACGCGGCGTAGGCGTATTTGTCGAGTCGCAGGCGAATGAAGAGACCCAGGAGCGTAGACCGCCAGACCCAGGCGACACCAGCACCGAGCGCTACGGTCAGAAGCCAGGCCGAGTAGGCCAGCACGATGCCTGCGAGGCCAGATTTTTGATGGAGTTCTCCGTTCACGGTTGGACCATCAGCTCTACTCCGGCACCCCGGCGAGATGTAGCTCTTCGGCCCGGTGGCAGCTCGCCACGTGGCCGGGCTGGATCTCGCGAAGCGACGGTGCCTCGACCTTGCAGCGATCGATCGCGTACGGACAGCGCGGGTGAAAATAGCAGCCCGTCGGCGGGTTGGAAGGGTCGGCGACCTCGCCCTGCAGGACGATGCGCTTCGACCGCAGGCGCGGATTCGGCTTGGGCACCGACGCGAGCAGTGCCTCGGTGTAGGGATGCAGCGGATGGAGAAAGAGCTCTTCCGTCTCGGCCATCTCGACGAGCTTGCCGACGTACATCACCGCGACGAAGTCGCTGATGTGCTCGACCACGCTAAGGTCGTGCGCCACGAAGAGGTAGGTCAGGTGGAACTCGGCCTGCAGGTCCTGGAGCAGATTCAGCGTCTGCGCCTGGATGGAGACGTCGAGTGCCGAGACTGGCTCGTCACAGACTACGAGCTGCGGGTGCAAGGCGAGAGCGCGGGCGATGCCGATGCGCTGGCGCTGTCCGCCGCTGAAGGCATGCGGATAGCGGCTCAGATACTCGGGACGGAGCCCGACCACCCGCAGCAGCTCGGCGACGCGATCTCGGAGCTCCTCACCCTGGGCGACGCCATTGACCGCCAGCGGCTCTCCGACGATGTCGAGCAGAGTCATCCGTGGATTGAGCGATGAGTATGGATCCTGGAAGATCATCTGCATATTGCGGCGAATCTGCTTCATCTGCAGGGACGTGAGCTCAGGGATATTGACCCAGCCGAGGTTCTTGTCCTTGAAGAAAATGTCACCGGCGGTTGGATCGAACGCCCGCAAAATGAGCCGACTGGTGGTGGTCTTGCCGCACCCGCTTTCGCCGACCAGCCCGAGGGTCTTGCCTTCGGGAATCGTAAAGGAGACTCCGTCGACCGCTCGAACGTAGCCGATCACCCGGCGGAAGAAGCCGCGTGTAATCGGGTAGTACTTCTGGAGGTTTCGGACGACGAGCAGGTTGCCTTCGGCTTCGGGAGGCTTGACCGGGGCTTCGTGAGTGAGGGTCATCCGTCGAGCTCCATCGCGCGGTTGCAACGGGCCCAGTGATTCGGCCCGACAGCGATGTACTGCGGATCCGCGCACTTCTCGCGCAGGTAGAACGGACATCGTGTATGGAAGGCACAGCCCTTCGGAATCGAGTAGGGGTCGGGCACCATGCCTCGAATCGACTCCAGGCGTTCGCGAGTCTTGCGACCCAGCTTCGGGATTGATCGGAGAAGCGCGCGCGTGTACGGGTGACGCGGATTGAAGAAGATGTCGTCGACCGGTGCCTGCTCAACCTGCTTGCCGAGGTACATTACGACGACGTCGTCGGCCATCTCGGCGATCACTCCGAGGTTGTGGGTAATAAACTGGATGGCCATGCCGTATTCTTGCTGGAGCTCTTTCATGAGCGCGAGAATCTGTGCCTCCGTCGTCACGTCGAGCGCGGTGGTGGGCTCGTCGGCGATGAGCAGGCTGGGGCGACAGGCCAGTGCGAGAGCGATGACGGCCCGCTGGCGCTGGCCACCGCTGAGCTGGTGGGCGTAGCGATCGATCGTCTCGTGGGGCTTCGGCAAGCCGACGCGCCGACAGACCTCGATCGCCCGCGCTCGCGCCTCGTCATAATCGACGCGTTGGTGCAGCCGAATCGTCTCGATAATCTGATGGGCGATCGTGTGAACCGGGCTCAGCGATGCCATCGGCTCCTGGAAGATGTACGCGATCTCGTTTCCTCGGATGCTGCGGATCTCGCGTCCTTGCGGGTCCAGCCTGGCCAGGTCGATTGTTTCGTCCGTCGTGGTGCCGTTACTCGTCGAGCGGCGTCGATGATAGAGAATCTCTCCGCTGACGATCCGACCGGGCCGGGGCACAATCCGCAGAATCGACTGGGCGGTGACACTCTTGCCGCAGCCGGACTCGCCGACGATGCCGAGCGTTCGACCACGGTGAATGGTGAAGCTTACCCCATCGACGGCCCGGACGGTCCCCTCGTCGAGGTGGAAATAGGTCTTAAGGTCGCGAACCTCGAGCAGAAGATCGCTGTCGCGTGGGCCAGTGTTGATCGTCGCCGGAGCAGGGTCGATGCGGCTCATCTGATTATCGTCCATAGGGGTCGGCAGCGTCGCGGAGGCCATCGCCCATGAAGTTGAAGGCGAGAATGACGATCACGACGAATACGCCAGGATAGAGTAGCCACGGGTACAGGGCCACGGTCTGGACGTTTTGTGCATCCTGGAGGAGCACGCCCCAGCTGATCACCGGAGAGCGCAGCCCCAGGCCCAGGAAGCTGAGCGCGGTTTCGCTCAGGATCATACTGGGAATCGCGAGCGTAATGACCGCGATGATATGAGAGAGAAACGACGGCACCATGTGTCGCCAGATGATCCGCATCTCGTTCGACCCGGCGAAGCGCGCGGCCAGGACGAAGTCTTCCTCGCGCAGGGACATGAAGCGACCGCGGACCTCGCGGGCGAGACGGGTCCACCCAATCAGCGAGAGAATGATCGTGATTCCGAAGTACACGTACTGAGGAGGCCACTTGGGCGGCATGGCCGCACCGAGGGCGAGCCAGAGCGGAATCGTCGGCATCGAGCGAATGAACTCGATGATTCGCTGGATAATATTGTCGACAGTACCTCCATAATAGCCCGAGATGCCGCCCAGGATGATGCCGAAGAAGAGGCTCAGCGCGACACCCACCAGTCCAATCGACAGTGAGATGCGTGCACCGTAGACAATACGCGAGAGCATATCGCGCCCAAGCCGATCAGTTCCGAGCAGGAAGAATGGCTGGTCGGCATTTTCGGGGCCGAGGCCGATCAGGTGCACCTTCGCGTCAAATAGTCCCCAGAGCTTGTACTCCGGCCCCTCGGTAAAGAAGCGGATCGGGTACCACTGACTGCGATCCACCGTGTACGTCAGCAGCAGGGTGTTGGGGTCGCGATGCCCGGTCAGGCCGAAGACACCGGGGCGAAAGGTGAACTGACCGTTCTGGTCGACGAAGCTGATCGGCTGGGGTGGAACGTACTTGTGCAGCCCGTCGATCTGCTCCGGGTCGTAGGGAGCAACGAACTCGCAGAAGATGGCGACGAGGTAGGAGAGGATGACGACGACGGTACTGACCATAGCGACCTTGTGCCGACGGAACCGCCACCACATGAGGAGCCATGGCGACGCGACGTAGACACGGGCTTCGGTGATCTCGGCCTCGTCGACGTCGGGAACGGCGGGCTGCGTGGTTGCCCGGATGGCGTTCTCGCTCATGCTACGAATAGCGAATGCGTGGATCGAGCCACGCCAGCAGAATGTCGGAGATAAGCACGCCGAGAACGGTCAGAACTCCAACCAGCAGAATCAGCGCACCTGCCAGGTAGGTATCTTTGGCGGTCAGAGCGTTCAGGAGCAACGGACCCGCGGTGGGCAGGCTCAGCACGACCGAGAGAATCACTCCTCCCGATACGAGGTCGGGGAGCGCGAAGCCAACCGAGCTGACGAAGGGATTCAAGGCGACGCGAACAGGATATTCCCAGATCAGGGTGCGCTCGTCGAGCCCACGAGCGCGCGTCGCCGTGACGTACGGCTTGTGGATCTCGTCCAGCAGATTGGCCCGCATGATCCGGATCAGGCCGGCCATCCCCTCCGTACCGCCGACCAGGATTGGAATCCACAGATGTTTGACCAGATCCCAGACCTTGGCGAGCGTCCACGGGGCATTCTTGAACTGCTCCGAAAACAGTCCGCCAACGTCGAGGTGGAAGTAATCCAGTCCGACCCACATGAGTACGAGCGCAAGCATGAACCCGGGGATGCCGAGGCCGAAAAAGCCGAATGCCGTGAAGAGATAGTCGAACTTGGAGTACTGATGCGTCGCCGAGTACACGCCGATCGGAATCGCAAAGAGCCAGGTGCACAGGAGTGTCGTGAGGGCGAGGAAGAGCGTCCAGCCCATGCGGTCCCAGATCAGCTGCGAGACGGGCACGTTCCACTCGAACGAGCGCCCGAAATCGCCACGCGTGAGGATGTTGCTCATCCACTTGTAATACTGAACGTAGACGGGCTGATCGAGGCCGTAGGCCTGCTTGAGTGCTTCGAGCTGCTGGTTCGAAATCTCTTCACCCTGCTGGGCGAGCTGGGCGGCATAGTCGTCGAGAAAGCTTCCCGGGGGAAGCTGGATCAACCCGAACGATAGCACCGAAATCGCAAAGATGGTAGGGATAGCCAGCAGCAACCGACGAGCGATGTACTGGAGCATTGGTCCTCTAGACGAGGGACTGGCTCGAGCGTGACCGAGCCAGTCCCGAGCTCTGCGACTACTTGATGAAGAACTGCTGCGGGTTGATCAGCCCCCAGTCGCGCAGCGTGTCGTCCTGGATGAAGCCCGGCTTGATGTTGTGGAAGTTGTTCTTGACGATGCCGATCGAGGGCTTTTCCCCGACGATGCCAACCGCATACGGGTGCTGCTTGTGGATATCGATAATCTGCTGGAACGTCGCATTTCGTTTGGCCTCGTCCGGCTCGATTTGGGTTTTCTCCCAGAGCGACCAGATCTGGCGGATCGGATGATCTTGCGGCGGCTCCTGCTGCTTGTACGGTGACTTGGCGTACCAGTGGCCATAGGTCGGCGCCCAGGGGCCATCGTCGATCGTACCCAGCCAGCGCCCCGGATCGGCCTTCACCACCGAGGCGCGATCGAAGCCCCAGCTCCCGACCTGAATGTCGCCGTTGTGGACGTGCTGCTCGTAGAGCGCGCGCTCCACGTACTTGATCGTCGTCTTGATGCCCACCGCGTCCCAGTATTTCTTCAGCAGGTTGTGCGCGTCGACCGAGGGAGAGCCCTGCGCGTCGGTGTGCTCGACGATGATCTCGAGCGGTTTGCCATCCGGGCGCTTGCGCACGCCGTCCGGCCCTTTGGTCAGACCTAGCTTGTCGAGTAATGCGTTGGCCTGCTTGGGATCATACTCGGTCCAGATCTTCTCCATGCCCTCGTCGTACTCCGGCGAGCCCTTGACCGGGGAGTACTGGCGCGGATTACCAAGACCATTCCAGACGATCTCGTGGATCTCCTTCCGGTTGACGGCGAAGTTCAGCGCCTGACGAAACTCCGGCGTGTCGAAAAGCTTGGCAAGGACGGGATCCGGACAGTTGATATTCGGGAAGTAGCAGTCGGTCGATGCGGCACGCCACGGCACGACCTGGTAATCTCCCTTCTTCTCGTTCTCCTTGAAGAAGGTGTAGGCCCCGGGATCCATGTGTCGCATCTGCGCGTCGATCTTGCCGCTCGCGACCCAGAGCTTGAGCACCTCGAAGTTGTCGAAGAACGCGTGCTCGATCCGATCGATGTAGGGAAGCTGATTTCCTTCGGTATCCACCTGCCAGTAGTACGGGTTGCGTACCATGACGACCGGATCGGCAGGGGTTGGCTTGTCGATCTTCCAGGGGATGATCACCGGTAGATCCGGGTTCAGGAACCAGAACGCGATCGGCCCCTGGAAATCGCCGGCCTTGCCCCAGAGGTCGGTCCAGCTTGTCAGCTTCTGGGCCTGGACCAGCTTGTCAAGCTCGGCCTTGTCGGCGTACTTGGGATGGAACTTCTTGAGGTAATGCGCGGGCGCGAGGAAGGCAGCCACGCCCGGCATTCCTCCGCCATTCTTCGCGATTCGAATTGGCAGAAGCGGATTCGGCGTAGGATACGTCACCTTGACGGTGTACTTATCGGGGAAGGTCACATCAGCCATTTTGATCTGGCCGTTGATATTCTGGCTGATGACGAACGACGGGACCGGCGTCAGGTCTTTGTTGAGCTGGACGTCCTCGTACCAGAACTTCGCGTCGTCAGTGGTAACCTCCTGCCCATCCGACCATTTGACGCCCTTGCGGAAGTAGAAGGTGAACTCGGTCGCGTCGTCGTTCTGCTCCCACTTTTCGACGAAGTTCGGAACCAGCTTGATCGTGTTTGGATCCGGCGCGTCCCACTCGATGAGCTGCTCTTCGATGAGCTTGGTTGGGCCCCACCGGTCCGACAGACCTTTGTACGCGCGGTGCCACGTGCCACCGTACTGACCGATCTGATCGAGCGGCTTGAGCACGCGTGGATTCGAGGGGAGACGTTGATCGACCGGTGGCAGCTTCCCGGCCTTGACCAGGTCGGCAAGCTGCGGTGCTTCCTTGTACTTGGCCGTCGTGACGGTCGGGACAGGTGTCGGCTGCGCTTGCGAGACCGAGATCTGTGCAACGGTCGGCGTGGGCTGAGCCGCAGCCGCAGGTGCCTTTGTCGGGGCTGCGCTTGGAGCTGTCGTCGGCTGGCCCGCCGGGGTCGACGGGGCACTTCCACCACCGCAGGCGCTAACGGCAACTCCCGCGGCAGTCATCGCGGCAAGCTTGAGAAATCGGCGTCGTGCGATTGACGCGGAGTCCATGAGCAAACCCCCTCCCTCTCTCGGAGACTGATGGTCGGAACGGTGAACCCCACCGGGTCGCCGGTCGGTGGCGCACCAGACGGCGTGAATGGCCTCCGCAGGTGACCATGGGAGCAGTCAATCTATGGCCGCATCGGCAGTCACCGCGTGGACAATGTTTAGCATAATCTCTCCTAAAATGCAACGGTCCGTTTTTCGCTTGCGTTGAGTCGACTTTGGAGTATCTGCGACTGCGGTGCTGCTGTAGAATGGTCTGGAACGATCCGCCCACGGAGTGATCATGACGGACACGAGCCGGCGACCGACCTTTACGGGTCTAATCGCCCACCGCGACCTAACCTACCACTACTCGTTCTTCGTACCCGATGGCTGGCACCGGCTCGAGCTCGAGCCGAATGCCGGCAGTGGCGTTTTCTACGCGCCAGACCTCGACGACCCGCTGACCGGCTTCTCCGCGGAAGCTCGAGATCTTCAAACCATCGTGACGGCCGATGATCTGCCAACTCTGCGCGCCGGATTCCTCGGCGGCCTGCGCAAGATGCCACGGTCTGTGCTCGAGTCACACGAGGCGGAGGCGATCGGGCGCTTGATCACCATGGAGGCACGCCACACGTATCGCGACGGAGCGGTGACCCGCAAGCGCTGGGTCAGACTCCTCTACCAGGGATCGATCCAGGTGCGGCTGATTGCCCAGGGAGCGACCGTCGAGGCGTTCAATTACTGGCTCCCGATGTTCTTCGAGAGTATGCGGACGTTCCGCTTTGGTGACTGGGCAGCGGAGATTGGTCTGGCGCCTGCCGACTGATCCCGTCCTCGCCGCCAGATCCATCGTGGGAGGTGGCGGTTGGCTGCCGGTGGTGGACCGCCACGAGGCGGCCCACGAGCACCCGCTCTCGAGACCCGCTTCGCCCGTTGACCGGCCTGCTGGTCGCCGGGCGATCACACCGGCGTTTGCGAACTCGCCCCATTACGCTTTCGACGAACGGTCAGAAATGTCTCCAGATCTGGAAGATCGATTGGCGCATCCAGTCGATGTGGCTCTCGTCGGGATGGGTGAAGAGCCTCGACGGGAATCCACGGCGCCAGCGAAAGCTGAGCAGATAGGTCAGGGGATGTGTCGTCTCGTTGGTAATCTGATCAAGCCCCAGATGAGCCAGGTACCCGAGGAGTAGACCACCGGCGAAACGACGGCCGAGGATCCGCTCTAGCAGGAGGAGGACGGGAACAAATTCCCACCCGTGCAGCGGCAGGATGATCCGTCCCTCGCTCTTCTGCCCGTTGAGCCGATAACGCACGAAGTCGACTAGATGATCGCCGTCGATCAGGAAACCGGACAGGATTGGCGCGACGGTTGGCGCGAAGCGACCGGTCCGGATCCACTGCAGGGTGGCCAGACCGGTCGAGACCATCAGGTGAGCCGCGGGACGTGCCATGCGGTTACAGCCGGGCCCAGGCTTCCATCAGGGTACGCTTGGCATTCGCGACTATCGCTGCCGACGTATCTCCCTGGTGCGGGCGCACCTCGAATGCCACGACGTTCTGCTTGCCTTCGCCGATGTAGCCGATGTTTCGCAGAACCCGAAGGTATTCGATTAGCTCGGGGACATCATTTTCGCCCCCTTCGACCCCGAAGCGCGGGTGGAGGTCGCCGTAGAGGGGATGGCTGCGATCCTTGAGAACGCAATTCCCAATGTGCGCGTGGACGAGATGATCTCGCGCCACGGTCAGCGCATGCTCGGGCGTCTCGAACTGAAGGGGCAGGTGGCTCAGATCGAGCATGAGGCCAAACGACGGGTGATCGCGTCGTACCTGCTTCGAAACGTCCACGGCAAGCGCATTCGGGCCAATCAGCGATTTCTTATCGATCGACCGGTCGAAGGTTTCGAGAACCACGCTCATGTTCCCCTTGCTCGAGGCATAGGTGCAGAGCTGGTTCAGCGAGTCCACGAGCAGCTTGATCGCTTCACTTTCGTGCTCGGCACCTGGATAGGGCCCGCTGAGAACGGCGAAGCGCTGGGCGCCCACCTCGGATGCCTCGTCGATGGCCGCCCGCAGTCGCTCGATCGCTTTCTGACGCTGCTCCCGATCCAGAGCATTGATATCCAGTTTGCCGCTGAGCTGGATCGGCTGAGCGCCGTAGCCGACGACCATGTGGGCGCCCGCCAGGAGTCGCGCGACGTCGGCGCGGACTGCGGGGTCGGTGATGGTGGTAATCTCGATCGCGCCGAAAAACTCATCCTCGGCGATCTTTCCGATGGTCTCGAGGACCGGCCCGCTCCCGCCCATGGTTTCGGGATACGCCATGAACTGGACGATGCCGACCTTCATCGCGCTGTGCAGGTCAGAGTTCACCGATGCCTCCTCGACGGGATACTGTGCTACAATTGCGCAGGGAAAATAGCAGGATCGACTGGACCTGTCAAATGAACGTTCGCCTCGCCTACGGCGAGAGCGGCCTGACGGTTGATCTGGCGTCGAGCAACCTCACCATCATCGAGCCGATCTATCGCTCGGCGCTGCCAGACGAGCGGCAAACGATCGTCGACGCGCTCCGGCGGCCAATCGGGACGCCGCCACTGCGCGACCTCGTCCGCTCGAGCGATCGCGTGGTGGTCGTCTTCAGCGATATCACCCGCCCCGTTCCAAATCGAGCCATTCTTCCGCCATTGCTCGCCGAGATCGAGCACGTCCCGAACGATCAGATCACGCTGCTCAACGGCGTGGGATTGCACCGGCCAAACACGCAGGCCGAGCTCGAAGCGATGCTCGGACCGGAGGTCGTCCGGCGTTATCGCGTGATCAACCACGATGCGCACGATCGGCAGGGGCTGGTTTTTCTCGGCCACAGTCGTTTCGGTGGAGAGATCTGGCTCAATCGGGTATATGTCGAAGCCGACGTCCGCATCGTAACCGGTTTCATCGAGCCTCACTTCTTCGCGGGATTCAGCGGCGGTCCGAAGGGTGTCCTTCCCGGCGTGGCCGGCGCCGAAACGATCGTGCACAACCACGGCGCGCCGATGATCGGGCACCCAAATGCCCGCTGGGGAATCGCGCGAGGAAATCCGATCCACGAGGAGCAGCGCGACGGAGTTGCGCTGGCCGAGCCACACTTCCTCTTAAACGTCGCGACGAATCGCGATAAGCAGATCACCGGGGTGTTTGCCGGTCACTACCTTCAGGCTTACGAGCTCGGCTGCGAATTCGTGCGCGCGAGTGCAATGCGCGCGGTCGATCGTCGCTTCCCGATCGTGGTCACGACGAACAGCGGCTATCCTCTTGACTTGAACCTCTATCAGGTCGTGAAGGGGATTGCAGCTGCCGAGGAGATTGTCGAGCCGGGCGGCGCGATCGTCGTCGCGGCCGAGTGTCGTGAGGGGACTGGGCACGGCGACTTCGCGCGCATCCTGGAGATGCGAGAGGATCCGCACGCGCTCCTCGACCTGATTACTCGGCCCGATTTCCGTGCACTCGATCAGTGGCAGGTGCAGATCCTGGCACGGATTCTGACCCGAGCGCGCGTCTTTCTCTACTCCCGCTACCTTTCTCCGGCCGAGATTCGCCACGCGCACCTGGAACCGGCCGAAAGCGTCGAGGCCGCCGTCGAGCGCTTACTCGCTGAATACGGCCGCGATGCGCCGATCTGCGTCCTTCCCCAGGGTCCGCTGACGATTCCGTACGTCGTCGGAGAGCGGCAGACAACCGTCGCAGCGCACACCGGCGGAACCAGATCAGGGGACGAGGCGGGCAGGGCGTGAGCCCGGACCCAGCGTCTGAGGTCGCGTACCTAACCTCGCACGCGGCCTCCGGCCTCCCCGTCACTGGACGTGGATGTTCACCTCGACCGAGGTGCCGACGATCAGCGGCAGGTTCCCGTAGTCAACCGCGATTTTGACCGGCACGACCTGGATCACCTTGGTGAAATTGCCCGTCGAGTTCTGCTGCGGAATGAGCGAGAACGACGCGGCGCTGGCTGGCGTGATCGCCTCGACGCGCCCGGGAAGGACGACCCCGAGACTGTCCACGGTGATGTCCACGGGCTCGCCGACGTGGACGCGGTCGATGTCGGTCTCGTTCACGTTCGCAGTGACATAAAGGCGCGTCGGATCGACGACGGCGATGATGGCCTGACCCGGCGCGACCGTGCTCCCAGGATCGGCCATACGCGCGACGACGATGCCCGAGATGGGAGATTTCACCTCGGTTTGCTGGTTCTCGGTATTAGTGAATCCGAGCTTGGCCGTGCCACCCGCCGTCGTGGCCAGCGGTTCTGGCACGGATACCCGGGCGATCACCTGACCCTCCGAGACGTGCTGGCCGACGTCGGTGAGGACCGCGGTCACCTGGCCGGCATTGAGCGCACCGACCTGGATGATCGAGCCGGAGATCTGGGCGTTGTCGGTCCAGACGTAGTGCGTGGTGTTGTACCAGTAGCGGTAGCCGAGCGCGACGACCGCGACCAGGACGACGCCGAGAATAGGAAACAGAACTCGACGCGGAACTCCCCGTCGCCTGGTGCTGGCCGACGGAACGTCGGACGACACTCGGCCATCAACCTGTGCGGGCGCGGGCGTTCCCGTTCCGGCGGGGTTGCTTCCAGTTCGAGCGTCCAATTGTCACCATCCTCCTCGCCTCACCCCCCGCCCCCTGGTTTCACCGCAGGGGAAGGAACCAAGATACCGAAATGCAGGGGGTGGCGTTCTCTCTACTTCAGCACGGTGACCGGCTGGGCGGTCGTCAGGCGGTCCTGACCGCTGATGACGATCACCTGACCGGCCTTCAAGCCACTTGTGATCTCGGTTCGATTTCCATCGGTCAGCCCGGTCTGGACGGCCTGCGGCGTTGCCTTCCCATTGGCCACGACATAGACCGTCTGCTGGCCACTCCGCTGAACAATCGCGCTATTGGGGACGACGATCACGCCGTCGTGGGTCGCGGTCGCCAGCGAGACCTGAACCAGCATGCCGTCCTTCAGCCCGGAATCCTGATCCGTCGGCGTTACTTTCACCTGCAGGGTGCGCGTCTGCGGATCGATCGCCGGTGCTATGGTCGCCACCTTTCCCGCGATCGATCGTCCGGGCAGGGCGTCCGCCACGATCGTCGCGGCCTGTCCCGCGCGGATGTCGCTGGCGTACTTGGCGTCCACGTTGACGACGACGTCCACACGCGGGTCGATGAGGGTAAGAATTGGCGTCGACGGCGAGGCCATCGACCCGACCGAGAGCGGCTTCTGCGCCACTACGCCGTCGATGGGGGACTTGATGATTGCCTCGTCCCGTGCCACCGTCGCGGCCTCGAGGGCTGCTTCCGCCTGCTGGACGGCCGCCTTGGCCGCGTCCTCGTCTTCTTTGGTGTATGGTTTCTCGGCGAGCTTGAGCTGCTGATCGGCAACCTCGACCGCGGCTTCGGCCTTGGCGAGGTCGGCAGATGAGTACGGTGACCTGGCAAGGGCGAGCTGCGCCTTTGCAGACTGGACCGCGCCCTGGGCAGCCGCGATATCACTGGACGAGCCGGGATGCTCGGCGAGATCGAGCTGGGCCTGCGCCGCATCTACCGCGGCCTGCGCCTGGGCGAGCTGGGTTGCTGTCGGCGGGCTGGTAAGCACGTTGAGCTGGGCCTGCGCCTGGTCGACGCCGGTGTGCGCCGCGTCGGCAGCAGCCTGGGCTGCCTTGCACAGCGCTTGCGGAGCAGCTGGATTGCAGGCCGCGTCCTTTTGAACGTCGGCGGCAAAGGCAGCATCTTTGGCCTGCTCTACTGCTAGCTCGGCAGCACGAATCTGCTGCGGTGTCGGACCGTCCTTCAGCTGCTGGAGACGCGCCTGCGCCGCGGCCAGATTAGCCTTTGCCTGCGCGATGGCCTCGTCTCGTCCCTTTTCCAGGCTGTTCAGGCGTGCCACGGCCGATGCCAGGTTTCCCTCGGCGGCACTGATGTTCTCGGCGCGTCCTCCCTGTTGCATCGAGGCGAGCGTCTCTTGCGCGGCCTTGAGATTTGCTTTCGCCTGGGCAATCGTTTCCGGGCGGGAGCCCGCCTGAATTGATGCCAGCTTGGCTCGAGCGACGGCAACGGCAGCCTGAGCCTGGGCCACCTGTGCATCCAGGGATGTGTGGTCGAGCTCGGCTAGGACGTCGCCCTTCTTCACCGCGCTCCCAACATCGACGTTCAGAACGGTAATCTGTCCGGCGACCTTTGGCAGTACCGTCACCCTGGCACGCGACACGACATTCGCCGAGTAGACGACCGTTCCGGAGATGCTCGCGGGAGCAACCGTCAGAGTACGCACCGCCACGGGGGTCGTCGGCGGCTGACCGGCCGGCGTGACCGCGCAGCCGGTGATCAGGACTGCCGCGGCCAGGGCAAGGCCGACAGGGCGAAAGCAAGACGTCATACTTCCCGTGTTCCTCCGACTTCGTCTGAACTTCCCACGGAGAATCCCCTCCGTGCAGGTCGGCGTGGCTTCTTCAGCGGCGTGCGGATGCACGGCAATCCCCTCACATCGCTGCGCGTTGCAGATGGATCCGACGCTACCGCTGGTTACTGGCCGTCTCGAGGGCAGCTGGAAACGCTCGAGCGGCTGTATCACGGAGTAGACTGAAGGCACGAGCAACCAGGCGCAGCTCGTCGAGCGATAGCTGACTGAGAAGGCTAATCTGTCGATCCTGCGCGGCGAGGTACAGGCGCTCCACGACGTTCAGACCCTTCGACGTCAGCCGCCCAACGACGACCCGACGGTCGTACGGTGCCTCTTCCCGTGAGACGAGCCCGTGATCCACCAGCCGATCCACGATGCCGGTGACTGTCGACACTCCAGTGCCTAGTGCCTCGGCGAGCTCACCCATCGAGACCCGTCCCTTGTTGTAGATCACGCAGAGCGTCTTGAACTGGGGCATAGTCAGATCTGCCTCGAGCCAGTCGAGCGACATGCCCCGGTGAATCACCCTCGCGGTATCGCGGTGGAGCTCGACGATTTCACCGATCAGGCGTTCTCGTTCGTCCATTGAATCTTTCTAGTGTCTGCTGACGATGTGAGTTTTCGTGCGAAACGAAATAACAGCTCCATGCGAACTATAGCCAACGTGTCCCGGGGTGTCAAGTGAATTGTGCGCCACGAACCCGGGGCGATGTCGGGGCCATGGGTAATGATTCGTATGAACGAAAATATTTGGAAAGAGGCGAGATTCCGCGCTGGCAACGACGCTCGATCGTCAGCGCTCGACCGGTCAGGGGGCGTACGCACGAGCCTCGGTCTCACTCTGGCCGCGCGATACGCCTGCCGAGCGGGATGCCGAGCTCCCGCCCGGCGAGGGGGTAATGCGGACTAACGCGCGAGCGCCATCGCGGTCCGAATCAGCCCTACCGCCGTACTGGACCAGGCGGAGAGGAGCTGCGTACGACTGATCGTTCGATTGGCTCCCGATCCAACGTGGAACGCCGGATCGTTGTACACGAGGTTGCCGGCCGCGTCGAACCCAAGCCCGACGATATAGTGATCGCCCCAGAATGAGCTCGTTCGGTGGTCCGGCAGGGCACGGTAACGGACTAGCAGGATCACCGGGTGTCCCTGCGCGAACTCTTGTCGGAGCGCGTCCACACTCCAGATCCGGTAGCGATTGCCGTTATACAGCCCCAGGACCGAGGCGCCCTTCACCCGCGCCGCGTAGGCGAGGGCCTCCCAGGTGACGCCACCGTACGGATTGTCGAAGCCCATAGCGCGGCTGGCCAGGTGACGGAGTGTCAGGGGACCGGCGCTGATGTTCAGTGCACCGAGTGCCATCGCAAGCGACGTTGGACCACAGTTCGATTCGGCGTAGATGCTCCCGTCGAACTGACGGTAGTATGGCGCCCAGAGAACCTTTACCGAGTCACCACGCGCGGCAGACGACGCCGTGCTCGCGTGCCCGATCCGAAGTGTCTGGCCGGCGAGCACGAAGCTTGGGTCGACGATGCCATTCAGAGTGACGAGGTCAGAGACCGAAACCCCGTAGCGCGCAGCGATGCCCGAGAGAGTGTCGCCAGGCTGAATGCGGTAGGTCTGGGTGCCGGCGGCCAGGGCTGGAGTGAACGTCATCTCCAGGAGCGCGAGCGCACTCGCTGCTGCCAGCAACAGCTCCCGGGCACGTGGCAAGCCACGAATTCTCCTGATCTGACGTGGAGGCGCCAGCCGAGGAAGGGTCAAGGATGCCATCGTCTCCTCCGTCGCTTGGAAAAATCGGGAAAGACACCGGCCCGCGTCGCGAAATATCCGCGACGAGAGGTCGCACCGTTTTGGAGCTATGAACGTTGTTGGATCGAAGCGGTAGGCGGAGTATAGTGGGCCGAGCGCCTGGCTGTCAAGAAGATCTTTTTGCTGCACCGGGATTGCCAGTCGCCATGCTGCGTGCGATCATGGCCGCGCCGGGAGGTGCACTGTGCCGAAGGTCACTGCGATCCGTTGTATTCGCACGCGGGCGAATGGAACCTGGACGATCGTGAAAGTTTTAACGGACCAGCCGGGGCTCTATGGAATTGGCTCGGCAAGTGATCACTACCACAACACGACTGTCATCCACCTGATCGAGCAATCCCTCGGACCAAGGCTGATCGGGCGGGAGGCCGGCCACATCGAAGACATCTGGCAGTCCACATACACTAGCGGCTACTGGCGGAATGGGTCTCTGCTGAACACGGCGCTCGCGGCTATTGACGTGGCGCTCTGGGATATCAAGGGGAAGGAAGCCGGGATGCCGCTCTACCAGCTCCTGGGCGGGCCGTGTCGCGCTGCCGTTCCCTGTTATGCGCACGCCGTTGGCGAGGATCTGCCGTCACTCGAAGAGGACGTTCGACGCTATGTCGAGGAAGGCTGGCCGGTGATTCGCTGCCAGCTCGGGCCGTACGGCGGTGGCGGTTTCCTTGACCCGGCCGTGGCTCGACGGCCAAAGAATGCCTGGCCGAGCTCCCAGGTCTTCGACGATGAGGCCTATCTCGAGAACATCCCTGCGATGTTCGCCTATCTGCGGGATAAGCTTGGATTCGGCGTCAAGCTCACTCACGACGTTCACGAGCACCTTCGTCCACAGGTCGCGGTCACACTCGCGAAGCTACTCGAGCCGTATCGCCTCTTCTTTCTGGAGGATGCGCTCTCCCCAGAGCAGATCGCTTACTTCCGCCTGATCCGACAGCAGTGTACGACACCGCAGGCAATGGGAGAGCTGTTTGTCAACCCGCACGAGTGGCTACCGCTCATCCAGGAGCGGTTGATCGACTTCATCCGCTGCCGAATTTCGAAGGTGGGAGGCATTACCCAGGCCCAGAAGATCGCCCACCTCTGCGAGTGGTTCGGTGTCCATACTGCCTGGCAGGAGGGTGGCGACAACGATCCGGTTAATCTTGCGGCAGCGATGCACCTGGATCTCGCCAGCTGGAACTTCGGAATTCAGGAGGAGAATCACTTTCGTCCGGAAGAGCTGGAGGTGTTTCCGGGGCATCCGGTCCTTGAACGTGGGTACCTCTACGCGAATGACGCGCCCGGTCTGGGCGTCGACCTCGACGAGGACAAAGCGGCGAAGCTGCTCGATCCGGAGAAGGCGAGCCGCATTTTCTACATGGCCGAGGACCGGAGGGCCGACGGGACGGTCGTGAGGCCGTGACACGCGAAAGCGCTCCATCGCCTGCAGTACTGGCAGACGACCAGGGCGGACTGGTCTTCCCGCGGAGGTCGCTTGCACTACGGCCCGCGCCCGAGACCTGCCCCCTGAGTCGATCACCGTGCATCGCGTGGTGCGAGTGAGCGGAGATCGATCGGCAGGCCCGCGATCATCAGAATCACCGAGTCTGCCAGGCTCGCCGCGACGCGATTGACCTGACCGAGAAGATCCCGATACTGACGGCCGAGCGGATGTGCTGGGACGATACCCATCCCGACCTCGTTCGAGACGAGGATCAGCGAAACCTGCGATGCGCGGGCGGTGTCGATCAGGTCTCGAACCTCGGCCACGAGGTCGGCCTGAATACTTCTCCAGACGCGCGAGGGTACGGAGCTGACCTTGCGCGTGTCCCCAACGCGATCGAGCACGACGTTGCTCACCCAGAGCGTCAGACAATCGACGAGAACGAGGTCGTCGGGCCGGGCATGACTGCGCACCGTGCTTGCAAGAGCGCTAGGAGACTCGATCGTGCGCCAGTGGGCTGGCCGCGCTGCCCGATGCGCCGCGATGCGCGCGGCCATCTCCGGGTCGCCAGCCGTGGCGGTGGCGAGGAAGAGGACGGAGCGTCCGCTTTCCTCTGCCAGGCGTTGAGCCCAGGCGCTCTTACCGCTTCGAGCGCCGCCGATAATCAGCGTGATCGTGCTCATTCGAACGTGCTCGTTCGGAGCTTCCCGATTAGAGTGCCAGGCGCCACCGCCGCTCGATTCACGTCGAGATTCCGACGGAGACGAACAGTATCAGTAGCTGGGTTAGGACCGCGATGGCGCCGTAGGTGTCGCCGGTCAGCCCGCCCAGGCGGCGGACAAAGAAGCCCGCAGCGAGGACCGTGACGAGCGTTGCGCTGACGAGCCCTGCTACTCCGGGGCGGCCGAGCGCGCAGGCAAAGACGACCGCGAGAAGCGAGGACGCCACGGCGGTCCAGCGGCTGGCTGCCTGATGGAAGGTGGCCCCGAGTCCAGCCGGACGTGCCGATGGGAAGAAGCTGACCGCGATGACCATTGCCCAGCGCGCCATCGCGAGCGCGCTGGCGAGCGCGGTCAGACGGTACAATCCCGTCAGGGTGCCCAGGCAGGCGTACTCTGCGACGAGTGCCAACGTCCCGGCCATCACGCCGAACGCGCCGACCCGGCTATCGCGCATGATCTCTAGCCGCTCCGACGGTGTCCAGCCACCCAGGACGCCGTCAGCCGTGTCCATCAAGCCGTCCAGGTGGAGACCGCCGGTCAGCAGTGACTCGAGGCCGATGAGAATCACCGCGACGGGCCCCGGTGGAAGGAACCGGTCAAGCGCGAGGCCGAGGAGACCCAGTAGTCCGCCAAGTCCGAGCCCGACAACCGGGAACAGCGCGATGGCTATCCCGACGGCACGTGAGGTGACGTCGACGCGGGGTGCGGGCAGGATCGTGAGGAAGGACCAGCTCAAGGCAATGGGCGCAAACCAGGAGAGCTCATCCTGGCCGGTCGATCTGGAGATTGGCTCAGCCATCGTCAGGAGTCCCCCGGTCGCGGTCGGCCGGATTCCGGTTCGTATCTGGCAAGCCCCCTGGGAGCCGCGATGCATCGTGAGTGGGCCCGCTCACGCCCGCCTCGGCGAATGTCGCCATCTCGTCCAGGAGTGCAACGGCATCGTCGATCAAGTGCATCGCGAGCACGGCTCCCGTTCCTTCACCCAGCCGTAGCCCAAGGTCGAGAAGTGGCGCGAGTCCCAGGTACTCCAGGATGACGCCGTGGCCGGCTTCTGCTGAGCGATGGCCGGCGACGAGGTAGTCGCGGACACGCGGGCAGATCTTCGAGGCCGCGAGCGCGGCAGCGCCGGAGATGAAGCCGTCGAGGACGACCGGCACGCGGTGGCTGGCCGAGCCCAGAATGACACCAACCAGACCGGCGATCTCGTACCCGCCCACTTTGCTTAGAACGTCGAGGGGATCGTCTGGGTCAGGCCGGTTGAGCGAGATCGCGCGCTCGATCGCCGCGACTTTGCGCGCCCAGGCACGATCGTCAATTCCGGTGCCCCGACCAGTCACGGCCCCTGGCGCAGCCCCGGTGAGCACGGCAGTGATCGCGCTGGATGCCGTGGTATTGCCGATACCCATCTCGCCCGTCCCGACGAGATCCAGGCCGCGCTCGATCTCTGCATCGACAATCTCGACGCCCGCGATAACCGCGGTGAGCGCCTGATCGGGCGTCATCGCCGGGCCCTCGGTCATATTCCTGGTTCCACGGCCAATCTTCCGAGTGATCAAAAATGGGTGTGGAGGAAGATCCACGGCGACGCCCAGGTCTGCGACGACGACCCGTACACCGGCCCGCTGGGATAGCACGTTGATCGCGGCGCCGCCCGCGAGAAAGTTCTGAACCATCTGCGCCGTCACCGCTTGAGGATACGCCGACACTCCCGCGGCGGCGACGCCGTGGTCCGCTGCCAGCACGATCACGGCCTTCCGATCCACTCGCGGCCGATCACGCCCGGTGATCCCGGCGATCTGAATGGCCAGCTCCTCGAGCCGCCCGAGGCTGCCCGGTGGCTTGGTGAGCTGATCCTGGCGCGCGCGGGCGCGACGCATGGCACCGTCGTCGAGCGGTTCGATCCGCTCCACGAGTGCGGCCAGGCGCGGCAGAAGTCGGGCCACGACTTTCCCCCTATCTCCCTTCTCTGCGCGAGGTAGAGCGAGAAGGTCTGGTTGCCAAGTCGAGATTCCGCGAGCTGTCCACCCGCGTCAGAACTCGATCCCGGGCTGTGCCTTCACGCCCGCGGAAAACGGATGCTTGACCTCGCGCATCTCGGTGACCAGATCCGCGAAATCGATCAACGCGGCCGGGGCATCCCGACCGGTGATGATCACATGCTGGCGCGGCGGACGGCGACGCAGGACCGCGAGTACGTCGTCCAGGTCGAGCCACCCGTACGTGAAGCAATAGGTGATCTCGTCCAGGATCACGACGTCGTACACGCCACTCTCGATCGCGTCCCGGCACCGCTGCCAGCCCTCCTGCGCCAGCGCCCGATCGCGCTCAAGATCTTTGCTCATCCAGGTGAACCCGGCGCCCAGTGGAACGATCTCCACACCCATCTTGCGCGCCGCGCGCGACTCGCCCCAGTTCGCCGACTGGTGCTTGATGAACTGGAACATGATCACGCGCATTCCACGCCCCCACGCGCGCAGGAGAATACCCAGCGCCGCCGTCGTTTTGCCCTTGCCGTTACCGGTGTTGACGATGACCAGCCCCTGCACGCGGCGGTCAGGACGCCGACGCGCGGCGTCCAGTTCCTGGCGAATGTGCTTGCGACCTTCTTCCGTGAGGTCCGAGGCCGGCGAAATCGACGCGCTAGCGACGGCCACGGCATCGCAATCCTGATTGGAGCTGGCCCGCGGGTCCACTGGTCTGGCCTCGCGCCGAGTCGAGTCCGGTGCGACAGGATTCTCCACCGTGCGCCTCTCTACGCGTGGATTGCCAGCGCTCGCCCGTGCCGGAGTGGGTCGATGCCCGATGGGTGAACGACGACCAGGACCGAGAGCGAGCGGAACGTTTGGCGGGCGACCTCGCCGAGCGGGGCCCGGACGCTGCGCGCTTCGACCGAGATCGGGCCCGCGCTGACGACTGCTTCGATGCGCGGAGCCCGTCCGTGCGCGATCCGGAACGCGGCAGCGTCATCCGGTTGCTGCTGGGAACCGGTCAGCACGATGAGGTGACGCCAGCGTTGGGCGGCGTTGTACAAGAACGAGCGCTCCTCGTCCCAACGGCGTTCTTCGTGAAAGGGGACGAACAGCGTCTCGCCATTGGAGGCTTGAGCCACGTTCAGCCACTCCTTTCCGCCGCGACGGCCGGCGCGGCACCGGCGATGATGCGAGCAATCGCCTCGAGACCATCGACCAGTCGTGGCCCCGGACGGTGGAGCAGGAAGTCCTCGACCGCGAAGACGCGGCCGTGCACCACGGCTGAGACCTCCTGCCACTCCGGACGCCTCAGCGCGAGCCGCCGCGGCACATCCTTCCGGACGCCGGGCCAGGAGACGATGATGATCTCCGGATCGGCTTCGCGCACGGCATCCGGGGTGACGACCCGTTCGGACGAGTGGCGGCGACGATCGACCGCCGGGAGGGCGGAGACACCACCGGCCATCTCGACGAAGTCGGCCAGCCACCAGCCCGCGGGTATCAGCGGTTTGCCCCACTCTTCGAGAAAGACGCGTGGATGGCAGGGTAACGCGTTGCCTCTCGCGACCACGGCCTCCACTCGTCGGTGGAGATCCGCGACGAGCTCACGAGCCCGGTCTGTTGCGCCGAGGATACGTCCGAGGAGCAGAATATCCCGAAACACGCCAGTGAGATCAGTCGGATTGAGTGCCAGCACGGTGAGGTCTCGGTCGATCAGCTGGTCGACGATTGCTTTCTGCAAATGCGATGACGTGAGGACCAGATCGGGATGGAGGGCGACGATTGCATCGACGTCGGCGTCGACGAAGCGGGCCACCCGGGGTAGGGACCGTGCCTCGGAGGGATAATCACAGTACTGACTGACCGCGACGAGACGGTTGGCTGCCCCCAGCGCGAAGAGAATCTCGGTGGTGCTGGGCGTGAGGGAGATGACTCGCTCCGGCGGATCGGACCGGCCCAGATCGATGGGTGATGGCGCGGGACAGCTCGCGGCGGAAAACGTGGAACCGCTGCTCTCGAGCGCTGGCGGCACGCCGACCGCACTCGAGGCAGAGCCTCGTTCGTCAGCGCCCGCTCGAGTGCGCGCGCCGCGGACTTGTCGTCCCCCTTCTGCCTCCCTGGAGGTCGTGCGCCCGCGTCTCGACTCTTCCTTGATCGTCAACTGAAAGCTCCCCGCGTGGCGGCCCTCGGGTGTGCGTAGCCTCGCGCTCACCTGCCCGGGATCGCCCACCAAAAAGCCTCGTCCGGAGACGAGGCGAGGGGAGCGGACAGAAAAGCCTGCTCAGCCCGCGCCTTTCCGCGAAGGCGACGATCCTGCCCGAGGTGGGAGGCGACCTGGCTTATCGACGCGCCATCAGGCGCGCCGCTTCACAGTCGCGGGACGGCGTCGGCGTTGCACCGATCTTCGCTCGACACCCCGGTATCACGAGCTCGTGACGAATGCTACTCTACTCGACGAGGTGCCCAACGTCAATCGGGCTCTGAAGAAAGGCGCGAGCGAGGCAGCTGACCAGGGTGGCCGGAAAGCCGGATCACGACCTCGCGCAGGTAGGACTTCCCCCGCCTGGCCGAGAGAATTCTCCCGCGACCGGCTCGCGGTCGAGCTGGAGCGTACCGGTCCAGATCAGGGAACGACCGGTGTTCAGCGCGGTGGG
>CADDYW010000060.1 GCA_902810745.1 Chloroflexota bacterium | reverse complement strand
GGGGCCAGGGGGTGAGGCCAACCCTACCGTGCTGGCGCGGCTTTCAGCGCCTCGACTTTCGTCCTGGCTTCGGCCAGGAGCGTGTCAAACGCATCGGCGAACTGCTTGATCCCGTCCACCTCGAGCTGGGCGGTCAGGTCGTCCAGATCGATCCCAACTTCCGCGAGCGTCCGGAGGTGCCTCCTGGCGCCTTCCAGGTCTTCCTTCGCAGTGTCGCCGCGCACCTCGCCGTGATCGCGGAACGCGTCGATCGTGGCGGGTGGCATCGTGTTGACCGTTCGCGGGGCGATCAGCTCCTCGACGTAGAGAACGTCACGTCGCCGGGGATTCTTCATGCTGGTGCTCGCCCAGAGTGGCCGCTGGACCTGCGCGCCTTTCGCCACCAGCTTCTGGAAGCGGGCATTGGCGGGACCGAAGAGCTCCTCGAAGCGCGCGTAGGCGAGCTTGGCGTTCGCGACGGCGATCGTCCCGACGAGCCCTTCGAGCTTCGCCCGCGTGGCCGGATCGCTGGTGGACGCGAGACGGGATTCAATCGTCTTGTCGACGATCGTGTCAACGCGGCTGACGAAGAAGCTCGCGACCGAGGCCAGCTTGTCGATCGGTAGCCCTTTCTGCACGCGCTCTTCGAGCGCTTCGATGAAGGCCCAGGCGATCGCTTCGTAGTGGGCGATCGAGAAGAGGAGGGTGATGTTGATGTTCAGTCCATCGGCGATGCACTGACGAATCGCGGGCACGCCCTCGACCGTGCCCGGGATCTTCACCATCACGTTGGGCCGTCCCACCGCGTTCCAGAGACGCTTCGCCTCGGCGATGGTGCCCTGAGTGTCGCGGGCCAGGTTCGCGCCGACCTCGATGCTGACGAAGCCATCCTGCCCGTTGGTGCGCTCCCAGACCGGCCGCAGCACGTCAGCCGCGCTCTGGACGTCCTGGATGATCAGCGTGTCAAGGATCGTGGCGACGTCCTTGCCCTGCCGCGCGAGGTCGGCGATGGCATCGTCGTAATCGGACGAGCCGCCGATGGCCTTCTGGAAGATCGTCGGATTCGTGGTCACCCCGCTGATGCCGTCCTCGTCGATCAGCTTCTTCAAGCCGCCCGACTTCAGCTGGCCACGGGTAATGTTGTCCTGCCAGACGCTTTGCCCGCGGGACTCTAGCAGGCGCAATCGGTTCATCGCCATTTTGTCGATCCCTCCTCTGATTCAATCCATTTCCGTTGCTCACCATTATAGTACAGCCGCTCGGCGCGCGTGGCGGGCGACCCCTTGCACGACGAATATCTCGTGGCCTCCGGACTCGCGTTTCGGCAGGCCACCTGCATACAGCATCGAGCAGAAAGGCTGAGCTGCCGGGGAGGTGGCTACCTCTCTCTCCCTCAGCGCGCCCGAGCAATTGATCGTTGAGCGGCTGGCGACTCGGACGACGTGCTCCCGCGGCAAACTCCCGGACGAGCCCGCTGAGGTCAGGCGAGACCTGAAGACCGTCGAGCCACGGCTGCGACGCTCGAAGTAGACACCGGCCCCCGCTCGATCAGATCGCCGAGACGATCTTGCTGCTCGTGCGATCCTGACGGCCACCACGTGCTATGATTCTAGTAAGAATAACGTGTAACGGCGCGTGGATCGTAAGACCGAAAACGCGATGCGGAAAACGTGAAGCGTGACACGAAGATCGGAACAGCGCTTGATGTGCGCGGCGATCCATCGCCGAGGCGTTGTCAGGATTCCTGGATCGAACCCACGCACAGCAGCTTCACGTTGTACGTTTTCCGTATCACGTTTTCCGACTCCGGTTTCCTCGCCGACTCCGGGTAGAACGACCGAGTCTCGATCGTGCGCCCACGTGCAAGCGTGCTATCAGGATTCGAGTTTGTCTTCTTCGACTTCGCGGGCACCCTCGTCGAGGGCGTCCCGTGCTGGGAGCATCCGCAGATCGTCGCCTGCGCGGAGTGCGGTGTGACCGTGACGCCGGCCCAGGTGAAGGCGGCGATCTGGAAGGTCTGGGGACCGCTCGAAGGCTGTGCCCACGTGGAGGCAAGCCGCGACGAAGTGACGTATTCCCGCTGGATCGGCGGGATCGAGCGACAGATTCTCGCGGGGCTTGGCCTGTCGGAAAGCGCGCTGGACCGTGCGGCTCAGCGGGTGATGGAGCTGCAGATCGCGCCTGGCAGCTACCGGGTGTATCCGGACGCCTGGCCGGCTCTCGAAGCGCTGCGTCGACGTGGCCTGCGTCTTGGGATCGTTTCGAACTTTGCCTGGCGGCTGTCCGATCTCGTCGACGGACTAGGCGTGGCCGGCCACTTCGAGCTGATTCTCACCTCGGCGCGGGTCGGCTACCGCAAGCCGCGCCCGGAGATCTTCGAGCACGCGCTGGCGATGGCTGGCGTGACGCCGGACCGGGCGCTCTACGTCGGCGATGATCCCGCGTGCGACGAAGCTGGAGCGCGGGCGGTCGGGATGCACTCGCTCCTGATCGACCGCCGGCGTGCGTCACGACGCGATCGGCGGATCCGTCGCCTGACGGCCTTACTGAATTACCTCGAGGGAGGCTGGTAGTTGGCTGGCTCAAACCGTGACATTCGCGCGGTTATTTTCGACCTGTACGGAACGCTCGTCCACGAGCCGGACCTGGAAGAATGCTTTCCGACACTCGCGGCGACGATCGGCGTCGACGTCGAGACCTATCGCGAGGCGCGGCAGCGAACCGTCGCGGATGCGATGATCGGGCGCCTGCGGACTCCCGAGGACCGGGCGCGAGCGATTCTGGCCGAGCTTGGCCATCCCCATCACGACGGGCTCGCCGAGCAGCTCGCCGACCTCGAGCGCCGTCATCGCTGGCCGCGCGTCCGAGCCTACGAGGCGACGGTCCCCACGTTGCGAGCGCTTCGCGAGCGCGGACTGCCGATCGGGCTCGTCTCGGACTGCACGAGTCTGATGGGGCGGCCGATTCTCGAGCGCTTCGATCTCCTGTCGCATCTAGACGCGGTTGCGCTCTCGTGCGAGGTTGGCCATGCCAAGCCAAGCGCGCCGATCTATCGCGCAGCCGTCGAGGCGCTTGGAGTTCCCCCGGAATGCTGCCTGTACGTGGGCGACGGTGGAAGCGACGAGCTGACCGGCGCCCAGGCGCTGGGGATGCTGACCGCGCGCATCGACCAGGAGGGAGCGTTCGCTCGGATCGGTCATCCGGCGCCCTCCGACTACGTCGTTGTCCAGCTGGACGAGGTTCTGCACCTACCACCGCTTGCGCCCGATCGCGCCGGATTTCCACCGCTCGACGTGGCGTGGATCCGTCCCGACCTCGCGCTTGGCGGGCGCGTCGACCCGCTGAACGTGCCGCGCCTGGCGAAGCTGGGCATCGGCAGCGTCGTCGACCTGCGCGCCGAGGAGTCAGACGACCCGGGGCTTCTCGCCGACTACGGAATGCGCTTCTTACACCTTCCCATGCCGGATGCCCATCCCCTCACGCAGGAGCAGATGCACATCGGCAGCCGCTGGGTGCGCGCGGAGCGGGCCGCGGGACGGAAGGTCCTGGTTCACTGCCAGCACGGCGTCGGTCGCAGCGTGATGCTCGTCGCCGCGACCTTGATGGACGAAGGGGTGCCCGTCTACGACGCTCTCGAGCAGATTCGCGCGCGCCGACCGCGCATGGCACTGAGCGAGCCCCAGCTGGCCGCGGTGCACGAGTATGCACGGCGATCGGCCGCCAACCCGAGCTCCTGATTGCTGCAAAGAGACGTAACGCGCGACGCGCAATTCGTAAGGCCGGTGCGCCGAGACAGGCCGAGATTGCGAGTTGCGCTTTGCTCAGCACCTGGCGTAGCGCCGACGCATCTCGGCAAGCGTTTCGCCGATCTGGTCATACGAGTCGAAGATAAAATAAGCGTCGTGGTACTCGTGGGGTGATCGTCGCATCGCCATGAGCTGATCCAGATCGAAGGGGATCTTTGGCAGCGTGTCCGAGAGCGCATAGCGGAGCTCGCCGGGGGAGGAGAGCAGCCCGGCGCCGAAGACCTTCAATTCGCCGTTCTGGCGGATGAATCCGAACTCCCAGCTGAACCACCAGAAGTTGGCTACCTTGATTCGATCGTCCTCGGGAACTTCAAAGTAAAGCTTGCCGAACTGCTCGGCCTGGGCTGCGAAGGCAGGATCGTTGACGAAGGCAAGGTGGCCGAAGTACTCGTGAAAGAGGTCCGGAATCGGCGTGAAGTCTAGCTCCTCCGGGCGGCGGATATAGCTCGTCACCGGGAAACGGCGATTGCGCAGGTGCTCGAACCAGACCGGGTCGGCAAGGTACTCGTTCTCCGCGCTGGTCAGCGTCCAGCCGCACAGTCGGTTGAGGCGGTCGCTCATGATCCGGATGTCTGGAATCCGGGTGTAGTCCAGGCCGATGCGCGACATCCCGGGAAAGAACTCGGCCGCGGCCACGCTTTCGACCAGCTCGTGCTGTCGCGTGCAGAGCTTGTTCCAGGTCTGGTGATCTTCCTCGTCGTACTCAAGCTTGTTCGGGTCGTACTGGATCATCGGACGCCTCCTCGAAGTTCGATGTCACGTGTCTTCCGGGTGGCAAGGAATCACGCCGATTCCGGATGAAGCTCCACCGATTCGGCATTGCTGTCATTCCGAGCGCGACCCGCAAGCGCGTACCCCGAGAATCTCTCGAGCGGTCACGCGAAACTCTGCCCTCGAGGGTGCCGCGCCTCCCCGCGGCTCGGGGTGACGGCGCATCTCACTCTTCACTCGGAACCCGTGTCACCCTCCACCCTGAATCGCGGTCACAGGATGCCATCCCGTGGCAGGATGGTGATCTCGTCGATCGCGGCGTGCTCGGAGGTATGCAGCGCGGCGAGGACCGCATCGGCGACGTCGGTTGCGTGCAGCATCCGGGCACGATCCAAACCCAGATCGTGACGATCCCAGAACGGCGTGTTCACCGACCCCGCGATGACCGTCGTCACGCGAACGCCGGCACGTCGCGCTTCCGCCCGGACGCAGTCCACGAACGCCTTTGCTCCGGCCTTCGCCGCGCAGTAGGCACCGGCTCCGGTAAAGGCAATGGTCGCGGCAACGCTGCTGATGACGACGAGGTGGCCGCCGCCACGCTCGATCAGGTGGGGAAGCGTCTCCACGGTGAGGTAGACGAGGGCGTCCAGGTTGATCGCGCGACACGCCTCCCAGGCCGCCGGCGATAGCCCGGTCGCCTGGGAGAATCCCCCGTCGCCCGCGGCGTGGACGACCGCGTGGAGCGTGCCGAGGGCATCGATGGCGTCCTGGACCATCCGTCGAACCTCGTCCGGCCGGGTGAGGTCCGCGACGACGGGTACTGCTCGCTCGGGGCGGTCGAAGCTGGCAATCGCCTCTTCCAGCCGCGCCCGGTCGCGACCGACACAGACTGTCCGGCAGCCGTCGCGAACCAGTGCTGCCGCGATGGCGTTCCCGATTCCCCGGCTTGCGCCGGTGACCAGCGCGGTGCGGAGTATCTCAGCCATGGCGCCGCAGCGTGAAGCTGCTCCGAAAAGTCTCGTGCAAGGTGAGCGACTCCAATTGGGCCGGACACACCGGCTCCAGCCACTCCCAGATCACGCGCACGACGTTCTCGCTCGTCGGGTTAAGCTGGTCGAACGGTGCGACGTCCAGGTTCAGGTGGCGATGATCGACGCGCGAGAGGACGTGCTCCTCGACCGCGCGGTCGAGCTCCGCTAGATCAACGACCATCCCGGTGGTGCGATCCGGGGTCCCGCTGACCGTCACGTCAAGCTGATACGTATGCCCGTGGCCGTTGGGGTTGTTGCACTTTCCGAAGAGCTCGCGATTCGCCTCGTCGCCCAGAGCCGGCTCGTGCAAACGATGAGCTGCCGAGAAGGTGTAGCTTCGTGTCAGAGAGATGGACTCCAGCGGTCGCTCGTCCATGGGCGGGTAGTCTCCTGGCCGCGAGGTTCGGGGTACCGTCGTGAGGCAGCAGGTCCCGCGCGGACCAGCGCAATCCGGTCCACCATCCGCGGCGCGCCCGGTCCCACCCAGCGGCACGTATGAGAATGGGTATCCCTCGGAGACGACGGCTTCCCGGACCTGGATCTCCGACCATCCCGAGTGCCGGCGGATGACGGCTTCGACCCGCCGTCGAACGTAGGTCGCGAGGCATTCGACGCTCGGGAGACATCCTGACCGAAAAGCCGGGACGTCGGCGTTCAGGAAGCGGTGGTCGAGCTCGGACAGGACGTCGTCGAGCGCGGCGTCCAGGTCGCGCAGGTCGAGAGCCATTCCCGTGCGCGGGTCCAACGGACCGACGACGGCGACGTCGACGACGTAATTGTGTCCGTGACCGTGTGCCGAGGCACAGCGACCGAAGCGACGCCGATTTTCGTCGGGTGTCCAGGCGTCGATCCAGTAACGGTGCGATGCTTCGAAGAAGGCGCGTCGTCGGATCTCGATAACCTGCTGACTCCCAAGGTCGACGCTCATGCCCGCAAGAGGTTCCAGAATTCCGCCCGCTGGATCGGGTCTTCGAAACAGCCACGGAATGCGCTGGTGACAACTCGTGAGCCCGGTTTCTCGACACCCCGCATCTCCACGCACTGGTGCGAAGCGCTCAGCACCACTCCCACGCCGAGCGGCTCCAGAACGTCGGCGATCGCGTCGGCGATCTGATCGGTCAGGCGCTCCTGGATCTGCGGGCGGTGCGACAGGGTCGCCACGACGCGCGCGAGCTTGCTGATGCCCACGACGCGGCCGTTGGCCGGCCGGTACCCGACGTGGACGACGCCGAAGAAGGGGAGGAAGTGATGCTCGCACATCGAGTGGAACGGGACGTCTTTGAGAACGACGATACCGTCGTGAGCCAGATCGAACTCGACGGTCAGGTCGCGGCGCGGGTCGACGCCGACGCCACGGAACAGCTCGGCGTACATCTTGGCGATGCGCGCGGGTGTCCCCCTCAATCCGTCACGATCGGGATTGTCGCCAATCGCCTGGATGATCTGGCGAAATGCGCTCTCGATGGCGTTCGTCGCGTCAGGTAGCGCGGTCTCGGGCATTCCAGGTCTCGCTCTCCTGACACGGGATCCAGCAAATATCGTGCCTTTGCCTGACAGCTCCCTCTCCTCGGAGTGGAGAAACACGCCGCGCGCAAAGCGCAATGCGTCCGTCCTCGCCATGCCGCCCGTACGACGGGAAATTTTCGCGCTGTCGTCAGCTCACACGATCAGAGGCAGCTGCGACCAGACGAGCTCGCGCTCGACTCTACTTCACTTGGCTCCACGCCGGGTGGGTCATCGCGTAGCCCAGGAAGGCCACGATGACGAGCGCTGGCAGGATCACGGCGTAGCTCACGGGGATAACCGTCGCGAGCGATCCAGAGATAAGCGAGCCCATTGGGCCGAGCCCGATGATCGTGATCGTGTAGAGGCTCATCACCCGTCCACGGAGGTGGCCGCGCGTCTCGATCTGCAGAATCGTCGCGGCGACGGCGCCGAACGCGGTCGCGAAGAATCCGCTGAAACCGAGAAGTGCGAGCGAGATGGGAAACGTGCGAACGAGGGCGAAGGCGATGACCGACGCGGCGAAGCCGAGCTGAGACGTGACGATGAGCGGTCGCCGTTTGAGCTGCTGCCCAGCGCTCGCCAGAACTAGACCGGCCAGGAGGGTTCCTGCGCCCGGGAGCGCGAGCATGATGCCGTAGCCCTCGGACCCGACCCGGAGAATGTCGCGAGCGAAGACAGGTAAGAGCTGTGAGAATGAGCGCCCGAAAATCGAGATGACCGCGGAGAGGGCAAGGAGGAGGAGTAGAGCCGGGCGCTCGCGAATGTAGCTCAGTCCTTCGACAATCGCGGAATGGAAGCGGCTGGAAGACGGCGGCCGTTCGACCGGCCGGGGGCGAATCAAGAATACCGGCCCCAAGACGGCGAGATAGCTCAACGCGTTCAGATAGAACACGAGTGCCGCGCCGAGCATCAATTCGTTGCCGGTCAGTCCGAGAATGATGCCGGCCAGGGCTGGTCCGACCAGCGCGGCGCCATTGAACGCGACCGAATTGAGCGAGATGGCGCCGAGCAGCTCCTCCGGCGGCACGAGATCTGGGATCAGCGCCTGTCGCGTCGGATTGTCGACGGCGAGCGCGACCGACGAGAGGAACGAGATCACGATGATATCCCAGATCGTGATGATCCGAAAAAGGGCAAGCGTCGCCATTGCCGCTGCGCAGAGCATCATCGCCGTCTGGGTGAACTTGAGGATCGTCAGGCGGTCCACGCGATCGGCGATCGTGCCGCCGATCATCGGCAATACGATCATCGGCACGGCGAAGCTGGCGCCAAGCAGACCCAGGTAGAACGGGCTGTTGGTGAGCTCGTAGGTCAGCCAGCCCTGCGCGACGTTCTGCATCCAGGTGCCAGCGTTTGACACGAGCAGACCGATCCAGAGCAGCGTGAAGTCACGGTAGCGAAGCGCGCCGAACTTGCGCGGGGATGGGGTCATAGCGCCGGCCTGCATCGCAACACCTCGACGGTCCGAATACGCGGGAAAGTCCTAGCTGACGGATTCTACCGGTTCGATTGGCGCTTTGACGCGTTCGGCCGCGTGGAGCCGCATGCTCAGCGCCAGCCCGGCGGCGGCACAGACGGCAGCAACGGCGAACGCAGCCTCGTAGCCAAACACGCCAGCGAGAATTCCTCCGAGTGGCGGTGCGATGGCGAGTGATCCGCTGAGGGTATTCATCAGGCCGATCAGGACCGGCCGCTCGGCTTCGTCGGCGATCTCGATGACGTAGTTGGCGTAGGCGACCCAGCCGCCCCGAATGCTGCATCCGACGAAGAAGAAGGCGACAATCAGAACGATTCCCAGCGCGGAGGGCGGGAACGCTGCTCCCGCGAGCCTCAGCACAAGTGGGATGATCGGCGCGAGCGAGCCGCACGCCGCTAGCAGACGGATAGCAGCCTCCTTTCTCTGCCGGTCGCCGAGATACCCCCAGGTAGCTCCGCCGAGCATCGAGCCGAGCGTGACGCCGACGACGAAGCCGCCGATGTCCGACTCCGGTAGCCCGAGATTCAGGAGGGCAAAGGGTGAATAGAACGGTACGGCCAGCCCGGACGCGCCGACGAGAAGCTGGACGCCGACCAGGTGACGGAAGCCCGGTCGGTTGCGTACGACCGCCGGCAATCGACGGACGTATCTGCTCAGGGGCTCGGGTGGCGGAGGTACCTCGCTCTCCGGCTCGACGATCAGAAGTAAGGGCACGATGCCGACAACCAGGATCGCCAGTGCCACGGTCGCCAGCAACCGATAATCGGACGGGAACGGCAGGGCCAGGTTTCCAACGATTCGCTGGACGGCCAGGCCACCGAACACCGCGAAGAGACCGCCAACCAGCGACATCGATCCGAACAGTCGGCCGCGAATGGTCGGTGCGACTGCTCGCGCGATCAGATCGTACCAGGCGAGGGTGGCCACTCCGTCGAAGAACATGAACAGGCCGACCGTGAGGTAGCAGGCGACGAGGGCGAGGACTGGGCCGAGCTGCTCATAGAGGATCAGGGCAGCGATCAGAAGTGCCCAGCTCGCGCGGCTAATCGTTGTCGCCACGAGCATGATCGGCTGCTTGCGGTGCCGTGACGCGACGGTCCGTGCTGCCAGGAACTGCGGAAGCAGCCAGGAGCCAGTCTGCACCGACCCGAGCAAGCCGATCAGGACCGGCTGGTGGGTCAGATGCCCCAGCAGCGATGGCATCACGCTCGTCATGTCGACGAAGGCGATCGCGAAGAAGAACAGGGCCGCGTCGAGGACGAAGCAGATGAAGTTGCGGCGTTGGAAGGTCAGGCTCACTCCGGTCACCAGGCGATTTTATCGCGATTGTACTCGAAAGCGAGCGTTGACAGGGCGGCTGCGCGGTGCTACGCTAGACCTGACAAGTGGATATGCCCAACGGGAGCTTGGGAGAGCCAGGCTGAGAGGGTGACCGGCCAATCGTCACCGACCGTGGTACCTGATCTGGGTAATACCAGCGAAGGGATTCACCAGTCGACCGTGAAGCTGCCAGCCGGTCCTCCCCGGCTGGCAGTTCTGTTTTCGACGATCTGGTCGTGCCGGTCGCTCCAGGTCTGCCTGCTGTATCGGCACGAGTGAGATCGAGAGCCGTGTCATTGACGAAAGGGGAGAATGATGGCACCCGCGGATCTGGCACGACGGCTTCGGCTGTACGTGCTGACCGATCGGAGCGTGGCGCGTGGTCGTTCCCTGGTCGATCTCGTCGCCGCTGCGCTCGAGGGAGGCGCGACGGCGATTCAGCTTCGGGAGAAATCGCTGAGTGCGCTGGATCAGATCACGCTCGGGCGAGAGCTGCGACGGCTGACGGCGGAGACCGGGGCGCTGTTTATCGTGAACGATCGCGCCGATGTCGCCTGCGCGCTCGAAGCCGACGGCGTTCACCTGGGTCAGGATGATCTACCCGTGGCAACGGCGCGGAAGATTCTCGGACCGGGCGCGATCATCGGGGGATCGGCCGGGAATCTGGACGAGCTGGCGCGCTCTCTCGCGGCCGGCGTCGACTACCTTGGCGTCGGACCGATGTACGCGACCGGAACGAAGGCCGATGCCGGCCCCCCGATCGGGCCAGCAGGTCTGGCGCGAATTCGACAGGAGACCGAGCTACCAATCGTTGGGATCGGCGCGATCGACGCGGATAACGCCGGGGCGGTCATCGCGGCCGGAGCAGACGGCGTCGCCGTGATCTCGGCGGTGATCGGCGCCGACGACGTCAAAGCCGCGGCGCGCCGTCTCCGCCAGGCAGTCGAAGCGGCTCTAAAGGCGAAGTGATAGCACCCCGGAGGCGACGAACGTGGGGATAGCCAAGGCTTTGACGATCGCTGGATCGGATTCCGGAGGGGGAGCGGGCATCCAGGCCGACCTGAAGACATTCGCGGCGCTCGGGGTTTACGGTGCTAGTGTGATCACCGCGATCACCGCGCAGAACACGCTTGGCGTGTTCGGCGTTCAGGAGATCGAGCCGACGCTGGTGGCAAAGCAGATCGACGCGGTGATCGAGGACATCGGAGCCGATGGCGTCAAGACGGGTATGCTGTCGAGCGCGCCGATCATCGAGGCAGTCGCCGACCGTGTCCGACATCATCGGATCGAGAAGCTGGTCGTCGATCCGGTGATGGTCGCCAAGAGTGGTGATCCGCTACTGCGCCCCGAGGCGGTCGCGGCGCTGCGGAGTTTGCTCCTGCCGCTGGCGCTGGTCGTGACTCCGAATCTTCCCGAGGCCGAGACGCTGCTGGGACGGCGGCTGGAAACCGATGCCGAGCTGCGCACGGCGGCCGAGGCGATTCGGGAGATGGGGCCGAGGTACGTCGTCATCAAAGGGGGACATCGCGGTGGCGATGCCGACGATCTCGTCTACGACGGCAGCACGTTCCAGACGCTCCACGCGGCGCGGATCGACACGCCGCACACCCACGGAACTGGCTGCACATTCTCGGCAGCCATCGCAGCAGGGCTGGCGAAGGGTATGGAGCCGATTGCCGCGATTGGCATGGCCAAGGAGTACCTGACCGGTGCGATCGCCCAGGCGTACGCCATCGGCGCGGGGCACTCGCCGGTCCATCACTTCTACCGATTGTGGTCGTGAGCCTCCGAGCCTGTCACGCGTGGGGGTTTGTCAGGTTGACGCGGTGGGGCCTCCCAGGAATCGACCTCGCACACGGCGGGGGTGGAGCGTAGGCACGTCCCCGAGATGATTCGGGCGAACCACTCGCGGGGCGATCAGGAAGGAGATCCAAGGTGATGACAGTGCAACTCAACGGAGAACGGTATGAGCTGGACAGTGCTACCACGGTAGCGGCGCTGGTGGAGAGGCTTGGCGGTGTGGCTGCCCAGCCGGGGCTGACCGGGCCGGGCGTCGCCGTGGCGGTGAATGGTCGGATCGTGCCGCGCGGCGACTGGGAGCGGACCGTTCTCGCGGAGGGGGACGACGTGCGGCTGGTTCGGGCGGTTGCCGGGGGTGCCGACACGGCATCGTTCGAGGATCCCAAGCCGCTGCTCATCGCCGGGCGCCGATTTCAGTCGCGTTTGTTCGTCGGCACTGGTCGCTTCATCTCCCCGGCGGTCATGCGCGCGGCCCTGGAAGCATCCGGCACGGAGATGGTGACCGTTGCGATTCGCACGACGGGCGTGGACGGTAGCGGGCCGGATGCCGGGATCCTCTCTGCTCTCGACCTGAAGCGCTACCATCTGTTACCCAACACCGCGGGTGCCACGAGCGTGCGTCAAGCCGTATTCATGGCTGAATTAGCGCGCGAAGCACTCGGCACCAACTGGATCAAGCTCGAGGTCATCGGCGACGAGCGTACCCTCTGGCCGGACGTGACCGGGACGGTCGAGGCCACGAAGATTCTCGTTCGTGAGGGGTTCATTGTCTTGCCGTATACCACGACTGATCTTGTAACCGCGTTGCGCCTGGAGGAAGCGGGTGCCGCGACGGTCATGCCGCTCGGCTCGATGATTGGCTCAGGTCAGGGTGTCCGCGACTGGGACGGCGTTCGCCGTATCGCCGAGCGGGTATCCGTCCCGGTCGTCGTCGACGCGGGAATCGGCACACCTTCGGACGCGGCGATGGCGATGGAGGCGGGTGCCGACGCCTGCCTGATCAACACGGCAATCTCGCGGTCGGATAATCCGCCCCTGATGGCCCGCGCGATGCGGTATGCCGTCGAGGCGGGGCGACTCGGCTACCTGGCCGGACGGATGCCACGCAGCGACCACGCGATCCCTTCCAGCCCACCGCGTGGCGTGCTGGCGGTTGGGTGATCGTCCGATGCAATCACTTCCAAATCGACCAACCGCCGAGCCTGTTGCCGATGTCTTGATCATTGGCGGAGGGGTGATTGGCTGCTCGATCGCCTATCACCTATCGCTTGCTGGATCGCGCGTCCTCCTTCTCGAGCGCGAGCACCTCGCGGTCGGCGCCTCGGGGGTTTCGGCCGGCATGCTCGCACCGCAGGTCGAGGCACCGTTCGACGACGCCTTTTTTGCCCTGACCCTGCGCGGCCGCGCGGAGCACGCACCGCTTGCCCAGACGCTGCTCGAGGATGTCGGGCTAGACGTCGAGTGTCGAGCGACCGGAATCTTACGGGTCGCTCGCGACGAAGCCGAGCGCGTCGAGCTGCAGCGTCGGCAGCGCTGGCAGACGGCGCGCGGGCTGCGGGCGGAATGGCTCGAGCCGAACGAGCTGGGGGACTGCGAGCCGCTTCTGGCCGGGGCGGCTGGTCGTCTTCTGGCCGGTGGACTCTGGCTGCCCGACGAGGGGCAGGTCCGGAGCCCGCGTCTGGTGCAAGCGCTGGCCGCGGCGAGCGTGAAGCGGGGTGCTCGGCTACTCGAAGGGACCTGGGCAGTATCTCTCGAGACGGAAGGCGATCGGATCGTCGGCGTACGTACGCCCGCAGGTGCCCTTCACGCTCCGATGGTGGTTCTGGCGGCGGGGGTTTGGAGCAAAGATCTCGCCCGTACGGTGGGTCTCGAGGTACCGGTGGGCCCGGTCAAAGGGCAGGTCATCACCCTGCGCGCGCTGAATCGATTTCCGTGCCACGTCGTCTGGACGGGTGAATGCTACGTAGTCCCGAAGGTCGATGGTCAGGTGATCCTTGGCGCGACCGAAGAGGATGGCAACTATGACCGGCGTCCCACCCTCGCGGGGCTGGGCATGCTCGCCGAAGCAGCACTCGAGTTTCTCCCCTGGGCGGGGCAGTTTACCGTGGAAGGCATGTGGGCGGGTCTCCGCCCAGCCGCGCCGGACCGTTACCCAATCGTCGGCCGAGCGCCAGGATACGACAATCTCATCCTGGCAACGGCGCACTTCCGCAATGGTGTCCTGCTCGGACCGCTGACCGGCCGCTGGGTCGCCGATCTGATCCGAACCGGCACGCTCGCGCCGGAGCTGGCCCCGTTCAGTCCGGAAAGGTTTCAGACTGGCTCGGCCGATGCGTCGCCCTGAAAAGCCGGAGCTTCACCTCATCGTGGGGCTTGGCCCCACCCTCGCGTCGACCCCCTGGTCTCCGTCTTCGGGAGAAATCCTCCCCCCACCGGAGATGGCGAGGAGAGAGTTTGGCCCTCTTCCTCTGGGAGAAGATCAGGCTGAGGGTGGCCCGTCGCCCAACCCGGTCAGTTCGATGGAAGCCGATCGAGGGGAGGAACACTCGAGAAGTGCTCGGTTGGCCGCGATTCAGGCCGCTGCCGCGAACGGGCTGGACTGGGTCCAGGTGCGCGACCACCAGGCATCCGCGCGCGAGCTGTTCGAGCTCGCCAAGGACGTGATCGAGATCTGTCGGCCGCGCGGCGTGCGCGTCGCGGTGAATGATCGCCTCGATGTGGCGCTCGCGGTGAACGCGGACGCGGTGCAGCTTGGCGCGCGCAGTCTGCCCATCGCGGCGGCACGGGCAATCGCGTGCGGTCGTCTGATCGGCACGTCAGTGCACGACGTCGGGGAGGCGCTTCGCGCCGAGGCCGCTGGCGCCGACTGGGTGACGTTCGGCCACGTTTTCCCTACGCCCTCGCACCCGGGTGAGCCACCGCGCGGGCTCGCCGCGCTCAGGGACGTCGTCGAGGCGGTGCGGATTCCGGTCATTGCCATCGGCGGGATCGACGCGGGGAACGTCGCGGCGGTGCTCGCGATGGGCGTGGCCGGTGTCGCGGTTATCTCGGCGATTCTGCGCGCGGCCGATCCCGGTCAGGCTACTGCCGCGCTGCGGCGGGCGCTCGACCAGACTGCATCTCGTTGAAGACGCGGTCGATCTTCGCCGCCATGTAGAAGTCGCTTTCAGTCAGACCATCGATCTTGTGCGTCCAGAGGAAAACGTCGACCTTTCCCCACGCGACGTACAGGTCGGGATGGTGGCCCTCGGCCTCGGCAACCGTTGTGATTCGATTCACGAAGTCGACTGCCTCGACAAAGTTCTTGACCTTGTAGCCCTTCACCAGCTTTTTGTTATCTTCGACGCGCCACTGATTGTCGAGCTGTGCCAGCAGCGGCGCGATCTGCTCCGGGGTCAGCGGCGGCACTCCTCCCTTGCAGGGAATGCAACGATATTCCGCGAGCGGTTTCGTCGTCTGAGCTTCGGCCATCAGCTATCTCCTCAACCTGTCCTGACGCTCGGGCACGGCGTCGGACGTATTACCTCCATGGTACATCTCATGCAGTATCGTTGGCATCCACGGAGTAAAATGGTCGCGGGCGCGACCCGTGGACGCGGTCGGGCGTTCCACTCGGCGCGTGATACGCGGTGATCGAGATCGATCGCGTCCGAATGGTCCTTCTGCCGTGAGATTCGGCGTCCCATCTCTTATCGCCCATCCCGTCACGACTTGAGCTCGCGAGGCGCCGATGCGCATCCTGGTCGTCTACGCTCATCCCGACGACGAAAGCTTTGGACCGGCTGCCGTGCTGGCGAAGTATGCGCGCGAGGGCGCGAAGATCTTCGGTCTGATCGCCACGCGCGGCGAGCACGGAAGTACTGATCTGCAACCGAGGCCGACGCCACGGGAGCTTGGCCAGCTACGCGAGCAGGATCTTCGCGCTGCCGCGGCGATCATCGGTTTCACCCACCTGGATATTCTGAACTACACGGATGGAACGCTCGAGACAGTGCCCACGAACGAGCTGATGGAGCAGATCCTCGACGCCATCCGACGGTATCATCCGGAGGTCATCATCACGTTCGGCCCAGGCGGTATCACTCGCCATCCGGATCACCTTGCGATTCACCGCGCGGTAACTGCCGCGTTCACTCGCGCGCTCGCGGAGGGGCTGGGCGTGTGCGCGCTATACTACGACGCGGTTCCGCCGGAGCGGGCTCGTGAGATGGGGCTGGAAGGATTGCCGGACGGCCAGCCGAATACGTTTATCGACGTCACGGAAACCTATCCGGTCAAGATCGCGGCGCTGCGGGTGCACGGACGGCATATCGTGGATGCGCGAGAGATGGCCGACCGTCTGGAGCGCGAGCCCCAAACCGTCGCGACGCTCTACCGCGCCTGGCCGAAGGTCAAACCTGGCGAACGGCTCACCGGTATCCATTTTTCCTAGCTAATTTGGGGGAGAATATCTCTTCTAAGCAATCCCGGATCGTGCGCTTCATGAGTAGCGTGGAGGCTGTCACGAGCCGCCAGAACGGACGCTGCGCAGGGGCCGCGACCGTGACGGATGTCGGCGAGCTTCGGAGGAGGGGCAGTTGGTCTTCCAACGCGTTGTCAAGCCGCTCAGGTGGCTCTGGAACGGCCCCCGCGAGCAGGAGACCTTGGCAGGGGAGCAGACCGCCGCGTCGGTGACGGCGGAGGACAACGCTCGGCGTGAATCGATCCGGTCCAGCTTCGAGTCGTTGCTGGACGTGGCGCTGGTCCTCGACACCTACCTTCCGCTGCTACCCGGCGCGGCAGAAAACGTCGACCAACGCGTGGTGCACGCGGTGGAGTTCTGTGGCAAGGTGCTGGACAATGCCGCGCAGACGGTAGTCGAGCTTCGTGAGGAGCCGCGCGCTCAGACGATCGTTCCGGTCGCGGACGAGCTGATCCGGGCGTTCCGCTCGTACCGCGAGAAGCTCGCCGCGAATGCAGAAATCTCCGATCCCGCGTTATCCGTCGAGATCAACGCCGACCGACAGCGGCTTCGTCGCGCGGCGAGTGACCTGCGCGATGCGATCGAGCGGCGACTCCGTCAGCTGGATCAGTCGGGTCGAAGCTGAACGCGAGCGGTGAAGACTGATCCCTTGGCGTACCCGACGGCGGTCAACCAGCCCCGGCTGCCGCCGTTGCCAGGGGGCCACTGGACACCGGCGAGCAATCCGATCAATGGAGAGATCGGGCCAGCGGATTGGCGCCCGTTCCCCTGTACTTTTTTCGCTGAAGTTCTCCATGGTCATCTTGCGAGATCGCAAACCCGTTCGGGTGCACGGCTGCCAGTTCTTCGGTCGGTCGTGCGCAGTGCGGGGCTCGCGCGCTGTAGGGCCCTCGGTTGCCGTGACCGGCCATCCGTCGCGGCTGCCTGGCTGCCTTGACATTCGCTCCAATCGCAGGTAGGATAATCTAGGTCGATGCCGGATGGTGTAGCGGTAACACGTCTGACTCTGGATCAGAAGATCCTAGGTTCGAATCCTAGTCCGGCAGCCAGCTAAGAACCGCGTTAGGACGCCAATTCTGGAATCCCGACGCGGTTTCTTGTTTTCCTGCGGTCCGCGTGTCGCGCCAATCCGGGCAGATCCGCTCGGCGACCGGCGAGCACTCGCTCCATGACGCGGACCGCGTCCGCGAGAATAACCACCGCGCGGCGCAGACGCGCACGTTTGGCTTTCTCGTCGGTCGTCCGCCCGTCGCGCGGGACGGCGTCGATCTCCACCTGCTTCACCGACCAGCGGAGGGTCTCTGGCTTGACGCCTCGACCGCGAGCGACCTGCGCTTGCGGTAATCCACCCGTGCGCGCACGCTCGATAGCCCGCGCTCGAAACGTGAGAGCGTCGGGGATCGGTTTCCCCATCGGTTCGTGCCCCCCTGTTCGTGTCCGGGACCCGTCACCCCACGAGGATCAGGTGTCCACCGAACCGGAGCAAGTCCAGCCATCCGAAAGGTCTCCAGTTCCGCGCTCAGGGCGAAGAATTCGTCCCGAGTGCCGCTAGCGTGTGACAAAATCGTCCAGATTTGTGCCCTATCGGCTCAGCGGCACAGCTCCGTTTATTTGTCCTGGCGCACCCACATCGTACGTCTCTCCGGTCCGGCCTCGTCTCCGCGGGCCGAGCGATCATCTGCTTCGACCCTGCTCCTTCCGCGTCGTTTTGCCTACCGGTCCCCGCGGTCTCCACTCCTGATCTCCAAATCTCTGCGTCTCAGCTTGGACACTTGACTCGCTTGTGAATCCCGATGTAGTATCGCGTATCAGCCAGCCGCCTGGTTGAAGGAGGACCACTCCAATGGAACGACTGTCGCGACGACGTGTGGTTCGAGCCATCTTCTTGGGCGCGGGCGCGGTGGTGGCAAGTAGGCTCCTCGCGGCGTGTGGCGGAAGCCCGAGCTCTTCTTCCGCGACGAGCGGTGCGGCCCCAGCACCGGGCCAGAGCGCGTCGACTCCTGTCGCCGCATCCCAACCGAGTACTGGGACGAGCTCCGGTGCCCCGACAGGCGCGTCGGCGACGACACCGGCGGGGAATGGGACGGGAAAGCCGGTCAACGGCGGTGAGCTAAGGATCGCCACCACGACCGAAGGCGTGTCGATGCACCCCTTCATGGTCACCGATACGCCGTCCTTTGGCTACATCGACAATATGTTCTATATGCCGCTGGTCCGCTATGACCCGGATACCCTCGAGCTGAAGCCGTTCGTTGCTTCCTATAAGGAGAGCGACGACCACACCACGCTGACCTTCACCCTGCGCGACAATCTCCAGTGGAGCGACGGGCAGCCGCTGACCGCGACAGACTACGCGTGGACCTGGGCGCAGGCGTCAAATGAGGCGAATAAGTGGCCGCGCTTGGGGACCTATGCACCGTACCTCGAGAGCGTGAAGGATGTCGATTCGAAGACGCTCGAAGTCAGGCTGAAGAGCCCCCTTGCGATCAGTCTGATCAAGGCGAACGCCGCGCTCTCCTACGTGCTTCCCAAGCACGTTTGGGAGAAGCTCGACTGGAGCGACCCGAACAAGAATCCGGAGATCCTCAAGCCCTCGGTCGTCGCTGGACCTTACAAGCTTGTCGAGTGGCAGAAGGATTCCCACGCCAGCTTCGAGGCGAACGATAAGTTCTTCCTCGGCCGCCCCCACATCGACAAGCTGACGTTCCGGATCTACGGTAACGCCAATGTCGCCACTCAGGCGCTGCTCAACGGCGAGATTGATTCCTACGGACCGGAGCCGGAGAACTGGGCCGACGTAAAGAAGAACCCGCGGCTCAACGCCTATCAGTGGGACAGTCCGGATGCGGCCGTGACCTACATTGGTCTGGATTTGCGCCAGGACGCGCTGAAAGACAAGGCGGTGCGCCAGGCGCTCAATTATGGTCTGGATAAGGACCAGATCGTCGCTAAGCTGACCTACGGTCTGGGCAAGCGGGCGACGACGATGGACCTGCCCTCGAGCTGGGTCTATAACAAGGACGTCAACGAGTTCAAGTATGACCCGGAGAAGGCGAAGAAGCTCCTCGACGACGCCGGTTGGAAGGTCGGGTCGAGCGGAGTTCGCGAGAAGGATGGCAAGCCACTCCACCTGCTCTTCCTCTATGGCCCCAACACCATGGCGGTCCGCGAGCAGATATCCCTGGTGGCGCAGCAACAGTGGAAGGCAATCGGCGTGGACGTCGAGGTGCGCGGCATGGAGTGGGGCGCCTTCCTCAAGCAGACCAAGGAAGGCCCGTACGATTGGGGCGCGTACGTGAATGCCTACATCGCCGGTATCGATCCGGACACGATCTGGTGGAAGAAGAGTGGTGGTCCGGCCTATAACCGGGTCGATTACCACAACCCGAAGGTCGAGGATCTCTACGAGCAGGGTCTGAAAGAATTCGATCGGGAGAAGCGCAAGCAGATCTACCAGCAGATCGACCAGATTCTCACCGACGATTGTCCCTGGATCTGGCTCTACTACGAGCAGGGCCACCAGGCCCTCAACAAGCGCGTCAAGGGCGTCCGGGTTACCAAGGCGCTCGGATTGAATGACCTCTGGGAGTGGTGGATCGAGGGATGACCCGCTTCATCCTCCGGCGGGTGATCCAGTCGTTCTTCCTTCTGATTGGGATAACCGTGCTCACCTTCGCGATCATCCACCTCGCCCCCGGTGGGCCGGCTACCCTGCTGGAAGATCCGAATATCCGGCCGGAGTATCTCGCGCAGATTCGTCACGACTATGGCCTGGACGAGCCCTTGCCGATTCAGTACGTCAAATGGGTTGGGAGCATCGCCCGGCTCAACTTCGGTCGCTCCTTCGAGGATAATCGGCCGGTGCTCGACAAGATCGTCGAGCGGGTGCCGGCAACGCTGGAGCTGAGCCTTGCCGGATTCCTCCTTGGCCTGTTCGGGATTCCGCTCGGGATTCAAGCCGCGCTGCATCGCGGTGGCTGGATCGACAATCTGGTGCGCATCTTTACCGTCGTCGGACAGGCGCTGCCCCATTGGTGGCTTGGCTTGATGATCCTGGTTTTCACCGCACCGTACGGCATCTTCCCTCTCGGTGGGATGGCCAGTCCGGATGGCGGTGGTCTGCTCGATCGCCTCCACCACCTCCTGCTCCCAGCGGTCATCGGCAGCATGAGCGGCTGGATCGTCTTCTCGCGCTTCGTCCGCTCGGAGATGCTCGAAGTGCTGCAGCAGGACTACGTTCGGACTGCCCGCGCCAAGGGGCTGGGCGAGACCACGGTCCGCTATCGCCACGCCCTGCGGAATGCGTTGCTGCCGGTAATCACGATTCTCGGCGGATCGCTGGCCCACTTCTTCTCCGGCGCGGTGCTCTTCGAGACCGTCTTTTCCTGGCCGGGGATGGGACGCCTGGCAGTGCAGGCCGCGTTCCGTCGCGATTACCCGACGGTGATGGCGCTCGCGGTAATCTTTAGCGGGCTGGTGATCCTCGGCAACCTTCTGGCCGATCTCGCCTACGGATTTGTCGACCCGCGCATTCGCTATGATTAGTACGGCTCTCGACGAGACGGGTCAGGACATCCTCGACGAGATCAGCCTGAGCCACTGGCAGCGGGCGGTGCGCCAGGTACGGCGTGACCGGGTGACGCTGGTGGCGGGCGCGATCCTCCTCGTGGTCGCGCTACTCAGCATCAGCGCGCCACTGATCGGCTCGGTGATGAAGCTCGATCCCGAGGCGCAAGACCTCCTTTCGCGCCTCGATCCTCCGTCACCGCGCCACCTGCTGGGCACCGACGACCTGGGACGCGATATCCTGATCCGCCTCCTCTACGCCGGCCAGGTCTCGCTGCTGATCGGCGTGCTCGCCACCGCGACCTCCTTGACCATCGGCGTGAGCCTGGGGCTGCTTGCCGGCTTTTACCGCGCGATTGTCGATGATGCGGTCAACGCGCTGATCCAGACTACCGTGAACATCCCTCTGCTTTTCTTGCTGATCTTGCTCGCGGTGATCTTTGATCCCGGCGTCGTCGGGCTGGCGGTGATCATCGGCCTGTTTAGCTGGCAGGGCACTGCACGGCAGGTGCGTGCGCTGGTGCTCTCGGTGAGCCAGCGTGACTACGTCGACGCGGCCCGTGCCCTCGGTGCGGCCGATCTTCACCTGATCGTTCGTCACGTCCTCCCCAACGTCGTCTCGATCGTCCTGGTCGTGGCTGGCTTCGACGTCGCGGGCGCGATCCTGGCCGAGTCTGGCCTCAGCGCGCTCGGCCTCGGCGTCCAGCCGCCCACCGCTAGCTGGGGTAACATGCTCTCGAAGTCCTTCGACTACGCCTTGAAAGCGCCGTGGCTGGTCGTCAGTCCGGGTGTGATGATCTTTCTCACGGTGCTCTCCGTCTTCCTCATCGCCGACGGCCTCCGCGATGCGCTGGATCCCCGGGTAAGCTAGCGGAGAATCCCGATGGCGCGTTGGGTGCCTGACCGCTCTGGCAGGAGGACAACTGTCGGTCGCCGAGCGAGCCTTCCCGAGCGCGATTGCTAGCCAGTGTGGCGCGGTGCCGATCGCCGTGGTGAGCTTCACCGGAAAGCAGGCAGAATTGGTGGGCGTGGCACCTCCAAAGGAGACGAGCGCGCACATCGAACGACGGGCCCACGTCCGCCACGAGTTGACGCCAGAGACCTTTACGCTCAGCTGGGTCGCCGCGTAGGTCGGTTTTGGCGCGACCACCCTCCTGATTGGGTCATCGACCCCGCCCGCTTCACCCACCGGGTCAGGCGTCACGGCCGCCGAACAGCCCCGAGGTCAGACTCCACCAGACCAACGCAGGCTGGCGCTCCCTGGCAGTCGGGCTCGACGCTTTCCGTCGGCGGAGGGTCGGCTGGGCAATGACCGAGCATCGGTGCGCCGCGCGGGATCGCGCCGCATTGACGGTGCCTCCCGCCACCGCCAGCCGATGCGCGGACGGATCCGTCACGTGGATCACGACGGCCCGGACACCCCCGTCGCCTCTGGGCAGCGCGGGCCGAAGCACGGCCTCTGTCCCGCGCTGGACACCGTCGGGGACGGCAACACCTTCGCCGTCGCGGGAAGGGAGCGCCCGTGGGACCACGCGACGCTCTCGGTCGAGCTGCTCCACCGCCCGCGCTGTTACGCCACGCTGGGCGATGGTGCCCCAGCCGAGGACGAGGCTCGTGCCCAGGAGGTGGCGGTCGTCGAACACCAGCCTGTCCACAGAAGCGGGTCAAGCCCAGCCGTGTCGGTCGGGACGGGTCCCGCCACCACCGTCGCCGCCGCGTTCACCGCTGGCTGGGCCGCCGGGGTCGGTAGGGCAATCTGTCCACGAGCCGGAGGGGTGACGGTTCTCTGGCCAGCACAGCTGCTGACCGGCCCTCCGAAGGCCGCTGTGCGCCGTGAGACGCGCGGGGGCGGGCGGTCAAGCTGTACACGACGCACGAGCACTGGCTGATCTGTCCTACTCACGTCCTCTGGAAGTTCAACAGTCGGCCGTGTGATCGGCCGGAGTGCCTCCGGTGCGCGGTCATGGCCAGGCGCCCACCGCAGATCTGGCGCTACACCGGTATGCTCGGCCGCGTTGCTCGACACGTCGATCGGTTCGTCTCGCCGAGCCGCTTCACCGCCGAGATGCACGCCAAGCGCGGCTTTCCACGACCGGTCGGTCACCTGCCGTATTTCATCGATCGCGTGGATCGCGATTGGCAGGAGCCGGGGCCGCGTCCGCAAGAGCGACCGTACTTTCTCTTTGTCGGTCGATTGGAAACGATCAAGGGTCTTCAGACTCTGATCGACCTGTGGGGACGCGTGCCCGACGCCGATCTCTTGGTGGCGGGCACGGGTACGCGCGAAAATGAGCTTCGGGCCCGGGCAGCCACGAATCCACGTATTCGCTTTCTCGGAGCACAGTCGCAGCGCGAGCTTGGCGCGCTCTACGTTCACGCGCTGGCCTGCATCGTTCCGTCGATTACCTACGAGACGTTCGGAATCATCATCATCGAAGCGTTCGCCCGGAAGACGCCGGTGATCGTACGTGATCTGGGCGCGCTTCCCGAGGTCGTCCACGAGAGCGGTGGGGGATTCGTCTATCGTGACGACGACGAGCTTCTCGCGGCGATCAGCCGGCTCGTCGCGTCTCCTCGGCTCCGCGGGGAGCTTGGCCAGTCGGGCTACGATGCTTTCATCCGGCTGTGGTCGAAGGAGGCACATCTGCAGCTCTACTTCGACCTCCTCCGCGAGGCGGCACTAGAGAAATTCGGCCGCGTCCCCTGGGATCAGGATGGACCTGGAGCGCAGGCATCACAGCGGGAGAGCGCGGTCGCTACTGCCGCTCCGGCGTCGGCGTGAAAGCATTGAATTGCCCGGCGCACGAATTCATCATGTTCGAATGACCGGTGAACGGTCCAGATCCGAACATCCGAAAACTCAATACGCGAATTCCGGTTCTGACCTATCACTCGCTCGACGACAGTGGCTCCCCAGTGTCGATCGCGCCGGCGTTCTTTCGCTGGCAGATGGAATATCTTCGCGCGACTGGCTGGCGGACGCTAACGCTCGATCAGTTCCTGGATGGTCACGGGCGGGGTAGCTGGCCGGCGCGCTCGTTTCTCCTAACGTTCGACGATGGATTCGCAAATGTCGCCGAGCAGGCCGTGCCGGTCCTTTCCGCTTGCGGCTTCACTGGGATCATCTTCGTCGTGGCGGATTGGGCCGGCCGAACCAATGACTGGCCCGGTCAACCATCCTGGGTCTCGCGCCACCTTCTGCTCGATTGGGGTATGCTGCGCGCTATCGCTGAGCACGGAATGGAGATTGGCTGCCACACGTGCTCGCATCCGCACCTACCGCATCTGCCGACTGCTGCGGCAGAGCGTGAGGTCGTAGACGCGAAGAAGGTAATCGAGGCGCGAATAGGGAAGCCGGTCCGAGCGTTCGCGTATCCCTACGGCGAAACGTCGACCACCCTGCGGAAAGTCGTCGCGGCTCACTTCGGGGCCGGATTCGGCACGCGTTTGGGTCTTGTCAGTAAGGCAAGTCAGGTTACTGCCTTCGAGCGAGTCGACGCGTACTACGTGCGTCGGCCCGGACTTTTTCGTTGGCTCGAGTCGCGGCCTTTCTCGGCGTACCTTCACGCTCGGCAGTGGATCCGCGATCTTCGTCAGATGGGATCGCTCCACTGACCGGCACCATCCCCCGTCGGTCCCCCGCTATCTTGGCTCCCCTCCGGAACGTCAGCCCCTCGCCCGCCCCGCGTTTCCTCCGCCGTCTTCCCACTCTTGTAGCGACGCCAGCACGTGCCATGGCTCTGGCGAAGGGCCTCGCCAAGGCGTCGACGGCGTGATGCGCGGCTCGCCGTGCCTCCCGCGTGAATTTCCCTTGTCCGGCGGCCGAGACGTGGCAGACAATCCGGGGGCCGTCGAACAGGGCGGTTTCCGGGAGAAGACTGATGCGGTGCCATCCCGAGCCGGTCGCACGGGCGGGCATCCCATGGATCTCCGGATCACACCGCTCCAGTCCAGAGGTCTCTCGCCTGCACGCGGCACGACAGCCAGACCGTGCTGGCGACGCTTTCTCTGGAGTTGGGAAGCGCAATGGGGGAGGGATTGATAAGGGGGCAGAATGACCGGGTACGGAGGGATGGATCGTACCGGATGCCGCGCGACTGTCAAGGGGATTGAGAGGAGGATGACCGCGCCGAGGGGCGAGGGCAGCGACGCGCGGGGAGATTCTTAGCGAGACGTGGGGGGATCCACGATCGCCGGGCGGGATTCGCGGTCCTGGCGATAATATGCGAACACGCGGTGCAGCGTGTCGTCCAGGCAGATCCGTGGCTGCCAGCCGATGGTCGCCTTAATGCGGGAGATGTCGGGCACACGCCGTCGCGTATCTTCGAAGCCCGGCGCGTAGGCCTGATCGTACGGCACGAGTTTGATCCGATCGATCAGTGAAGACGGACGATCGTCGACCAGCGAGAGGACCTTGCGAGCTAGCTCCAGAATGGTCACCTCGGCAGTCGATCCGACGTTGAAGACGTTGCCGACCGCGTCGTCGCACTCGGCAAGGCCGACGATCGCTCGAACCACGTCGTCGACGTCGCAGAAGCAGCGACTTTGCCATCCATCGCCGTAGACCGTCAGCGGCTCGCCTCGCAGCGCTTGCTGCACGAAGCGAGGAACGACCATCCCGTACCGGCCGGTCTGCCGTGGTCCGATCGTATTGAAGAGGCGGAAGATCACGACGGGTAGTCCAACCTGCTGGTGATAGGCGAGGGCAAGGAACTCGTCGACTGCTTTGGAGATCGCGTAGCTCCAGCGAGTGTTCGAAGTCGGACCAAGAACACGGTCGTCTTCTTCGTGGTACGGGATCTTCTCACTCTTTCCGTACACTTCGGAGGTCGAGGCGATGAGAGTTTTCTTATGATGCCGCGCGGTGGCAGCGAGGAGCACGTGGCTGCCCACGATGTTCGTTTCGAACACTCGCACCGGATCTCGGATCACCAGATCCACGCCGACCGCAGCAGCCAGGTGGAAAACCACGTCACAGGAAGTCACCAGCTGATCGATCGTCACGCTATTCGAGACGGAGTCACGGATCAGCCGGAAACCCGGATGTTGGAGCACGTGAGCGACGTTGTCGAGCCTTCCCGTCGAAAGATCGTCGAGGACGATGACGTGATAGCCGCGCGCCAGCAGTTCGTCGGCGAGGTGCGAGCCGATAAAGCCGGCCCCACCGGTCACTAGCGCACGAAGGCCATTCCAACGGGGATTGCTACGAAAAGCGTGCACGTTCACTCCAGGATCGACGGACAAAGGTACCTGTTCGCGGTTGGCCTACTTCTCTAGGACGCGATAGACCCGCACATTATCCTCGGGCTGCTCGAAAACAACCTGGAACTTTTCCGGATGCGCGCGCAACTCCTGCTCGAGCTTTTGCGCCACGGCGTCGAGCGTGTTCCTGCGTGGCGTGGTGATGGGGGGGGAGATCAGAACGTAGTCGACGCTCGCGCGATCGATCACGTCCAAGAGTGGTGTAGCGTCGGCACTGATCGTGGCGGGAAAGTCGACCATTTTGCGCTCGGTATACAGGCTCTGAGGCAACACGAACTCGCCCATGACAATGCTGTCACGCGGAGTGTGATCCGCGATCCAGCGGGTGCCGATACTGATGTCGGTGATTCGGTTCCGCACGGGCGAGGTAACATCGTGCGCGTCAATCGCGACGTTGAAGGCGATGATGATCCCTACTGGGAGGACGCTCGCGGCGATTCGTACGGCGTCCAACCGGTGAGGAAATGGTAGCCGCTTGACGCAGAGAACGGTTCCGGTGACCAGGAATAAGTACAGCATTGGACCAACCGGTTGAAGGAAGCGAATACCTGGCCAGGTCCATGCGAGGAGAGCGCCACAGTAGACGAGCGTCGCAAACTCTGCGTAGCGAATTCGCGGGAGCGACACCCGAAGGAATCC
>CADDYW010000059.1 GCA_902810745.1 Chloroflexota bacterium | reverse complement strand
GCGCCGAATCCCGCCGACGTCGCGCCCTCCTTGTCGAGAATCGCCCGGTACGACGGAAGCTGGCCGTAGCGGGCGAAGGCGACGTTCGCGGCCTGGCGCACCGCCTCGGGACGGTCGGTGACGCAGACCGGAACGCTGACCAGCACGCGCGGCGCCGGACGCCCGGCCTCGCGCGCCGCCGCGCCAATCGTCGGAATCACGTGCTCGGCCAGGTAGCGCGGACCGCCCATCCAGATGGCAGTGCCCGCCGCGAGCCGGCCGGCTAGCCGCAGCATCCGTGGCCCGAGCGCGGCGACGAGCACCGGTGGCGGCGTCGCGCCCGGAACGGTGAGCTGGTAGCCGTCGAGGCGAAACTCCTGCCCCCGGAACGAAACCACCTCGCCGGCCAGCAGACCCGCGAGGCAGTGCAGGTACTCGGTCATGTGGCGGATCGGATGCGAGTAATCCAGGCCGAGCCGGGTTTCGATCGTGACGCGGTGGCTGAGCCCGATGCCCAGGACAAGCCGGCCGCTACACGCCGCCTGGGTCGTGAGCGCCTGCTGAGCCATCGCGGCTGGGTGGCGCGGATAGGTGGGGACGACGAAGGTTCCCAGCTCCAGGGTCCGGGTTCGACGTCCGGCCAGGGCGAGCGCCGTGAGAGCGTCGAACGACGTGATGTTCGGCATCCAGGCAGCGTGAAGGCCGAGATTCTCAGCGCGCTCGAACTCGTCCAGCAAGATGTCCAGGTCGAGTATCTGGCCGGGGGTTGGCAGGGTCAGGCCGATCCGCATCACCGCTCCTCGGAAAAATAATGGCCAGCAGCCAAGGTGGCTGCTGGCCACGAGTGGATCGAACGCGAAGCTTACTTCGCGACGACCTTGATCGTCTGGGCTCGCGCGTGCGCCGCCTTGGGCATGGTAATGGTCAGGATACCATACTCGTAGGTTGCCTGCGCCTTGCCGCTCTCGACCTCGGCCGGTAGCTGGACCCGGTATTCGGTCTGGCCGCCGAACGACTGCCAGATCGGATTACCGTTCTCGGGCGCCTTGATCGACGACTCCGCCTTGCAGGTCAGAACGTTCTGCTCGACGGTGCAGGAGATCGAGTCGGGCTTCACCCCCGGCATCGCCATCTGGAGGATGTAGCTGTCATTCGTCTCCCAGAGGTTGGTACCGGTAGGAGCAGCGCCCGGGCTGAAGCCGTCAAAGAGCGACGGGAGAAGGAAGCTCTCCTGGAAGAGGCGGTCCATCACCTGGCGCAAAGGCACGAAAGCATCCTCGGGGCGGCGCATCAGAGCCGTCTGGCTTCGTGTGGTCTGAGCCATAGAACCACACCTCCAATCAATTCTTCAGTCGATATTCCAGGGAGGAGGGGTCTGGCCACCGCCGTCACCCCGCCCTGGCACCTACGAAGGTAGCACCGCCACATCAATCTGCCATCAGAGAGCAGTAAGAGGCGAGTCAGAAATCGCGCTGATGGCAGCCTGGCCATCGCCATTCTCCAGCGCGATCGGCCCGTCGGCATCGTGCAATCGATGCAGATAGGTCAGAATCGATGACACCCCGTTGGCACGCTGCGCTTCAACCTCGGCGACGAGTGCCTCGAACTCCTGCCCGTCGATCTCCCACTTTTCCATCACTCGCTTCGCGACCGCGTCGACCAGGTCGGCTTCCTGTGCCAGCAGATCGGTAACCTCGCGCAGGCATTGCTGGAGAATCTGCTCGGCCCGCCGCCGAACGTACGGGGAGATACCATTCCCGACCGGAATCGCCGCCTCCGAAAAGATCTCCCCGGCCATTCCCCACTGGGCGACCGCCTGCACCGCCAGGGCGGTGGCGCGGCCAAAGTCGCCGCCAACGCCGATCAGCTCGGTGTCCAGGAACAGGTGCTCCGCCGCCCGCGATGCGAGCGAAACCTTGATCTCGGCGAGGAGCTCCTCCTTCGACTGCGCATAGCGCGCACGCTCCACCTTGGGCTTGGGGGCGACGAACCCTCCGCTCGAGCCGTGCGGCTGGATCGTCACGCGGACAACGCGCTCGTGGGGCCGGAGGTAGTGCATGGCAACCGCGTGCCCGGCCTCGTGGTAGGCGACACGTCGCTTGTCCTCGTCGGTCATCGTCGGGTTCGGATTTGGCAGCCCCATCTCGTGGACCTCGCGCGCCTTCGTGAAGTCGGCGTAGGTCAGCGCGTCTCGGCCGTCAAAGTGAGCGAGGATGAGGGCTTCGTTGATCACGTGCTTGATCGCCACCGGGGTGTAGCCGATGGTATCGGCGACGAGGTGATCGATGTTGAGATTTGGATCGTGCGTGACCTTGCTCAGATAGTATTCGATGATCTCGCGGCGCCCCGCCGCCGACGGTGGATTGACCACCACCCGCCGATCGAAACGACCGGGCCGCAGCAGGGCCGGATCGAGTGCCTCGGGAGCGTTGGTCGCGCCCATCGTCAGGACGACGGGCATCTCAGCGCGTCCTTTCCGCAGCCCGATCTGACGTAAGAGCTTGGCGAGCCAGCTATCGTCGCGCGGAAAAGCCTCGGCTCCACGCTACTCGGTACAGCGCCGTCGCCATCCGCCGCGGTTCTTCGGAAGGCTCCAGCACTCCCTCCAGAAAACCATGGCAGCCTGATCGGTTACCTCCCGCGCTCCCAGGCACCTATCTGGGCAGGACATGCCGGGTAACCAGCCTGGGAGCCAACTGTATGGGCGATCATCGCAGGTTTGTCGGGAGCAATCAAGGGGATGTCTGCCCCTTCTGGGGGGACAAAAGTACGCGGCCGGTACCTAGGTAGGTACCGGCCGCGCAAGATCAGATGGACGTCTTCAGATGACCGTTCCCCGGGCGATCCTCAGCCGGCCGCCGCCGCGACTGGCGCCCGCCGGCTGAACGTGATCTGTCCGTCGGCGACGTCCACGACGATGGTGTCGCCGTCGTGAAACTCTCCCTGAAGCAGCCGCATCGCCAGGGGCTGGACGATCTCCTTCTGGATCGCCCGCTTCAAGGGTCGCGCGCCGTAGATCGGATCGAACCCTTCCCGCGCCAGGTGCTCGCGCGCCGACGGCGTCAGATCCAGCTCCATCTTACGGTCGGCGAGCCGCTTGCGCAGCGAGCGCAGCTGGATCTCGACGATCTTTTCGATCTGCTGCAGTCCCAGCGGACGGAAGATGATCACTTCGTCGATCCGGTTGAGCAGCTCCGGTCGGAAGTGCTGTCGCACCGCGTCCATCACCCGATCCCGAATCTCCTCCCACTGCAGCCCCGGCTCGGTGATCCACTGGCTGCCCAGGTTGGAGGTCATGATCACGATCGTATTCTTGAAGTCGACGACGCGGCCCTGCCCATCGGTCAGGCGTCCGTCATCAAGTAGCTGCAGGAGGACGTTCAGCACTTCCGCGTGCGCCTTCTCGACCTCATCGAAGAGCACGACACTGTACGGGCGCCGCCGCACCGCCTCGGTGAGCTGGCCCGCCTCCTCGTAGCCGACGTAGCCCGGCGGCGCGCCGATCAGTCGCGAGACGGTGTGCTTCTCTTGATACTCGCTCATGTCGATTCGGACCATCGCCTGCTCGTCGTCGAACAGGAACTCCGCGAGCGCGCGCGCTGTCTCCGTCTTCCCGACGCCGGTTGGACCGAGGAAGAGGAACGACCCGAGGGGCCGATTCGGATCCTGCAGGCCGGCCCGCGCGGCCCGGACGGCGTTGGAAACCGCGGCCAGTGCCTCGTCCTGCCCGACGACCCGCTCGCGCAGCCGCTCCTCCATCTGGACCAACTTCTGGATCTCTCCCTCCATCAGCCGACTGACCGGAATACCGGTCCACTTGCTCACCACCTCGGCGATGTCCTGCTCATCGACCTCTTCTTTGACCAGCGGCTGGCCGTTCTGCGCACGCTCGCGCAGCGCCTGCTCGGCCTCGGCAAGCTGCCGTTCGAGCTGCGCGATCTCGTACTTGAGCCGCGCGGCCTTCTCCCAGTCGGCCCGCAGCGACGCCTGCTCCATCTCGGTCCGCGCGGCGTCGATCCGTTCCTGAAGCTGCCCGACCTGATTGAGCTGGCTCAGCTCGCGCTGCCAGCGTGCCTCGAGCTCGTCCGCTTCCTCTTTGAGATTCGAAAGCTCCTGCTCCAGCTTCACGAGGCGCTCCTTCGAGGCGGCGTCCTTCTCCTTACGCAGCCCTTCGCGCTCGATCTCGAGCTGCATGATCCGGCGCCGGACCTCGTCGAGCTCGGCGGGCATACTGGTCGCCTCCATCCGCAGGCGCGAGGCGGCCTCGTCGATCAGATCGATCGCCTTGTCAGGCAAATATCGGTCAGAGATGTAGCGGTGCGAGAGGACGGCCGCGGCGACGAGCGCGGCGTCCTTGATCCGGACCTTGTGGTGCTGCTCGTAGCGCTCCCGCAGACCGCGCAGGATGCTAATTGTGTCCTCGACCGTCGGTTCGTCCACGAGGACCGGCTGGAAGCGCCGCTCGAGTGCCGGATCCTTCTCGATGTGCTTGCGGTACTCGTCGAGGGTGGTCGCGCCGATGGCGTGGAGCTCACCCCGTGCCAGCATCGGCTTGAGCATGTTCGAGGCATCCATCGCACCGCCTTCGACCGCCCCCGCCCGGACGACGGTGTGCAGCTCGTCGATGAAGAGGATGATCTGCCCCTGGCTCTCCTGCACTTCTTTCAGCACTGCCTTGAGGCGCTCTTCGAACTCACCGCGGTACTTCGCCCCGGCGAGCACCGCGCCGAGGTCTAACGCGACGATGCGCCGGTCCTTCAGTCCCTCCGGAACGTCGCCGCGAACGATGCGCTGGGCCAGCCCCTCGACGATCGCGGTCTTGCCGACGCCGGGTGCGCCGATCAGGACCGGGTTGTTCTTGGTTCGCCGCGAGAGCACCTGGATGACCCGGCGGACCTCCTCGTCGCGGCCAATCACCGGATCCAGCTTGCCCTGGCGAGCCAGAGCGGTCAGGTCGCGCCCATACTTCTCCAGCGCCTGGTAGGTCGACTCGGGATTCGCGCTCGTCACCCGCTGGCCACCGCGCACCTCCTGCAGGGCTTTGTAGAGCTGATCGCGGGTGACACCGGCACGATGCAGAATCTGCCCGGCTGTCCCGCGGCTCTGATCGTCGGCCAGCGCGAGGAGGAAGTGCTCGGTCGAGACATAATCGTCCTTCAGACGGTCCGCCTCGGTCTGAGCGGTGTCGAGGATCGCGCGAAGCTCTGGCGCGGCATAGACCTGTGCGGCCATCGCCGCGCGAGGAAGTCGATCGATTGCCGCCTCGACCTGCGGGAGCAGCATGCGCGGCGAGACACCAAGCTTCTCCAGCACCGCCGGCACCACGCCGCCCTCCTGCGCGATCAGCGCGGCGAGCAGGTGCAGGGGCTCGACCTCGGTGTTTCGCCGCTCCTCGGCCAGCCGCTGCGCGGCGACGATCGCCTCCTGCGCCTTTTCCGTCATCTTGTTCACGTTCACGTCTCTGCCTCCAATAACCCGACTCCGTCGTCGGCTCTCGTCATACTGCTTTCGCGTGGGACATCTCTGGGAATGGGGAGCAAAGCACTCCGCATCGCTCCAGGTTAGGTACATCGCACACGGGCGCCCAGCGCCTGATGCACGCGATGGCCCACCGTGCGCTGCCGCGTGCATCTCGGCCTGGAATGCGGCCGTCGAGCCCCCGAGATCGACGCAGAAATCCTCGCACCCCGTAAACTCGTCCCTCGACTGATATTCACCGCAACGCGGTCAGGGATGTCACACGACCTTGCCGACGCACGGTGAGCTCGAGCCGCTGACCCGTCTGCAGTCTCTCAGTCAGACGCTCAAGATCGGCAACGGTACGCACGGGCTGGCCGCTGACTGCCTCGATCACGTCGCCAGCCTGCACTCCCAGGCGCTCGCCGAGCGAGCCCGCGCGAACGCCACCGACCTCGACCCCACCGCCGGGAGCGTCTCGCACTCGCAGGCCCAGTCGCGGCCCACCCGGACGAGTCGATTCGCCGGCGTGCTGGACAGCCAGTCGCTCCAGGCGCGGACGGTCGAAGCCAACAATCACCTCGTCGCCCACGATGATCACCGGTACCCCCATCTGGCCGCTGCGCCGTACCATCTCCTGGAGGGCCTGGTGATCCACCGACACGTCCTTTTCGATAAACGGCACTCCACGCTGGCGAAGGAACTCCTTCGCTCGATGGCACCAGGGTCAGGTCGGCGTCGAATAGATCGTCACCGCTGCCATCGCGAGTCTCCTTTGCCCCGCCAGGAAAGCCCGATCGCGCGTGCGCCACGTGCCGCCGTGGGGAAGCGCCAGGGCCAGCCCACCGGGACTTTTGACGGCTTCTCCCCTGCCGTAGCATAGCGCACGCGCCGACGGAGGTACACAAGATTTCTGCATGATTTCCGTGAGTGGCGGGAGAGTGACGACGGCGTGCGGCGGTGTGTACAATGGCGATGCCGGTCGAATCAGACGGATGGTGACAGAACGGAGGTCCAGTGAAAGCCGCGGTGTTGAATGGCGTGGGCAAAAGCTTCGTCATCGAGGAGATTCCCCGACCGGAGCCTCGAGCCGGCGAAGTGCTGGTGAAGGTTCAGGCCTGCGGCGTCTGCCATACCGACCTGCACGTGATCAAGGGGGAGGTGGCATTCCCGATGCCCTGCGTGCTCGGACACGAGATCTCGGGCACCATCGTCGCCCTCGGCCCGGCGACCCGGGGGTTCGAGATTGGCCAGCGCGTCGTCTGCAGCTTTATCATGCCCTGCGGCACCTGCTATTACTGTGTGCGCGGACAGGATGATCTCTGCGAAACGTTTTTCGCGCTCAACCGCCTGCAGGGCAAGCTGTACGATGGTGAGACGCGCCTCCGCCGCGCGGATGGCTCGCCAATCTGGATGTACTCGATGGGAGGTCTGGCCGAGTTCGCGGTGGTGCCGGCAACCGACGTCGTTCCCTTACCAGAAGATCTGCCTTTCGCGGAGGCCGCGATCCTTGGCTGTGCCGTCTTCACCGCCTACGGGGCCATCCGGAATGGCGCGGCGCTCCACGGTGGCGAGTCGGTCGCGGTCGTCGCGACCGGCGGCGTCGGGTCCAATCTTCTCCAGATCGCGCACGCCTTCGGCGCAAGCCCGATCATTGCGGTAGACGTGCGTGACGAGAAGCTGGAGGCAGCGCGCCAGATGGGAGCCACCCACGTGGTGAATGCCGCTCGAGAAGACGTCGCCGAGCGAATCCGCGTGATTACTGGCGGACGTGGCGTCGACGTCGCCTTCGAAGCCCTCGGCCGACCGGAGACCTTCATCCACGCGCTCAGCGCGGTACGCGATGGCGGTCGAGCAGTGATGGTCGGCATCGCCCCCGGCGGAGTCACCGCTCCGGTTGAGATCACGCGGCTGGTACGTCGGGCGGTCCGTATTATCGGCTCCTACGGCGCCCGCACGCGTACCGATCTGCCGGCGGTCGTGGCGCTGGCCCACCAGGGCCAGGTCGACGTCAGCCGCTCGGTGACCCGCCGCTATCGTCTCGACGAGGTGAACGTGGCGTACGAGGCGCTCAATCGCGGCGAGATCGTCGGCCGCGCGATCATCACGATGGGCTGAGGGAGAAGCAGTCCGCACTGACGAGGTGCCCTGCCCGGTCACCATTGCACACTGGCCGGTGCGATTCAGCCGCGCTTCCGGTCTTCAGTCCGCTTCAGGAAGGATTCGACCATGTTCGTCGTTCGATCGGAGCTCGTCGGAAGCCGCCCGCGCGGATGGCACGCGGCGTCCGAGCCCACCTCATCGCTGGTTCTCCGCGCGCTTGACGAGCCCGGGACACTGGTGCGCTTCGATACCTTCGCGACCCGCGGACACGCGCGGTCGACCTGGGGTGAGCCCTACCTGCTGCTGTTCGGCGTGATGGGGACCATCTCGGTCCAGCCTGCCTACGCCGTTGCGGTCGAGTGGGAGGTGCTGCATCTCGCCAACGTCGCCGCGTTCGAAGACGCGCAGCGTCAGCTCTTCGAGACACGGCGCCAGTACTTACCCAGCTTCGTCTTCGATTGGCTGCTCAAGCGCCTTGATCGCGACGGACAGTACCTCGCGCTCGGGGTGTACGGCGACGAGGAGGGCCTTCGTCTCGGTCAGATCCACCCGGAGATCCAGCGCTTCGCCGCGGATCATCCCCCGGCGACCTACGCGGCGAACGAGGTCGGCGGCGCGCGCTTCTTCCTGGTCGAGAGCCGCGATGCGGTGCGATAGATTCCTCGACCAGGACGCCCGTGACGGTGCCTGGCTCGAAGCCAGACCCACCGCCAGCGCTCGGCGCTTCAGGCCAAGCCACCCCTGATCGCCTGATTGACGAAGGGAGCAGCGGTCAGGATCGGCGGGTCGATGGAACGAGGAGGCCGTAGGTGTAGTTTGACCATCTCGAGAGCTTGCCCGCCGCGGACCAGCACCGGCTCCTCGCTGCACCCGACGTAGCTCCCGTGCTCGGACAGGAGGTAGGACAGGACGTCGTACGAGCGGGAGTAGGCCACCGCGAGGAGATAGTAACGCCCGTCGGGGACGTCGCGAATACAAAAGATCCCCGGCCCGGCTAATCGGGTGCAGCCAACCGGACGGCTTCGCGGAAGTCGAGTCGGGAATACTCCGACGTGGATCATGCCGACGAAGCCCCCCGGTACGAGCACCTCCCCACGAATGCCAGCCTGCAGGTCGATTGAGCTATCGCCGGAGCCCGGCGCGAGCCGGGGAGATCCAGCCACCCCTTCCACGAGCTGGCGCAGCCGAAGTGGCGGCAGGCCGACGGAGTGGGTGAAGCGCGTGGTGAACGAGCCCAGGCTGCTGTAGCCGACCTCGAAGCAGATGTCGGTGACGCTGAGCGGCGTCGTCAGCAGCAGCCGTTTCGCCGCTGCCAGACGCAAGGCAGTGAGAAACTCGTGCGGGGGGATGCCCGTGACCTGACGGAACACGCGGCAGAAGTGGTACGGACTGAGTGAGCCAATCTCCGCCAGCGCCTCCAGCGTCAGCGTTTCGTCCAGGCGCTCGCGCATCACCGAGATAACCCGCTCGGCGATCACTCGGTGCGAGAGATCCAACACGCGCTGCTCGACAACCAAATCGGATTACCTCCTCTCTTCGTCCAGGATCCGGGGAGGGTCGGCGTCCGCGTACTCCCTGCGAGGATCCTGGACTGACCAGAGACCATTGTAGATCAAAACGAGGGCGGTTTGTACATTTGTTCGCATTTGAAATCCGTATAGGGCAGCGGTGAGCGATCGGGCGTCGCAGAGTATCACCTCGTGCGGCCGTGCACTTCCCGCGTCGTCGATGTCGAGGCGACCCGCGGGCAGAGTCTCGCGGCCCTACCGGGTCGGAGCAGCCACGCTGAGCACCTCGCGGAGGCGCCGCGCGACCATCTCAGTTTCCTCGTCGGAGAGTACGCGGACGTCGATGCGCACGACCTGGGGGTCGCTGAAGCTCATAATCGCGATCGAGGGATCTCCCGCGAGCAGCGCCTCGATGACCCGCGCGCCCGTGAGGCCGGTCCCGGGATCGATCGTCACGAAGGCGGTTGGGTAGGGACGGCCGACGTGATCCGGGAAGCGGTGCTCCGCACGGATGCCCGGCAGCCCGGCCAGCGCCTCGACGACCCGGTCGGTCCGGCGCTTCGCGTCGCGCAGGTCGGCTTCGTGATCACGGTTGACCCAGATCTCCAGTGCCGTGAGCAGGCCGATGATCTCTTCTTTCGATACTTTCAGCGGCCGGCCGATACCCTGGATCGGCGCGCCCTGGAGCCGGGCCGCGTGGATCAGATCGGCGCGGCCGGTCAGGATGCCGGAGCCCTGCGGCCCGCGCAGTCCCTTGCCACCGGAAAACGCGACCAGATCCGCACCCTGATCGACAAAGCGGTAGAGGTGCTCCGGCGGCGGCAGTGTGTTCGACGCGTCGACCAGGACCGGCACGCCGTGCTCGTGGGCGATGGCGATGACCTCGGGAAGCTGGATGCCCGGCTCGACGCCGTCGCTGACCCAGTAGACGCCGGCGGTATTCGGGCCAAACGCCGCGCCGAACTCGTCGCGCGTGACGCCGTGCTCCCCACCAACCTCGACGAATACGCCACCGGCGCCGCGTACCGCCTGGGCGTAGCCCCAGTGGGTATACTCGCGCCCCGACGCATCACGCTGCCGTGGGAAGCGCCGCGCGATGAACTCGTTCTTCATCAGACCGGCGGTGTGCGGAAGGGCTTCCATCTTCACCCGGTCGTCGCCGGTCATGATCGCCGCGGCGCCAACCTGGAGCGCGGCGGCGCAGCCCGAGACGACGTAGCCGGCCTCGGCGTGCGTATAGCGGGCAATGACGTCGCTGGCGCGGTCGAGCAGCTGTCGCATATCGACGCAGCAGCGCCGGGCGTCGGCCATCGCCTCGATCACCTCGGGCCACATCACCGATCCGCCGTAGACGGTCCAGTGGCAGGTCGCGTTGATCACCGGCCGAACCCCGAGACGCTCGTAGACACCCATGTCGCTCCTCCTGACGAGCTGTCTGAGCAGAATCGCCGCTGCCATTCTACCAGCCGACGTGCGAGAGATCTGCCAGCCGGCGATCGACGTAAGCCCTCCCCTGGCCTCGGGCTGGTTTCATTCTTGCGCAACAACGGGATTTCCGTTCGTGGCTCCGACGCTTCACGGGGATCCCGGGGCTGGTCCCTCCCCGGACAACGTCCGCATCGAGGATGATCGATGTTCGTGTACGTCTACACCGCCCGCGCGAAGTCACCCGAGGCCGCGCAGACCGTCTGTCGCATCTTCAATCACAATCTGAGCCTGCTGCAGCAACCGGGATTCTTGCGGGGCGATTGCGCGGTCCGTGTCGAGGATCCGTGCCAGATGATTGGTCTTCAGTACTGGGGCAGCCGCGAGGCAATGCGGTTTGCGCTGGGGACCGAGACCCACCGCCACATGCTGGAGCAGATGGCGCCGTACCTGGAAGGGCCGCCCGAGGCTACCCTCTATGAAGTCCGTGGATAGCGCGAGGGGACGGAGACAGCCGATCAGTACACTCGGCGATTCATTGACATTGAAGCCGCCGCTGGTACACTCGGCCTGATGACCGAGCGCCACGCGATACTTCGTCGAGTTCGCTATGCACCCTCCGTGCGGCGCTGTGCGTCTCAGCCAGAGGATTTACCAGGAGGAGCCGCGCCATGAGCGGGTCGATTCACGGCATCTTCCCGATTGTCTACACGCCGTTCGACGCATCCGGCGCCATCGACGAGGAGGATGTCCGGCGTCTGGTGAGCTACCTGATCGATGCGGGTGCCCACGGCCTGGCAGCGGTGGGCGGCGCGAGCGAGTGCCACAAGCTCAGCCTCGCCGAGCGGAGGTGGCTGGCGGAGGTCGTGATCTCCGAGGCCCGCGGGCGGGTACCGGTGATCGTCGGGACCTCCGCGACGAACACCGTCGACGCGGTCGAGCTGACCCGCCACGCCGAGGACGCGGGCGCGGTGGCGGTGTTTGCCACGCCGCCCCTCTACGGAACCGTCACGCCCGAAGCGCTGCGCCACCACTACGGCGCGCTGGCACGTGCGACGCGTCTTCCGATCATGCTCCAGGATGCCCAGGTGTCGGTCGCCCCGAGTCAGGTGGCGCGGCTGGTCGATGAGCTCCCGACGATCGGCTACGTCAAAGAAGAAGCGCCCGACTCGGGCCACCGCATCAGCGAGCTGCGGGAGCTGCTCGGCGACCGCGTGCAGATCATGTCCGGTGGCTCCTACCTGCTCGACGATCTAGCGCGCGGAGCAATCGGCGCGATCCCCGGCAGCGTCGGCGTGGCCGACCTGGCCCGCGCCTACGACGCCTGTCGCGCGGGGGACCTGCGCGCGGCACGCGCCGCCTACGATCACTTCCTCCCCCTCGCGCACTGGCGCCGCCAGTTCCCTCTGCTCGGCGCCAAGGAGGTTCTGCGACGCATCGGCATCTTCAAGGCCGCCTACCTGCGCGAGCCGGCCGGCCAGCACCTCGACGAGCATGACCACCGTGAGCTGTCAGCGCTCCTCGAGGCGATGGGCCCGCCGTACTGATCGGTTCTGGTTTGCGCCTTGATCGAGCATCGCGTAGAATAGGACAAATACAGTAGGTGGGGGAAAAGCGATGGGGGTATGTACCCATGAATGAGAAGTTCGGCCCCGAGGGCCTTACGTTTGACGATGTTTCTCTGGTGCCCGCCCTCTCCGAAGTCCTCCCCAAAGACGTTTCGACCACCACCTGGCTCACGCGGAACATCCCCCTCAACATTCCAATCGTCTCGGCAGCGATGGATACGGTCACCGAAGCGCGCCTGGCGATCTCGCTTGCCCGCGAGGGAGGGATCGGCATCATCCACCGGAACCTGTCGATCGATGCTCAGGCCACCGAGGTCGATAAGGTCAAACGATCCGAGGCCGGCATGATCGTGGACCCGATTACTCTGTCGCCGCACGATAGCCTCGTCCGCGCGCTGGACGTCATGGCCAAGTACCACATCTCCGGCGTGCCGATCACCGAGGACGGCCGGCTGGTCGGGATCCTGACCAACCGCGACATTCGCTTCGAGGAGGATCTCAATCAGGAGATTGGCGCGCTGATGACGCGCGAGAACCTGGTGACCGTGCCGGTGGGGACGACGCTGGACGAGGCCAAGGAGATTCTGCACCGCCACAAGATCGAGAAGCTACCGGTCGTCGACGAGCAGTTTCGCCTCAAGGGCCTGATCACGGTCAAGGACATCCAGAAGAAGATCCGTTACCCTCTGGCGACCAAGGACGAGCGTGGGCGACTGCGCGTCGGCGCCGCGGTCGGCACCGGGCGCGATGGATTCGAGCGCGCGGCCGCGCTGGTCGAGGCGGGCGTCGACGTTCTGGTCATCGATACGGCCCACGGCCACTCGCTGGGAGTCATCGAGATGGTCCGACGTCTGAAGGACGCCTTCCCGGTCGACGTGATCGCGGGGAACATTGCGACCGCCGAAGCGGTGCGCGACCTGGCCGAGGCGGGCGCCGACGCGGTGAAGGTCGGCATCGGGCCGGGTACGATCTGCACGACCCGGGTCGTCGCGGGGGCAGGAGTGCCCCAGCTCACTGCGATCTTCACCTGCTCGCTGGCGGCGCGCGAGTACGGGATTCCGGTCATCGCCGATGGCGGCGTCCAGTACTCCGGCGACATCGCCAAGGCGATCGGGGCAGGCGCCGACGCGGTGATGCTGGGGAGCTTGCTCGCGGGCGTGGACGAGAGCCCGGGGGACATCGTCCTCTACCAGGGCGAGCGATTCAAGGAGTACCGCGGGATGGGCTCGCTTGGCGCGATGAAGGCCCGCGGCTTCAGTCGCGACCGCTACGGCCAGGAGGATGTCGAGACCGATACGAAGCTCGTTCCGGAGGGGATCGAGGGACGCGTCGCCTACAAAGGTCCTCTGTCCAACCTGGTCTACCAGCTCATCGGCGGACTGCGCGCGGGCATGGGCTACGTCGGCGCCAGCTCGATCGAGGAGATGAAGCAGAAGGCTCGATTTATCCGGGTCACCAGCGCCGGGCTGCGCGAGAGCCATCCGCACGACATCGTCATCACCAAGGAAGCGCCCAACTACGCCCTGCGCTGAACCGACCGGGCACGAGTATCCCCGACGTGATGGACGTCCAGTGGCGCTGGCCGTCTCGGGTCCCGGGTGCTGGGTGGCGATGGGTGCGGCCGAGTCGCTCTCGTCGACAGCGCTACCGTGGGGGGCTGAGAATAACCGCGTGGCGAAGTAGCGGGCCATCACGCCCCCGATGAGCCGGGCAGGTTAGTCAGCTCGTCCGCGGTGAGGACGTCGTCGACCCGAATGCGATCTGTCTGCGGGTCACGGTCCCTCGGCCACTCCAGCCCGAGAATCTGCACGCTCTGCCCTGGATTCGATAGATTCGTCGCACGTGTCCCGGTGGTGCCGCGCACGGGAGCGAGTGGTCCGGGTTCCCTGCTGACTTTCGGCATTTCCCCCGTCGTGCTCGTGGCGCCTTCGCGGTGCTCGTTCCCCCGGCGGCCCGCCGTTACGCGCGCCTGCAAGCATGGCCGTTCGGAGCTGCCTTGACGTATGGGAGCGGCCCCTGCTATACTTCCCTGTACGTCCTTGCAATGTGGGCTTGTGCCGCGCACGCGGGGGTCCACGCAGCCGAGCGGCGAGGATCTAGACGTGCTCTTCCCCACCTCAGTGGGGGGCTACCACCTGTCGATACGCAAGTAGGCCGAAGGCCAGCAAGAGTGTCTGCCTTCGGCTTTTCACTGTAATCGGGCACTCGACTTTTTGGTTGGGTAAGGACTGAGAGACACCGTGGAGGTCATCTGTGTACGCGGTCATCGAGACCGGTGGGCGACAGTATAAGGTTGCTCCCGGCGAAGTCATCGAGGTCAATCGACTTCCGGCTGAGATTGGCCAGACCATCGAGCTGGACCGGGTGTTGCTGATCGGCGGAGACGAAGGAAAATGCATCGTCGGTCAGCCGACGGTGGCCGGCGCAGTGGTGCGAGCGCGTGTTGCCGCCCACCCACGAAGCCGCAAGATCATCGTGTTCAAGTACAAGCCGAAGGTACGCTACCGCCGGATGAAGAGCCACCGTCAGAATCTAACTCGACTCGTGATCAAGGACATCGTAGCCGGGACGGGGGCGTAGGGTCCGAGGCTCCGGGTCTCGGAGCTCTCGCTCCGAGGACGTATCGATTCCAGTCTCCCGACCACTATCCCGGTCCCTAAATGAAGGAGGACAGAGATGGCACACAAGAAAGGCGCGGGCAGCACTCGAAACGGCCGTGACAGCCACGCGAAGCGTCTCGGCGCGAAGCGTTCGGATGGCGAGCTCGTGGTACCGGGAATGGTGCTCATGCGCCAGCGCGGTACGCGATTCCTGCCCGGTCCCGGCGTTGGCATGGGACGCGATCACACGCTCTTCGCCTTGATCCCGGGCCACGTCAAGTTCGAGTACGCCCGCAAGGACAAGAAGCAAATCAGCGTGTACGGAGCCTGATACGATCATGAAGAAGAATATCCATCCAGCGTGGATGCGGGCAACGGTCGTCTGCGCGTGCGGCAATACGTTCGAGACGTTCGCGACGAAAGAGCTGCTGAAAATCGAGCTGTGCTCGAAGTGCCACCCGCACTTCACCGGCCAGCAGCGTATCGTCGACACCGGCGGGCAGGTCGAGCGCTTCATGCGCCGGATGGCCAAGGCCACCCCGGCGAAGGCCGACGCCCCAGCAGCTTCCGAAGAGACGGTGAAAGAACCCGCCCCCACGCCGTAACGTGGGTGAAGAGTGTTGGGTGGCGGGTGTTGGACATGGTCCAGGTCCTGGCCACAGGTGGCCGTGAGCTGAACAACGGGAGGCACAATGATGCGCCAAGAGATCTCACCGGAGCATCCGTCCCCGGCACCGGACGGCCGTGACCGATTACCTGGTACCGACCACCCGTCACCTATCCCCCAACCTCCGTCACCCACGGCTCACCACCCATCACCGACAGTATTTTACGGCGGCCAGGCAGTTATCGAAGGGGTGATGATGCGTGGCGCGCGCCACATGGCAGTTGCCGTGCGCGATCCCGCCGGCCAGATCATCATCCACAGCGAGCCGCTCGATGGCGTGATCTATCGCAGCCGTTGGGCGCGCTGGCCATTCATCCGCGGTGCCATCGCCCTCTGGGATACACTCGCCCTGGGCATGCGCACACTCGCCTTCTCGGCAAACGTCGCCATGGGCGGCGAGGCCGAGGAGACCGCCATCGCCGAGAGCAAGCAGGGATCCCAGCCAGCGATCCTGGGGGGCATGATCATCGCACTCGCCGTGGCCACGGCGCTTTTCTTCGTCCTGCCAATCTTCCTCACCGGTATCGTCGATCGACAGGTTCCCTCCGCGCTGCTCCGCAACCTCATCGAGACAATCTTTCGCCTGGTGCTGATCCTCGGCTACATGGTCGCGATCAGCCTGATGCCAGACGTGCAGCGCGTGTTCGGCTACCACGGCGCCGAGCACAAGACGGTGAATGCCTACGAGGCCGGGGTCGACCTCACCGTTCCGAACGTCCGTCCCTTCACCGTGATTCATCCGCGCTGCGGCACGACATTCCTGGTAGTCATCGTCATCATCTCATTTCTGCTGTTCGCGGTCCTCGGGCACCCTCCGCTCGTCCAGCGGGTGCTGTCGCGGGTCCTGCTCATTCCGGTGATCGCCGGCATCGGCTACGAATTCCTGCGCCTCGGGGCAACGCACTACCATCGGCCGATCGTTCGCGCACTGATGAAGCCGGGCCTCGCGGTGCAACGCCTCACCACCCGTGAGCCGGACGACTCGATGATCGAAGCGGCGATCGCCGCGCTCAAGACCGTCCTCGACGCCGAAGGGGCGCCCCAGCCGCTGGTGAGAAATCTCGGATCCGCGACCGGAGCGTAAGGCGATCAGGCCGGGTTGGACGGTCCAGCCTGGATCGGCGCCGCCCTCCGACGGCGCTTCCGCTCGACGTACACACCGCCCGCCAGCGGGATAATCAGCCACCAGAAGGCAGCCACGACGTAGAGCGTCACGTCGGCGGCACCCCGCAGAACCGTGAGCGACGTCGCCCAACCGTTCTCGAGAGTGGCGAGCGGATTCCAGGACGGTCCGCCCGGCGCGGTCGCACCGGCGAGCGGCTGGAGATGCATCGTAATCGTCGAGAGACTGGTCTGTCGCTCCAGGGTGCGTTTCTGTGCCTCGAGACGCTCGATCTGCCCACGGATCGTGGTGAGCTGATTCTGCACGGTCAGAATGTCGTTCATGGTCGTGGCACGGTCCATGAGCTTCTGGATAGCGCTCTCGGTAGTCTGGAGGTTCCGCAGGTTGGCATCGACGTCGACATACTGCTGAGTCATATCCTCGCTGGTCTCTTCGACGCTCACCACCGTGGTGGCCAGCGCGCGGACACTCTTCAGCGCATCTTCGTACCGATCAGCGCGCACGCGAATCGACACGTCGGCAACGAGTTGCTCTTGATCACCGCTCTTCGACCGGTAGGCGTGCTCGGTGCTGACGTACCCCCCGAACGCGTCCGCGACGCCGCGGACTTTCTGAAGGGCGGCGTCGACGTCGTCGACCTGGAGAGTGAGCTGGGCATTGTGCGCCACCAGGCGCTCGCCCGGCAAGAGAACAGGCACGATGGGCGCGTTCCCGGATGACCCCGACGACGACGGCGCCGATTCTGCGGGCTGCGCGGGAGCGGGCGGAGCGCCGGTTGGAGCAGCGGGGCTGACTGCCTTCGATGAGTGTGCAAGGTCCGCTGGCGTGGCGCTGCTGCAGGCCATGAGCACAACCGAGAGGATGATCAGCGCGAGCACGACGATCGCGCTGGGTCGCGAACGCTGGTGACAGGGTTGGCGCGTGGATTGGGCCATCGCTGCACCTCCGCGATTCTACCGGCACGCCTTCGGCGGCGAATGCCGTGTATCATATCAACGGTGGTGTGAGCGGAAAAGTTCCGTTCACGCTCCGGCCCCGGGTGACGGGCGTCGAATCACGCGGCGCGCCTTCAGCGCGAGCTGGAGGCGGAAGCAGTCCTCGAGGTTCCCCAGGTTGAGTCCGGTCAGCTCGCTGATGCGCCGCAGCCGATAGGCCAGGCTGTTGCGATGGAGGTAGAGCGCCTCGGCGGCGGCTCCCAGGTTAGCATCACAGCGGAAATACATCTCCAGCGTCTCGACCAGCGACGTTCCATTCTTGGCATCATACGCGGTGAGCGGCGCGAGGGTTTCCTCGCAGAACTCGGCGAGCTCCCCACTCTGCCGAAACGCGTAGAGCAGGCGGTAGACACCCAGGTCGACAAAGGCCGTCACCTGGCCGGGCCCGAAGATCTCGCGCCCGATCCGCGCGGCCTGCTCGGCTTCGTGGTAGGCCGTGCGTAGCCCGAGGACACCTGGATGGACGGAGCCAACGCCAATCGATGGCGCTACCCCGAGCTGACCACTCAGGTACACACGGAGATCTTCCGCGAAGCGCCGGGCTGGCCCGGTATCCGATCCGCCGTCCAGGGCGAGAAAGAGTGCCACCGCCTGCTGGCGCGGCGCCACCATCCCGACGGATTGACGGCGCGTCAGAAAGTCGCTGACCTCCCGGGCAAGTCGGTCGATCGCTCGGTCCCCCGGGCGTTCCGACTCCTCCGGAGTGATCGCCATGACGACGTGCGGACGCTGCACATCGTAGCCGAGGTGTCGGCCACGATTGATGAGCGACTCCGGCGACACGGCGCTGTTGTCGAGGAGATCGTCGAAGAAATCGCCGCGCAACCGGTGCTCCGCCGCGATCACGGCTTCCTGCTTCGCCATCTCGAGAGCGCAGACAGCGCCACCACGCTCGAGAACGACCTGGTCCTCGTCTGTGAAGTCGTCCGTCACGCCAAGCAACGAGAGATACCCGACGACCGTATCTCGCACGAGGACCGGCGTCATCAGGGCGACCCCATTCGGGAGGGGAACGTGCGCTACCGGAAGCTCAGCCTTCCCGTTGGAGCCGCGCGGAAAGATCCCCCGTAGCATCTCGCTGCCGACGAGAGCGACGCTCGCGAGTGGCCCGGTGACCAGTCCCTCCGACGGCGCGAAGCGGGCGAGTGGCTCGCCGGCCGCGTTCTGCAGCACGACCTCCCGCCCGGTGAGCTCGGCCAGCCGGCTGACGATGCCACGCAAGCCGCGGCCCGTCATCGACACCTCGGCAAGCTGGCGATGCACGTCGAGCCCGAGCTGATAGAGGCGGGTTCGCTGCTCGGCGATCACCCGGCTCAGCGCCGGACCGAGATCCGTGAAGTGGTAGCTCTCTGGAAGGCACAGGAGGGGAAGGTGTGCACGCTCCGCGGTCTCCCGCGCAACTGGATCGGCTTCGCCGACGACGACAACCCCCGCGACGTTCCGCTCCGCGAGCCGAGCGATCAGCTGTGCCAGCGAGAGCGACGTATCCAGGAGATGCAGAACCTCGAGCGGGACCACGGCGATCTCGTGGCCACTCAGTGGCTCGAAGGCTGGTGGCCGCACCCGCAGCACGGTTGGCCAGCTTACCTCATTATCCAGACCCGACTCGCCGGCGACGACCTTCGCCTCGTGCAGAGGCGGCCAGCGCAGCAATGCCCGAATCGTTAACGCGATCTGATCCTACCTGGGCGCGCGACAGAACTAGCTGCGACGATTTTCCACGCGGATTGTACCATGTGCACAAATCAAACCACAACGCCGGCTTGTACTGCCTGCGGCTGCCGTCGATCCTTTGGGCTGCTGCACAAATCGGGGCGGGCGACATCGGTACCAGGCGCGACCCAGGCCGACGAGACCTCGGGCCCTCTGCGGCCCGCTCGGCAAGATCCTCCGTCTCCGCTCGCTTGCCTCCCGTCTCGCCGAGGCGTGCCGTCCGGTCACACCACCTCAGCCCGGGCACAGCGTGCCCCTCGCGACGACCGCCCTGCCTCGGCGACTCGAGCCACCCTGCGGCGTCTCGTCCGCTGCATCCGAACCTCCTCCGATTGCCGCGCCCGTCGATGCACACGATCCTCATCGCGCCCGCGTACACACGTCTCTCTCACCATACGAACATCTGAATATTCGATAAATCATGAAGGTGGATGGCGCCGTCAGCTGGTGGCTCACCATAAAGGGAGGTGCCGCAGGCGTGGATAATTGGCAGCGACGGTGGATTTCGATTCTCGACATAATTTTTGTGGATAAAGCGGCCCTTTTCGTGGATAAGTTCGCGGCGTTGTGGATAACTCGGAGGATGACCGAACGCCGCTGCCGCAATCCTCGGTGCGACGCGTGGATCGCTCGCGTCGTCGTCCACAACGCCGGGATCGGTTACCGACGGGAGATCCACTTCCGTCAAGCCGAGTCTGGCGTCCGCCGGCGCCAGACTCGGCTTGCTCTCCACAATCCACGGCTCTACACCTACGGCTCCTACGAGTCTCAGCATTCCCACATGGTAGAATTTCTCCGAGAGTACGCAGCGAAGTCACCCGTCGTAGCAGGCTAACCGTGTTTCTGGACGAAGCTGAGATCTGGGTAAAAGCAGGGGATGGTGGGAACGGCTCGGCGTCGTTCCGTCGGGAAAAGTACGTGCCGCGGGGCGGCCCCGACGGAGGCGATGGCGGACGCGGCGGGTCGGTGAACCTGGTCGCGGATCCCCAGAAGACCACACTCCTCGATTTTCGCTATCGACGCCACTTCAAGGCTGAGCGTGGAGGAAATGGCGCCGGCGGGCAGCGCCACGGCAAGGCGGGCAAGGATCTCGACATCCCAGTACCGCCGGGGACGATCGTTCGCACGCTGGATGGGGAGATCATCGCCGACCTGGATGCACCGGGGAAGCGGGTCACGGTGGCCCTGGGCGGTCGTGGTGGCCTTGGCAACGTTCACTTCGCGACGCCGACCAATCGTGCTCCGCGGATCGCCCAGAAGGGAGAGCCAGGTCAGGAACGCTGGCTGCGGCTCGAGCTGCGGTTGATCGCGGACATCGGCATCATCGGCTACCCGAACGCCGGCAAGTCCACGTTCCTCGGAGCGGTGACGCGAGCCAGCCCCAAAATCGCCGATTATCCCTTCACCACGCTGACACCCAACCTGGGAGTAGCGACAGTCGACGAGCGAGTCATGACCCTGGCGGACATCCCCGGGCTGATCGAGGGGGCACACGCCGGCGTCGGACTCGGTCTTGAGTTTCTGCGTCACATCGCCCGGACGAAGGCATTGCTTCATCTGATCGACGGGAGTCTTCCGGATCCAGTCGCGGCCTATCGCGCGGTCAACTCGGAGCTAGCGCTCTTCGATGAGGCTCTTGCCAGGAAGCCACAGATCGTGGCAATCAATAAGATCGACCGACGAGAGGTCCGCGAGCGCCTGCCGGAGATTCGGGCATCGTTTGGCAAGATCGGGGTCGAGGTCCTCGCGCTGTCGGCGAGCACCGGCGAGGGCGTGCCCGAGGTTCTTGCTGCGCTCGCCGCCCTGCTAGACGAGGTCGCCGCGGCCGAGCCGGTGACGCTACCGACGGCAGAAGAACCCGTCGTGCTGCGGCCCCGGCGTGAGCCCGAGGGATTCGTCGTTGAGCGCGAACCCGGTGGTTTTCGAGTGATTGGACGGAGAGTCGAGCGACTGGTGACGATGACTGACTTCGCGAGCGAGGAAGGGGTGGCCTATCTCCAGCGCCAGCTCAAGAAGCTCGGAGTGACTGATGCGCTCGAGAAGGTTGGTGTCAAGCCGGGCGACGTCGTCCGATTCGGTCCGATCGAGCTCGAGTGGGTCTCGTGAGCCGGCGCGCGGTCGGGATTCTGGGCGGAACGTTTGATCCGATTCACTATGGCCACCTGGTGATCGCCGAAGATTGCTGGTACCAGCTCCAGCTAGACGAGATCCTCTTCGTGCCGGCGGGAGCTCCTCCTCACAAGCGCGGTCGGGCGATCTCGCCGGCGGCCGATCGGCTGGCGATGGTCACGCTCGCAATCGCCGGCAATCCTCACTTTCGCCTCTCGCGCGTCGAGGTTGACCGACCAGGGATCTCCTACAGCGTCGACACGGTCGCGCGGCTTCGGGAAGAGCTCGGACCAGATACCCGTCTCTTCTTCATTATCGGGCGCGATATGCTGCGGGATCTCCCCACCTGGCACCGACCGGACCGGCTCGCGGATCTCTGCGAGATCGTCGCGGTCAGCCGCCCGGGCTATCCGCCGTTCGATCTGACGCGGCTGGAGCCAGCGATTCCGCGGGCGACCGAGCGGATCCGACAGCTCGAGGTTCCGGCGCTGAATATCGCCGCCTCGGACCTGCGGCGGCGCGTGGCGGAGGGACGACCGATCACCTACATGACGCCGGATGCGGTGGTGCGCTACATTCAGGAGCACCGGCTCTACGCACGCTGAGAGCAGTGCGTGGGGCGTGACGCGCAGACGGAGGGATACGCATGCCTGGCAATGATCTGGTCAACGAGCGCAACGCTTGGTTCATCCACGACCGCTTCGGACTCTTTATCCACTGGGGAATCTATGCGAGCGCCGCGCGCCACGAGTGGGTCAAAAACCGCGAGCGTCTCACCGACGCGCAGTACCAGCGCTACTTCGATCACTTCGATCCCGATCTGTACGATCCCCGCGAGTGGGCGAAGGTGGCAAAGAACGCCGGGATGAGATATGCAGTCATCACCACCAAGCACCACGACGGGTTCTGCCTCTGGGATAGCAGGCTCACCGACTACAAGGCCCCGAATACACCAGCCCGTCGCGACCTTCTCCGCCCGTTTGTCGAGGCTTTCCGAGCGGAGGGCTTCAGAATCGGCTTCTACCACTCGCTGATCGACTGGCACCATCCGGAGTTTCCGGTCGACGGCCTCCATCCCCAGCGCGACGATCTCGCGTTTCGCGAACAGGAGAAGCACCGTGACATCCGCAAGTATGCCGAGTATCTTCACGGGCAGGTGCGCGAGCTGCTGACCGAGTTCGGGAAGATCGATATCCTCTGGCTCGATTTCTCCTACTCGCAGCGCGACTGGGGCTGGTCGAAGGGGAAAGGGAAAGACGACTGGCAGTCCGAGAAGCTCATCGCGATGGTGCGTGAGCTCCAGCCCCACATTCTGATCAACAACCGCGCCGAGGTCGACGGAGATTTCGTGACGCCCGAGCAGGTCCAGCCTCGGGGCTGGGTCGAGGTGAATGGCCGGCGGGTTGTCTGGGAGGCCTGCCAGACGTTGAACGGGAGCTGGGGCTACGATCGAGATAACCTGAACTGGAAGTCGCCCGATCTCTTACTCCGGATGCTGATCGACTCGGTCTCGAAAGGCGGCAACCTGCTGCTGAATGTCGGGCCGACGGCGAGGGGCGAGTTCGATCCCCGGGCGCGAGGTATCCTCGACAGCATCGGTCAGTGGATGCACGCCCACGGGCGGGCGATCTACGGGTGTACCCAGAGCGATTTCCCCGCTCCGCCGGATTGTCGCTACACCCAGGGTGGAGACCGCCTCTACCTGCACCTCTTTGCGTGGCCGTTCCGCCAGGTCTTCCTGCCTGGCCTCAAGGGGAAGGTCGCGTACGCGCAGTTTCTCCACGACGCGTCGGAGGTCGCGGTCGCGGACGACGAAGATGATGCTGTGGTTCTGACCGTCCCGATCCAGCCACCGGACGTGGCCGTGCCGGTCATCGAGCTCTTTCTGACGTAGGTTTGGACGGGGCGTGCGGTGCCCTCCCGTTCGGCGAGCGCCGCACGCCTCGCACACTAGATGCGCATCCGCGGGTCGAGGGCATCCCGCAGGCCGTCGCCGAGGAAGGTAAAGGCGAGGGTGACGATGGCGATGCACGCGGCTGGCGCGAGCGCCATGGCCGGCTGGGTCAGGATTGCCCCATAACCATCCTGGATCATGTTGCCCCAGCTTGGTGTCGGCGGGCGGATCCCGATTCCGATGAAGCTCAGGACGGCCTCGGCGCCAATCGCCCCCGGAATCGTGAAGGTCATCTGCACGATGACCGGCGCGAGGACGTGCGGGACGATATGCTGCAGCATGATCCGCCAGGACGATGCCCCGAGGGCGTGAGCTGCCTCCACGTACGCCATCTCCTTGTAGGCGAGCACCTGGCCCCGAACCAGTCGGGCCGTCCCGACCCAGTTGAAGATGGCAAGGGCGCCAAGCAGGATCACCATCCCCGAGAGCAGATTGCCGAGGAACGTTTCGCGCAGGAGCGTGACCAGCGTAATGATGACCAGCAGATCTGGTAACGCGTAGAAAACGTCGACGATTCGCATCAGCAGCGTGTCGACGAACCCGCCCGCGTACCCGGCGACCAGCCCGAAAGTCCCTCCGATCACGAGATAGAACACGACCGGGATCAGACCGATCGACATGGATATGCGCGAGCCATAGATCAGGCGGCTCACCAGATCACGCCCGAGGGCGTCAGTGCCGAGCAGGTAGCCGGGCTTACCACCCGGCATCCAGCGTGGCGGGGCCATGATGGCATCGAAGTGAACCTTCAACGGATCGTATGGCGCAATCACGGGCGCGAAGATCGCGACGACGTAGAGCAGCCCGATCACGACAATACTGGCCAGCGCCGCCTTGTTCTTCCGCAGGCGACGGAAGGCCTGAGTCCAGGCGCCGGGAACCTCTTCTGCCTCGAAGATTTCCTCCGCGCCGAGGACGACGGCATTCGCCGATAGGTTCGTCGACATCTCAACTCACCTTGATCCGTGGATCGAGCACCGCGTACGTGATGTCGACCAGGAGATTCGCGATCGAGATCAGGATGGCATAAAAGAGAGTCAGGCCCATCACCATCGAGTAGTCTCGCGCGGTGACGCCCTGAACGAAGAACTGCCCCATCCCCGGGAACGAGAACATATACTCGATGATGAACGAGCCGGTCGTGATACCGGCCAGGGCTGGCCCAAGGACAGTCGCTACGGGGATCAAGCTATTACGAAGAGTGTGCTTGAGGATGACGACGTGATAGTGCAGCCCTTTCGCGTACGCCGTGCGCACGTAATCCTGCCGCAGGCTCTCGAGCATGCTGGCCCGAGTGAGCCGTGCCAGGAATGCGAGCAGGCCGAGGCTGAGCGTGAAGGCGGGTAGAACCCAGGCATGCCAGTCGCTGTAATTGACCGTGACGATCGGAAACCAGTGGAGCTCCACGCCAAAGATGATCATCAGAAACAACGCGATGACAAAGCTGGGGATCGTGATCCCGGCAGTGGCTCCGAAGAGGACGACGTAGTCGATCCAGGTGTTCTGCTTGATCGCCGCGACGACGCCGAGGGGGATGCCGACGAGGCAGGCGAAGACGAAGGCGATCAAGCCCAGCTCGGCGCTGTGGCCGAAGCGGCTCTCCCAGAACGGCTGGCCTGGCGACAAAGGCGCGAAGATAAGCTGGCTGACGCTCGTCCCGCGATACTGGTAGGACGGACCCAGGTCGCCATGGAGGAAATTGCCCATGTAGATCAGGTACTGTTTCCACACTGGCTCGTCGAGATGAAACTTGCGCTTGAGGTTTTCGACGACCGGAGCCGGTAGCTCGCGGCCGAGGCCCGCCTGGTCGAACGGTCCACCCGGTGCCAGGTGGCCCGAACCGAAGGTAAGCACCGAAATGACGAAAATAACCGGCACCAGTAAGAAGATCCGTCGAATGAGGAACGATATCATCGGCAGCAATCTCTTCCCGCGCACCTCTCCGGCACCGCCGGAGAGGTGCGCGCAACGGCTACGACGACAGCTTCATTGTGTACAGGCTATGCTGGCCGAAGAAATACTCGAACGGATCGACCTTGTAGCCCTGGATGCGCGGCTTGATCAGGACCGCGGTGACGTTGTAATGGGTAAACGCGACCGGGGCCTCCTGATTGAGGATCGCCGCCGCCTGGCGGTACATACTGTCGCGCTTCTTCGGATCGGTCTCGACGTCTGCCGCCTTGCACAGCTTGTCGAACTGGTCGTTCTTCCAGCCGGTGTGGCTGACCGTCGACGATGACTCGAAGACCGTGCTGTACCAGTCCTGCGGATCAGGGTAATCCTGGCACCAGCCGAGGCGGAACATCTGCGGCGTCGTCTCCTGCTTCTTCACCAGTGCGGTGAACGCCTTGGATTCGACGGGATCGAGCTGGATGTTGACGCCCAGGTTCTGCAGGAACATCGCCTGCGCGGCCTGCGCGATCACCTTGTTGGTATCGGTGTTGGAGAAGGTGAACTTGATCGGCGGTAGGCCCTGCCCATTCGGGAAGCCCGCGTCGGCGAGCAGCTTCTTCGCCGTGTCCGGGTTGAACGTCTGGAGCGGAATGTCGTCGTAGTGGCCCGGGAAGTTCGGCGGCAGGAACTGATCGGCGGGGAGCGCGAGCCCCTTCTCGACCTGCTCGGCGAAGGTCTTGCGATCAAAAGCCGCCGCGAAGGCCTGGCGGACCTGCATCTTGTCGAACGGAGCCAGCTTCGTATTGAAGCCGATGTAGAAGGTGCAGCTGCCCGGCGCGACCGTGAACTCCTTCTTCAGGTTCGGATCGGCGTTGACCGCGTCGATGATCAGCGGGCCGACGCCCGTAACGTCGAGGTTGCCAGCCTTGTAGGCGTTGAAGGCGACGGTATTGTCCTTGATTATCACGTACTGGACGGTCTTGACCGGCGGCTCGCCGCGCACGTACTTTGGATTCGCCTCGAAGACGTACTGCACGCCGGACTCGTGCTTGGTCAGGATGTAGGGACCGTTGCCGATGTAGCGGCTGGGGTCGTTGGTCCAGTCCTGGTTATCTTCCTTGGCACCACCCTGCTCGATCAGGTCCTGGCGAACGGGGAGTCCGTTCCAGGTGGCCAGCACGCTGAGGAACCAGGGGGCCGGATCGGTCAGCTTGTAGACGATGGTCGTGTCATCCGGTGCGGAGATGCCGACCGCATCACGCAGCTTCTTGAGATCGTCGGCACTCGTCTTCTTGGGGTCGGCCTCGTTGTACTTCTCTGCGCCTTCGAGGGCATAGAGGGTGAACGCGTAATCCCCGGCGACGATCGGGCTCAGCTGACGCAGTGTGCCGTAAACCCAGTCCTTGGCGGTCAACGGCTTGCCATCGGACCAGACGAGTCCTTTCTTGAGCTTGATCGTGATCGTCTTGCCATCATCCGAGACCTGCGGCATGCCATCGGCCTGATCGGGCACCAGCTGCGCCTTGCTGTCAAAGGTGTACGAGTTGCTGAAGACGCGCATGATGACCTCGATCTCGTTGACGAACGAAGCGCGGCCCGGATCGATGGTATCGTTCTCGGTTCCGAGGTTGAGGTGGAGAGCGCCGGCCAGAGCGGCAGGAGCGTTGGCCTCGGGGGTAGTCTGAGCAGCTGCGGTCGGGCTGGCGGCGGG
>CADDYW010000058.1 GCA_902810745.1 Chloroflexota bacterium | reverse complement strand
CGTTCGTCCAGGGTATCAGCTCAACGCCCGAGAGCATCAGCTGAAATTCGTCGAGCAGAGATTGGGCGAGGGCGAACGCGGGCGGCTGGTAGCCGCATTCGAGGCAGTACTTGATGCTGACTTTGACCGGTCGCTTCATCCAGAAATTCTCCTGATCGGTGCCAGACCACTTCGATCAGTAGTATACCTCTGGATCCAAGGCTCGTGACCCCGCCTGGCGGCCTGGACCGGTCAGGCCGCGCCGCCCCTCCGGCGGCACGGCACTCGAGCGACGGGCGGTATGCAATGAGCCGGCAGCCGCCCCATCTCTTTTCCCTTTGGGAGAGGATGAGGGTGCGGGTCGGAGATCACGTGCTGAGCCAGCATCCACGCCCTCACGTCGGCCCTCTCCTAGGGGGAGCGGGAGCCAGCCGCCTTCCCCGACAGCTCAGCCGTTCTGCTCAGCGCTGTAGAGAGCGTGTCCCCCGGGCGCAATGGGTCAGCCGCTCCGGGGATCGCAACTCGCATCGGATCCCTCGATCGCCAGCATGACCACGCGATCGAACAGTGCGCAGAGCCGCTGGGCAAGAAGGAACGCGTCATCCCCGGAGATCTTCACCTGTCGGCTCTGCACCTCGAGCGAGAGCAGCATCGCCTGCCGCAGAACCGCGTACTGATCGACCAGGACGGAAGCTGACAGCCCCTGGCGGCGCACGAGGTTACTGTGGCGAGCGACTGCGCTGCGGACGCTTTGATCGGTAATCATCTTGTCAGGGGTAAGGTCGCGCTGGATCGCATCGACGATAGCCCCGCAGACGATCGTCAGATCATCCGTCATCTGCTGGAACACCGCGGGCGAGCCGCGGTCAGGTACACCTTCGAGATGAAGGTGCGGCCGGGCCATCATCACGATGCGCCGGTGGTCGATCATGATCCCGGTGCCGGCGTATCCCATTCCCACTCCCCAATCTCCAACCCGACAAACCGCCACCGCGCCTAGCCCGTCGTCGGGGACGCTCAAGTCGAGCATGATGACGACCAAAGCACGCTGGATCCTGCCGTCGCTTTCCAGCGTAATCCGTGGCCAGCAGTTGTCCAATGGGTACTTTCCCGTCGTCCCAGGCGACGTAGTACCTATGGCAGGCTAAGTACACTTTCCCAGTCGATCATCCGGTCACTTGGAGCTTGACAGGTTCACGCTAAAACCGTACAGTGGATTCGTCTCGACGTGGACGTCATATCGCGTACACACGTCATGCGTTGCCGCGTCTGCTCGGTCCAACGCTCCTAGTGCGGATTGAGTTCGGTCATGAGCTGCGAACCACGGGAAGGAGGTAGGCAGTGCAACAGAGGTTCCAGCGTCGAGCTTTCCTCAAAGGAATGGGGGCAATTGCCGCGACAACGGCGGTCGGTATCCTCTCGACCGCGTGCAGTAGCTCTCCGTCACCTGGAGAGTCGAGCCGATCTACTGGCAAGATCATCCTTGAAGAGTGGAACTTCTCCGAGACGCGCATCGCCTGGCAAAAGAAGGCGCTCCAGCTCTACCAGAAGACCCACCCCAACGTTGACATCACCTGGGTCACCCTCCCTTACGGCGAGATGCACGAGAAGCTGCTGATGACCGTCATGGCCCGCACCGGCAGTCCCGATATCGCCGACGTGGAGATCAGCGCCTTCTCACGTTTCCTCAAGCAGAAAGAGCCTGGCTTCGTATCGCTCAATAGCCGCCTCCAGGCAATCGGTGCAATCGATAAGCTCTACGGACCATCCGCGACCGATCCCTGGACCTGGGCCGGCAACATCTACGGCCTGGGCAATGAGCTGAATGTCTGCCTCTGGTGCTACAACTGGCAGACGCTGCAGCAGTACAACATCAACCTGCCGATCACGACCTGGGACCAGTTCGCCGAGGAAGGGAAAGCTCTATACAGCCGGAGCGGTGGCAAGGTCGTCCTGATGGACTTCATGGACCTGGGATGGGGCGACTGGTGGATGCGCACGCTCGAGGGTGGAGCAGGCTTCTTCGACTCGAAGGGTCAGCCGATCCTCACCAGCGAGATGGGGATCAAGAGTCTCCAGTACGCCTACGATGCGGTGTACAAAGACAAGTGGTCGATCACCCATCCGGTCGGTAACGCCTACAATGCCGCGCTCCTGGATAAAAGCATCGCATCAATCCTGGGACCATCCTGGCAGTTCAGTGGCTTCGTCCGACAGGCCTTGCCGAATACGTCGGGCTGGTGGATGCTGCAGCTCATGCCGCGCTGGACGCCAAACGGCGGTGGCGCCGCGACCTGGGGCGGCACGGGCGTCTGCGCGATGCGTGGCGGGCGTTATCCCGAGCAGGCTGCCGACTTCATCGTCTGGGAGCACACCACACCCGACGCGGTGATCTTCGACTTCAAGGAGCGCAACGTCTGGCCTACTTTGAAAGATGCCTGGAGTGCGCCTGATTTCACCCAGCCGATTCCTTTCTTCAACAATCAGAACGTCGGGAAGCTGATCCAGCAGGCGGCCCCTCTGATCCCCAAGTGGTACAACTCGCCGTACTGGGCCGAGGTGACCGACGCCGCCGTACGACTAGGAATCACGCCCGCGATGCATAATCTCACCTCGCCGGAGCAGGCTCTCCGCGACGCTCAGAACAACTCGCTCTACCTGATCTCCGTCGAAAGCGCGAATGGCGCTGCGTAAGGAGGACAGAGGATGGCCGGACAGTCCGTCGCCGTCATTAGCACATCCCGAGCAAGCTGGTGGCAGGCAAACCAGCGGCGCGTCATTCCGTACATCTTCGTCGCGCCGTTCTACATCCTCTTTCTCGTCTTCGTCCTGTTCTCGATCGTCTATTCCTTCCGCCTGAGCCTCTACCGCGGTGCCGGCTGGACCGACATCGCCTTCAACGGTCTGGGCAACTACGTCCGCCTCTTCGGCGACGCTCGGTACCTCCAGGCGCTCAAGGTGACCAGTATCTTCGCCGGGGCGAGTATCTTCATCCTCACGCCGCTGGCCCTCCTTCTCGCACTTGCCTGGGCGCACCGAGGTGTCCCGAGTGGCCTGAGAGGCTTCTATCGGCTCAGCTTCTTTCTCCCGTTCATTACCTCCACGGTCGTGATCTCCATCCTCTTCTCCCTCGTCTTCGATCAGAAGTACGGACTCTTGAACACTCTGCTCAAAGTTCTCGGAATCCAGGGCCCCGGCTGGGTCAGCGACGCGCACTGGGCGCTCCCGGCGATGATCCTGATCAACATCTGGACGTACCTGGGCATCAACGCGCTCTACTGGATGGCCGGGCTAAGCGCGATTCCGCACGAGTACTATGAGGCCGCCGAGATCGACGGTGCCGGCTCGCTGGCCAGATTCACCGCGATCACCGTGCCTCTCCTGCGACCGATCACCCTCTTCATGGTTATCCAGGCGATCATCGGTTCGTACAACTGGTTCGCCACGTCGTATCTGCTGACCGGCGGCGGTCCATCCGACGCCACGCTCTCGCTACAGCTCTACATCTACCAGGAAGCGTTCGTTTACTCACAGTTCGGCTACGCCAACGCCATCGCCTATTCGATGGTGCTGATCGTGTTCATCCTCTCGCTTCTTCAGATCGTCCTCTTTCGTGGCTTCGTCACGACGGAAGCGTAGAAGGGAGGCTGACCGTGGCAACACCCGTTTCCCGTTCCATCGAGCCGCAGGCCCTCAAGGTGAGCATCCCCGGGATCGTCATCAATCTGATCGTCCTGATCGGCGTCGTGGCGACGATCGTTCCGTATCTCTATATGCTGTCGTCGGGATTCAAGATCAACAGCGAGATCTACGGCTTTCCGATCACGCTCTGGCCGCGTAACCCCGTCTCCAGCAATTACACGACGCTCTTCAACGACTTTCCCTACGCGCGCTGGTACGTCAACACGATTCTGATCGCGGTGCTGGGCACGGCGCTCAACGTCTTTCTTGCCTCGCTCGCGGGCTTTGCCTTCGCGAAGTATGAGTTCAAGTTTCGCAACGCCCTCTTCGTCCTCCTGCTCTTCACGATGATGATTCCGGGTCAGGTCCTCCTCCTCCCGCAGTTCATCGAGATCACCGCGATTGGCTGGTACAACAGCTACCTCGCGGTGATCGTGCCCGGCGCGGTCGGCGCCTTCAGCATCTTTCTGATGCGCCAGTACGCGACCAGCCTCCCGAACGAGCTCCTCGACGCTGCCCGAATCGACGGCGCGGGCGAGCTGACCATCTTCTGGCAGGTGGTACTGCCCTTGCTCGCGCCGGCCGTCGCCGTCCTGACGATCCTCTCATTCAACGGAGCCTGGAACGCGTTCCTCTGGCCACTGATCGTCCTCGGACGCAACGACATGTTCGTTCTGAACGTCGGTCTGAGCACGATTCTCGGTCCCTACAACTTCGAATATGGGGTCCTGATTGCCGGCGCGACGCTGGCCAGCCTGCCGCTGATTATCGTCTTCCTCTTCTTCCAGCGCCAGTTCATCGAGGCCGTCAGCAGCGGAGCGTTCAAAGGCGCCTGACCGAAGCGCTGAGTGCTGGGTGCTGACTGATGAGTGATGAGTGCCCCGGCCTTCGTGTACAATTCCCCCGTCGCTCGGCACCCAGAGCTCAGCACTCAGCACTACCCGGGAGGTACGCGTGACGGTTCGAATCGGCTTGATCGGCAGCGGCTTTGTCTCCAACTTCTACATGTCCGGCCTGCAGAACGTGGCTGGCTACGAGGCTCGGGTCGTGGCCTCGCCGAACCTCGAGCACGCCCAGCGGTTCGCAGATAAATGGAAGATCGGCAAGGCGACGAATAACGTCGAGGAGACGATCCTCCGCAAAGACCTGGACCTCATCGTCCTGGGTGTCCCGAACTACGTTCACCGCGAGCTCGCGGTTGCCTGTGCAAAAGCCGGGAAGAACGTCGTCTGCACCAAGCCACTGGCACGAAACCGTTTCGAGGCCAAAGAGATGCTCGACGCGGTCAAGGCAGCGGGGGTACTCCACGGCTACGCCGAGACCGAGGTCTTCAGCCCATCGGTGATGAAGGCGCACGAGTTCGTCTCGAGCGGGAAGATTGGCCGGGTCCTGATGGTCCGCTCGCGCGAGGCGCACTCCGGCCCGCACGAGCCCTGGTTCTGGAAGAAGGACCTCGCGGGCGGCGGCGCGCTCCTCGACATGGGCTGCCACACGATCGAAGCAGCGCGCTACTTCATCGGCAAGGAGAATCCGGTGGTCGAGGTCGTTGCCTGGGGAGACCGCCTTTTCCACCACGACAAGACCGATGCCGAGGACAACGCCGTCCTGCTGATGAAGTTCGAAGGCGGTCAATCGGCCGTGGCCGAGCTGAGCTGGACGGCGCGCGGCGGGCTGGACCTGCGGAACGAGGTCTACGGCACCGAAGGCACCATCTTCACCGACGTGACGCGCGAGACGCCACTCAAGGTCTTCACCACGCGCGGCGCCGGCTACGTCGTCGAGAAAGGCGACGTCGACACCGGCTGGCTCTTCCCGCCGATTGACGAGGCCTGGACCTACGGCTACCGCGAGGAGATGCGCCACTTCGTCGAGTGCGTCGAGACAAACCAGATGCCGCGCGAGACCTTCGAGGATGGCTACGTCGTGAGCTGCATCCTCGACGCCGCCTACAAGTCGATGGAGACGAGACGCTGGGAACGCGTGGAATATTGACCGGACAATCCTGGAGTCGGAATTCAGAATCGGATAGCAGGTCTTGAGGCAAAGTACCGGGAGTGGCACCATCGACACCGCGTCGATGCCACTCCGGACGGCTTAGAGCGCGGGGCGGTATGAATGAGCTGGCAGCCGTCCAATCCCCTCTCCCTCTGGGAGAGGGTAAGGGTGAGGGTCGCAGACCGTGCGCCGCGGATCCACGCCCTCACCCCGGCCCTCTCCCACGGGGAGAGGGAGACAGCCGTCTGCCCGATAGCTCAACCTTTCTGCTCGATGCTATAAGCTTTCGCGAGCTTGGTGAAGCGACGGCCGATCAGCCACTCGGAGACGTAGATATTGCCGTCCCCATCCGCGGCGATGCCGTGCGGACTGTTGAGCTGGCCGGTCTCCAGGCGACCGGTTCGGATGACCTCCCCGCGTTCATCCTTGGCGTTAGGCCATCCTGCCATGCCACAGACACCTTCGTTGTCGCCGAGGTGGCAGACCAGACAGTCGTGGGTGTCGACGATAGTCAGCCGGGCGCGTAGCTCGGCGATGACTAGAAAGTCGCCGAGCCGCGCGAAGCCGCTCGGGCTGGTCAAGAAATCGGAGCCGAAGACGCGCTTGAACTTCCGGTCAGTCCACGATACGCAACACAATCCTTCCGCGCCCATGACCGCGCTGGCTATACTCGTGGGCTGCTTGCACGTCGCCGAGCGCAAACACCTTCCCCGCAGTCACTCTGAGGTTTCCGTCCTCGATCAGCCGCGCGAGCGTGCGCAAGGAAACGGCCGCCGTGCCGCGGCTCATCACTGCACGGACGCCACGCGACCGGGCGCGCTCCTCTGGCGGTGGCCACGCTATCGAGACCAGCGTACCGCCGCGTTTGAGGACGGCCAGGGAGCTACCCAGGGTCGGTTCTCCGACCCCATCCAGCACGAGATCCACGTCCTGAACGACACTCTCAACCGGCGTCGCCGTGTAATCCACGACCGTATCTGCGCCAAGCCCGCGAACGAAATCTAGATTCGCGGTGGATGTGACGCCGACTACCTGGGCACCTTTCCATTTCGCCAGTTGAACCGCGAACACGCCGACTCCACCTGCCGCCCCCTGGATCAACACCCGTTGACCGGCCTCCAAGCCCCCGTGATCGAAAAGCGCGCGCCAGGCCGTCGTCGCGCCAACTGGCACCGTGGCGGCCTCCACATAGCTCAGCTTCTCTGGCTTACGTGCGAGAGCCCCGACCGGTACCGCTGCGAATTCGGCGTATCCTCCCGAATCAACCAGTCCGATGACAGCTTGTCCGATCGGGAAGTCCGTCACTCCCGGACCAACGGCGTCGACAACTCCAGCTACCTCGATTCCCGGGATGTAGGGAAACGTCACCGGAATGGAATCTTTCATCAATCCCTGACGGATCTTCCAGTCAAGCGGATTCACACCAGCCGCGTGGACCCGGACAAGGACTTCACCGGCCCGCGGGACCGGACGGGGCGCCTCTTCAAGATTGAGCCGTTCAGGTCCACCGTAGGCGTGGATTCGAACTGCCCACATGTGCTGTGCTGATGTCGTCATCATGGCTCTCGTGACCTGACTCCGGCAGATTACGCTTTGGGCCGCCCGCGAGCCACTCACCTCTCTCCGATCCGCTACGGGAGGGTTCGCAGCCAGCTTGCGAGCGCCTGCCCGACCTCGTCGGGAGAGTCTTCCTGGGGATAATGGCGCGCTCGGACAGTTATCTCGCTTTGCGCCGGCCAGGCGCGGCAGAAGTCGCGCTCGCTCGGCGATAGCGTGCCCGGATCGCTCTGAATGAAGAGCTTCGGAACGAAGCATCGAGAGAGCCACTGACCATACGTCGTGACGATCTCAGTCACGTCGGGCGGCTCTCCATCGATTGGAAGCTGGCGGGCCCAGGCGAGCATCGGTCGGCGCCCCTCGCCTGGCTCGGCGAACGGACGACGGTACTGTTCTAGCTCCTCCTCGGTCAGGCGTCGCAGGATCGTATTCGGGAGGTTGACCTCGATGAACGCATTGTCTTCCAGGATCATCCGTTCCCCAGTCGGGGACCGATACGCCTGGAAGAGCTGACGCCCCCTCTCCGGCAGCTCGCTCCAGGCGCGTGGTTTGACGATCGCCTCCATGTAGGCGATACCCTTGACCGCGTCCGGGTGGCGGTAGGCCCAGTCGAAGCCCAGGGCCGATCCCCAGTCGTGCACCACCAGCGTGACGCGCTCACCAACGCCAAGCGCGTCGAGCAACGCGTCCAGATAGCGCTGGTGCTCGACGAAGGTGTAAGAGCCGGGTCCGCTGTCGGAGAGCTTGTCTGAATCGCCCATGCCGATCAGATCCGGAGCGATACAGCGCCCGAGCCGTTCGACGTGCGGGATGACGTTGCGCCAGACGTAGGACGAGGCGGGGTTGCCGTGCAGGAACACGATTGGATCGCCACTCCCCACCTCGACGTACGCCATCTGTCGTCCCAGAATGTCTTGACGGCGCTTTTGATAGAGAAACGCTGCGCTGACCATGTCTTGCTCAACTCCTTTCATCAATTGGTACGCGGTGATCATTGGCCTGCTGCACGTCACGGCAGCAGCAGATGAAGGTCCCCGAACTCGTGCCAGAGGTAGCCGCGGTCGAGCGCGACACGGTAGGCCTTCTCCAGGTGGGGCGAGCCGGCGATCGCCGCGAGCATGTCGAGATGGGATGCCTTTGGCTCGTGGAACCCGGTCAGCAAACCGTCGACGATTCTCACTCCACGCTCTGGGGTGATGATCAGGTCGGTCCAGCCACGACTGGGGATGACTCGACCGCGCTTGTCGGCCGCGCTCTCCAGTGCCCGTACGACGGTCGTCCCCACCGCGACGACTCGCCCGCCGCGCGCCCGCGCCTGCTCCACGGCGTCCGCAGCCTCCGGCGACACCGTGTACCGCTCGGCGTAGGGCGGCTCCGGTGCTTCGAGGCTCGAAACGCCGGTGTGTAACGTGATCGTCGCGAAAGCAATCCCGCGATCGTCCAGGCGCCGCAGGATCTCCCGCGTGAAGGCACGGCCGGCCGAGGGCATCTCGGCCGAGCCCGGCTCGCGCGCGTAGATCGTCTGGTACATCTCGATTGGCCAGCGATCGCGAACGTAGTCGTAGGCGATCGGCCGGCCCCAGCGGCGCAGGTAGTCGACGATCGGCTCTGGTAGATCGAGCTGAGCGACCCAGAGGCGACGCGAGCCGGCGTAGGGCGCGAGCAGCGTCGCCGTTCCGGATCCAGGCAACGACAGGACCTCGCCGCGTGAAACCTCGGTCCGACGCGGCTCGACTACCCAGAGCGAGCCGACCAGCGCAGTCGAGAGATGGAGGGCGATCTCGGTCCCGTCGGGGCCCGGAGGGCGCCCCCGGGCGACGAGGGCGGCGGGCAGCGTTGCCGAATCGTTCGCCACCAGCAGGTCGCCCGGGCGGAGAATGTCGGGAAGGTCGATAAAGCGCGCGTGCGCGATCGAATCGTCGCGAATGTGACTGACCAGTAGACGCACCTGATCGCGCGTCAGGCCACGCGCTTCGGGCGGCTCCGCTGCTTCCAGCTCCGTGGGGAGGACGAAGTCGAGACGTCGGTCGACCGCGATACTCATCGAGCTCCTCCTCCCGTCCGGGCAAGCCTCGCCGCCTCGAAGCGTCCGAAGCTCGCGGTTTCCTCCTCCACCAGCGCGACGATGGCCGACGCCGGCACCTCCGGTCCGGGGAGGTACGAGAGATCGACGCCCGGCTCGGCCGCGCGGTGCATCGCCGTGTTCATATCGCCCGGGTCGACGACGTAGACGTGAATCCCGGTTCCCTCGAGCTCGGCCGCGAGCACCCGCGAGGCCAGCTCGAGCGCCGCCTTGCTGGACCCGTAGCCGCCCCACCCCGGATAAGCCTGGACTGCCGCGTCCGAGGTCACGTTGACGATTACGCCGGTGCCGCGCTCGCGCATGCCCGGCAGAACCAGCTGAGACAGGAACAGCGGCGCGACCACGTTGACGCGCAAGACCTCGACTAGCGCGTCAGGCGGGTAGGCATCCAGGCGAGGCATTGGACTCGGTCCAATCGTCGAGGCATTGTTGATCAGGACGTCGATCCGACCGAAGCGCTCCACTCCGAGCCCGACCAGGCGCACGGCATGCGCGGGATCGGCAACGTCCCCCGGCAGCGCGACGACCTCGGTCAGCCTGGAAAGATCATCAGAGACGACTCTCAGATCGGCAGCGCCGCGAGCGGTGAGGACGAGCGAAGCGCCTCGCCGCGCGAACAGGCGGGCCAGCTCCAGCCCTAGTCCGCGCGAGGCGCCGGTGATCAGGACAACCTTGGGCGATCTCTGCATTGGGTCACCTCCTTTCTGTAAAGAGTATGGCCCGCTCCGGGCGCATTCGGCTTCGGCACTGGGGACAGTTAGGATCCTAGCGGTTCGGGAAGGGCAATCCCTGTCCGCGTGGACAGGCCAGGCGACGGCATGATCACAGCTCGGTGAACATGTCCACTTTGCCATCGTACGTGCCGTCCGGTCCACCTGAAACCGTGGAGCGGATGGCCAGCAGCGTTACCAGCAGCGCGCCCACCGCGAAGAGCGTCCCGACGCCGAAGACGCGCGTCATCCCCAGCGCCAGGAAGGCGTGCACCGACATGTGCGGCGCGGAAGGGGACAGCAGCGGCCCGGGCACGTCACGGATCGCCGTCCCGAAGACCGTGACCAGGATCGCCACCCCCAGAGAGCCGCCGGACTGCTGCATGGTTTGCAGGAGCCCCGATGCGGCGCCAGCGTCCTGTGGCCTCACCCCGGCCAGGACGGTCATGGTCAGCGGCATGAAGCTGCAGCCGGCGCCCAGGCCGGTGAGCAGCAACGGGCCGAGGAGGCCGGGGACGTAGGTCGTGTCGGCTGAGAGCCGAGTCAGACCCACCATCCCGCCCACGATCAGCGTGGCACCGACTACCAGGATCGGCTTCGCCCCAAATCGCGGCAGAAGCAGCCGAGGGACGATCCAGGAGGCGGCGAAGATCGCGATACTCAACGGTAAGAACGCGAGCCCCGCCTGGACCGGACTGAAGTCGAGCACCTCCTGCAGAAACTGGGTGAGGAAGAAGAATGTGCCGAACAGCGTCGCGGGCATCAGCGTCATGGCAAGGTAGGCACTGGCGCGATTGCGGTCGACGAAAAGCCGCAGCGGCACGATCGGCTGCGGAACCCTGGTCTCGACGACCAGGAACATCGCCAGGAGGACGGCCGCGGCTCCGACGGCGCCGACGGTCCCCGCATCGCTCCAGGCGGAGGACGCTGCCCGGCTGAACCCGTAGACCAGCGCCGCCATGCCCAGGCTCGAGGTCAGCGCCCCCGCCAGGTCGAAACGCCCGGGCTGACGGACGGACTCGCGGAGGAGCCGCGGCGCCAGCATCACGACGGCGAGGCCGATCGGCACGTTGACGAACAGTACCCAGCGCCAGGAGACCCAGGCAGTGAGCATGCCTCCGAGGATGAGGCCAAGCGACCCGCCCGCGCTGGCCGCGGCCGAGATGTAACCGAGCGCCCGATTCCGCGCGGGGCCCTCCGGGAATGTGCTCGCGATCAGGGCGAGCACGCTCGGGGCGGCGAGCGCGGCGCCTACCCCCTGGGCAGCGCGGGTCGTCAGTAGCCAGACCGCAGAGGGAGCAAAACCACCGAGCAGGGATGCCACGGTGAACAGCGCCACGCCGCCGATGAACGTCCGCCGTCGGCCCAGGATATCGCCGGCCCGGCCGCCTAGTAGAAGCAGGCCGCCGAGAGCCAGGGTGTAGGCGTTCATCACCCAGGAAAGATCAGTGGGGGAGAAGTGGAGACTGCGCTGAATATTCGGCAGGGCGATGGTGACCACGGTCGAGTCGAGGACGACCATCAGCTGGCAGATCACGAGGAGGGCGATCGCAAGGCCGGCGCGCGGTACGCTGCCCACGTCCGGTGTCGTGCTGCCCGGACGGCGCTCGGCCGCCGCGTCTCGTATCGAGGTCATGGGTTCAGCCATGTTCGGGTATTCTCCTTGGTGGTATACTCTATATGGTCGAGAAGCCCGCGAGGCGTCAGATCACGGGCTTCCAAACGGAGGTTTACTCCGCTTTCAATATACGGAGGGTGCCTCCGCTTGTCAACCATTTCCGGGGATCCGATGCAATCGTTGAGTTCAGCCGTACCGCCACCACGTCCGCTACGGGCCGATGCCCGCCGGAACCACGCGCGCCTGCTCAGCGCGGCCAGCGCCGTCTTCGCCGAGCAGGGAGCCAATGCGTGCCTCGATGAGATCGCCGAGCGCGCCGGGGTGGGGATCGGGACCCTCTATCGGCACTTCCCCACCCGCCAGGCGCTGGCCGAGGCGGTCTACCGCGATCAGATCGAGGCGCTGGTCGCCCAGGCCCGGGACCTGCTGGGCTCGCCCGCTCCCGCGGACGCCCTCGCCACCTGGCTCCGCGCCGTCATCGAATACAGCATCCGGAAGCGAGGCCTGGTGGAGTTCCTCAAGACGGTACTGGAGGATGGCTCGGACCTGGCCTGGTGCCGCGATGCGCTGCTCAATGCCGGGGCGGCGTTGCTCGCTCGGGCCCAGGAGGCGGGAGCGGTGCGCTCTGACGTAGACATCACCGACCTGATTCGTCTCACCCACGCCATCGCCTGGGCATCCTCTAACACCGACGAAACCAACCGTCTGCTCGCGATCGCCCTGGACGGTCTGCGCCGCTAGACCAAAGCCTGATCACGGCGGGGTAGCCCAGACGCCCGAAAGCCTCGATGACCGTTTCGCCATTCTCGCCGGCGTCGAAGCCGCCCGTGTCGCCTCTTACGATAGGATCGAGCGGTCACAATGTCGCGGCGGCATTGTCATGATTGGGTGAACGCCGGGGCACGACGCATTCGAAAAGCGCTCGGGCAACCATTCGCGCTGATCCGAAGGCTAATCGAGCAAGCCGCGCTGGGCGGCGCGGGCGACGGCCTGGGCACGGTTATCGGCTTCCAGCTTCCTCAGCAGCGCGCTGGTGTGGAACTTGACCGTGCGTTCGGTGATGTTGAGCGCGCGAGCGATCTGCTTGCTCGGCAAGCCCTGGGCAATCAGGCGGAGAACCTCGCGCTCGCGCTCGGTGAGGCGAACGGCAGCGCCGGGCGAGCGGAGCGCGTCGATCAGCTTCGCCCCGACCCGCGGCTCGAGAGCCGACCCGCCGCTCGCCACGACTCGCACCGCTCGGGCGATCTCGGCAATCGTGGCTCCCTTGAGAAGATAACCCTTGGCGCCGGCGCGGATCGCACCGACCACTCGCTCGTCGGTATCGTACGCGGTAAAGACGAGCACCTTCACGTTCGGGGCCGCGTCGATCAGGCGTGGAATCGCCTCGACGCCGCTCAGGCCCGGTAGCTCGAGGTCCAGCAGGATCACGTCCGGCTGCTGGCGCTCGACCAGCGCCAGCGCATCCTCGGCGGTGCTCGCCAGGCCGAGGACCTGGAGGTCGGTCTCGTCCTCCAGCGCGCTGGCCAGGCCGTGGCGGACGACCGGGTGGTCGTCGACGACGACGAGGCCGATCATCGCTCGCCGCGCTCCAACACGGGGATGCGCGCGACGACGGTCGTTCCCTTTCCCGGCCGACTAACGATCCGAAGCTGCCCATCCAGGAGCTTGACGCGCTCGCGCATGCCAAGAATTCCGTGACGTCCCTCGCGGGGGAGCGGGGGATCGAACCCGATGCCGTCGTCGCGGACCGCGAGCATGGCTTCGCTCGGTGTGGCTCGCAGCGTGATCTCCACCACGGTAGCTCGCGCGTGCCGACGGACGTTGTTCAGCGCCTCCTGCGCGATCCGGTACAGCTCGGCTTCGGCCCGCAATGGCAGCGGGGTATTGCCGCTCGCCCGAACCCGCACCGCAATCCCCGACTCCGCGGTGAAGCCGCGTCCGAGCGCGGCAAGTGCCTCGGCCAGTGGCCGCCCATCCAGCGGTGCGCTCCGCAGGTCGAGAACCGAGCGGCGCGCCTCCTCCAGACTCTCACGCGTCGTCGCCAGCGCGCGCTCAAGCCGCGCGCGCGCCCGAACGGGATCGCTTTCCAGATGGCGCAGCGCCCCTTCGAGATCCAGGCCAATGGCGGTCAGCCCCTGCGCCAGCGTATCGTGGATCTCGCGTGCGAGCCGCGTGCGCTCCTCCGCCCGCGCCAGCCGCGCGCTCGCGTCCGCCAGGCGGGCCCGCTCGACGGCGATGCCGACCTGATAGGCGATCGTCGCGAGGAGTCGCAGCTCGTCGGCGGTGAGGTGACGCCACTCCGGCCCGGCGATGTTCATGATCCCGAGACGCCGATCCTGGAACGAGAACGGGATACTTGCGTGGCAGCGCAGGCCCAGCGTCGCCTCCGGCGTATGCGCCTCGAACGCCTCGGCGAGGCGGCTGCACTCCAGCATCGGGACGTTCGTCGGAGCGAGCCGCCCCTGCCGAAAGAGGTCAGTGCAGACACACCAGCGGTCGCTCATTCGGATTGGTTCTTGAAGGAATGGTGGCAGATTCCGACTTGCCCCGAGGTAAAACTGGCGGGTTTCGGGCTCGAGCAGCCAGACCCAGCCGGTTTGAAGGCCGAGCAATTCGCCGACCAGGCCGAGGGTGCGCTCGAGCGCCTGGCGAACGTCAACCGAGCTGTTCAGCGCCTCGGCGATGGCGTTGAGAATCGCCAGCTCCCGCGCACTTCCCGCGCCGGCGCGCCCGATCTCGAGATGCTGTTTGTCGCTGGCGGCAGGATGCTTCTTCACGATAGATCCAGTCTAGCATGGCCCCGATGGATTTTCCGTGGCGACCGCCTTCACGACGTCAGCCACACGGCCGAAGTCCTGTGCACGGAGCACGCAGAATCAGCCTGTCATCAGGACGCGCCGATCGCATCGTGCTACGGAGCCGATCTCACGTTCCAATGCCACCGGCGCCCTGCTCCCACTGTTTGACATTCGGTCGCCTTGCCGCATACTTGGTGGCGCTCGGATGCGCGGGACCAGGGCGCGGTTGGAACAGCGCTCCTACCGTCAAACGCCTCCCTCGAGGGCCGGTCGAGCAGGCTCAGCGGCGGGCGCCACGAGACGATCCAGCGCCGCGATTGCCAGCCAGACCATGGCGAACCCGAGCAACTGGGTAGTGGTAACCCCCTGCTGCAGGAAGATCCAGTTCAGCACGATCGCCGAGGCAGGAAACGCGAGCTCGGCGAGCGTGGCGATCGAGGCTCGGGTCATCGTCAAGCCGCGATAGTAGAGGAGGAGCGAGACCAGGCCGGGAATCAGCGCGAGAAGGAAGAGATTCAGCGTGAAGGTCTGAAGGCCAGAGACCGCCGCACCGACCTGTCCCTGCGCCGATGCCAGGCCGAGAAGAAATGGCAGGGCCAGGAGAAAGCGAGCTCCGGTCACCGTTTCGAAGGAAAGATCCGCCAGCACGAACCGGCCGAAGACCGTCGCGCTTCCCCAGAGCGCGGCGGCGCCGAGCGCGAGGGCGGCCGCCGTTACCGTCGTCTGACTGAGCTCCCAGAAGGGTGCGAGCGTGCCGAACGATACCAGGTACGCACCAACCATGGCCAGCGCGAACCACGGCCAGTACTGGCGCCCCAACGGCTCGCCCAGCATCAGTCGTGCAAGCGCAATCGCAAAGAGCGGCTGGACTTTCTGGAGCAAGATCACCGTCGTGGGATTGCCGGTCACGAACGCCATCGTAAAGAGAACGGTCGCCAGGCCGGATCCGCCCCAGGCAATGAGAATGAGCGCAAGCCATTGGGGGAGGCGCAGCCGGCGGAGCGCTCCGACACTCAGGAGCAGTGCCGGAATCGCGTAGAGGCTGAGCAGCACGTGCTCGTCGAGCACGATGGCTGGAGCTGCCATTGCTTTGGTCAGAGGGACGCGCAGAATCGCATCAGTTCCCCAGAGCGAAGCCCCGATCGCGATGAGCCATGGACCACCCCAGGCCAATCGCTTGTCACGACCATCCATCGAACCCTTCCTTACATCTGCTTGGAGTTCACAATGAGATCAAGATCCTCGGGTAGATCCAGGTCGAGTGCCGTTCCCACGCCACGATACACCTGGACCAGCAGGTGGCGAGCTACTGCCTCCCGCAGGTGCTGGTGAAAGCTATCCGGTCCGAACCGGAAGGGAATCAGGTCGGGCGGATGCAGCAGCAGGGCATTTGTCCCGACGCCGTGACGATCCGGGGCAAGGACGATGCTTCCCTCCTTCGCACCCAGTCGTCCGATCGCCTCGAGATCCTGCGCCCCCAGGAGCGGCAGGTCGCCGGATAGCACGAGCATCGCCCGTGGCCCCCAGCGTCGGGCCATCGCGCGCGCATGCTCTAACGCCGCGTTTTGTCCTGCTTCCGCCACCTCATCGATCGCCACTGCCCCGACAGCCTCCGCGCGCGCGCGAACGCTCGGGTCCGGCGTCACGACGACCACGTGCTCGACGGCTGTCCATGCTCCGACAACGCCGAGAACGTGATCGAGAAGTTGGAGGACGAGCGCACAGCGCTCCTCTCGAGTCAGGCGACCGGCAAGGCGACTTTTCGCCCTTTCCAGTCCTTTGATCGGAATCACCACGGTTGTCGGCAGTGGTGGCGAATCATCATTCACCGCGTCGAGAGGATCTGCTCGCAAAAGTCCAGGACCTTCGAGGCGAGGAGTGTTCTCCCCGCGGCATCCACCATCACCGTAGGCGCCACCAGCACACGCATCCCCAGCGCTTCAATCCGCGGGGCAAGCGCGGCGTCGACCTCGTCGATCACCATGCCGTCGACGAGCCCCTGATAGAGTGCTGCCACGCCGTAGGCAGACACGTCGTGCCCGAGGCTCTCCAGCATGCGATCGGCCGGGCCGCGCAGGGCCCGACCACCGACGATCGGGCTGACCGCGACCCGTGCACCTGGATGTCGGGCGACGAGCTCACGTAGGCCCGGGACGGCGAGGATCGGGCCGATGCTGACTATCGGATTGGACGGACAGAAGACGACGGCTCGCGCTTCCGTGAGCGCCCGAAGCACCGCGCCGGTGGGTCGCGCCTGCTCGATACCCCGGAAGACGACGCCGTTCACCGTATCGGATTGATGGCGGTGAACGAAGTATTCCTGGAAGTCCAGGGGTCCGCCCGGGGTCAGCACCTCGGTTGCCACGGGCTCATCGCACATGGGCAGAATTTTCGCGTCAATGCCCAGGGCCGACGCAAGCTCGGCCATGACGTCCGTCAGGCCCATCCCCGACCGGAGACGCTCGGTTCGGGCAACGTGGGTAGCTAAATCGCGGTCGCCGACCTGGAACCAGACGTCGCGCCCGTACCGGCCAAGCATGCCGAGCGCCTCGAACGTATCTCCGGCGATGCCCCAGCCGGTCGCCGGATTAGCAATCCCGGCAAGTGTATACATGACCGTGTCGGCATCTGGACAGATCCGCAGTCCAAACCAATCGAAGTCGTCTGCCGTGTTGACGATCACGGTCAGGTCGCGCGAGGGAAGCCCGCGGTAAAGCCCATCCGCCAGCTTGGCTCCGCCGACCCCTCCGGCGAGCGCGACGATCATACTCACCCCTCGTCATCTGGCTGCACGCGCATCGGTGCAGAAGCACCTGGGCACAGGCGCGCGCCTGGCGCCCCTGCGAACCTCTGACCATTATAGCCGGTCTCCTCGGCCATGACGACGATTACCGAATGGCAACTGCCCCACGCTCGGCCCGGTGCGCGTCGGCCGCGGGCCTGCGACCGCGGGGCGCCGTTGACAACGGGCGGGCTCCGGTGATAAAAGCAGCGTCAGCCGGATTTTCGGGAGGAATCGATTGGCAGGCGAAGACAAGTTCAAGCGGGTTGACGCGACAAAGCTGGAGCATCTGGTCGCTCGGATCTACGCGGGGCTCGGCGTGCCCGAGGCGGATGCCAGGCTGCTCGGACACGCCCTCGTCGACGCGGATCTACGAGGTGTGCATTCCCACGGCTGCCGCTGGGTCTCGGTGTACGCGCGCGCCATCCGGGCAGGCGGAGTGAATCTCCATCCGACCATCCGCACCGTGCGCGACGACGGTGCCACCTGCCTGCTCGACGGCGATGGAGGGCTCGGGCACGTCCTGGCGGCGCACGCGATGACGCTGGCAATCGAGCGGGCCAGGAAGCACGGCGTCGGGGTCGTATCGCTGCGCAACAGCCAGCACATTGGCGCACTCGCGTACTACACCCAGATGGCCGCCGACGCGGGGTGCATCGGGTACGCGACGACCAACGCGGGAATCGCGATGGTCCCACCGGGCGGTCGGGAAAAGATCGTCGGACTGAACCCTCTCTCCTGGGCAGCGCCGACCGCGCGTCCCTGGTCCTTCAACCTGGATATGGCGACGAGTGTCGTAGCCGGCTCGAAGCTCGGCATGGCGATCGAGCGCGGGGAGAAGATTCCCCTTGGCTGGGCCGTCGATGCCGACGGCAACCCGACCGACGATCCCAGGAAAGGACAGGAGGGGGGACTTCTGCCGCTCGGCGGACCAAAGGGCTACGGTCTCGCGGTGATGCTCGACATCATGGCGGGCGTCCTTTCCGGCGGCCGATTCGGACGAGGCCTGGGGATGAAGGGTTCGGCACAGCTCTTCCAGGCACTGGATATCGAGCACTTCATCTCGCTCGACGAGTTTAAGGCGCGCATGGAAGAGCTGATCCAGCAGATCAAGAGCTCAGCCCTGGCTCCTGGCTCGCAGGGCATCTTTTTCCCGGGCGAGATCGAATACAACCTGAAGCAAGACCGCCTGAAGAACGGCCTGCCGCTCGACGCGTTCGTTCGGGGCGAGCTCAGGCGGGAAGCCGCGACGCTCGGCCTGGAATACGACATCGAGCTCTGATTCGGGTCAAAGCGGACCGAGCGTCGCGGCGATCTCCGCGATGTGGGCGTGCATCGCCTGGCGCGCCGCGTTGCCGTCGCGCGCTCGGAGCGCCGCGACGATCCGTCGATGTCCCTCGAGGGAGCGACGGGGTCGCTCGGGCGTCTTCAAAGAGCGCAGGCGCGATTCCAGGAGCAGATCGTTGATCGTCTGAATCACGTGCACGACGATGCGATTGCCGGTTGCCTCGGCAAGTGCCAGGTGAAACTCGCTATCCTCTTCGACCGCAAGCTCGCCTCGATCGACCCGTTGAGTCTGCCGCTCCAGAATGGCCTCGATCCGCGCCAGGTCCTGCTCGGTACACCGCTCGGCCGCCAGCCGGCAGATGGCCGGCTCGAAGATCGATCGAGCATCCAGAAGCTCGTCGCGGAGCCCACGGTTGTGCTGAATGATTGCCGCGAGCGGACCGACGACGTGCTCGAGAGAGATCTCACGGACAAAGTTCCCCCCGCCGTGCCGCGCCTCGACCAGGCCCCACAGCTGCAACACCCGGAGCGCCTCGCGGACGGTCACTCGGCTGACACCAAACTGCTTGGCCAGGTCTCGCTCCGGTGGAAGCGCATCGCCCGGCTTCAGCTTGCCCTCAGTGACAAGCGACCGCAGTGATTCGGCAACCTGCTCGTGTAGCTTCCGCCGTCGGACCGGCTGGATCTCCAGCTCTCCACGGTCCGGTCCGGGAGCGTCGGCGGCTGGTGGATGGGAATCTGACCCCAGGTCATTGCTGATCGCTTCCGCCCCAACCATGGTTCTTGCCTTTGCCTCGACGGGTCCCGGCCACGCCGGGCAGACCGCGTTCGTTCGATTGATCGTGTGTACTTTGATCGCGCATACCCTATTGACGACAAGTCTACCACGTGCTAGAGTGGCGTCAAGAAGATGTCTGGTGGTCTAATGGAATAGTGGTTAGTCCACTCGTCGGCGATCGAGGGCAAGCTGCCGGTGGAACGGCATCCTCGGGAGGCGCGAACACTCGGGAGGGACGCATGTGACCCCGTTCTGAGAGACAGGATGCACGAGATGGAGTGCTCAACAAGACCGGCGTTGAAGGGGTAAGGCATGATCAAACGAGTAGAGGTCAACTACCGGGGCATCTTCCAGAAGAGCCTGGGCAAGAAGATCGGCAGCGACATCGCCATTATCGCCACGCACATGGGGCAGGTCGGTTTTTCCAACGGGCGCTACAGCGACTCCCCAGAGCGCAATGGCATCCCCTGCAAATACTTCGCGTACGTCTCCCCTGATCTCTCCGAAGAAGAGCTCGAAGCCGAATGCGGCGCCAATCTCGACATCGACACGTGCGATTTCTCCATCGTCCTGGACGATACGATGGTCAAAGGCGTCGAGCCCTGGGGCTGGCACGGGATCCGACCGATCAACGAGAAAGTGACCGAGAATGGCTACCTCCTGGTCGTATCCCGCAAGAGCCACGACGAGCTTCTCCGATTCATCGGCAAGAAGCCCTACCCGTATCACCTGGCCATTCTCGAGGGAGACGCCAGCCTGGCGGGTCTGTGGGTCTACAAGGATGACCTGACCCACGAGCGGGTTCTCGGAGCCCTCGCCGGGCTCGATCCATCACTCATCAGCATGGAGGCAATCGAAGCGCACCTGCTGGAGAAGACGCACGAGCAGCACCGTGTCGACGCGGCCCGCGAGGCGTACGAGACGATTCGGCAGCACACGCGCGTCGTCACCCCCGAGGAAGGAATCGATTGGCCATACGCGCCGCCGGTCCTGCCGAAATGGTTCGACTTTCCAGAAGGGATCGTCGTCCCGGCGGTTGAGCGTGGCTTCACCATGGGGCCACGCGGCCAGTCCCGCAACACGACCTTCAAGCGCGGCACCACCAAGACCCAGCGTCCAGTCGTTCGCTTTGACCTTTGCACGAAGTGCACGCTCTGCTGGCTGGAGTGCCCGGACGAGTGTTTCGACCCGACCCCGGATGGCCTCTACGACGTCAACTACGAATACTGCGTCGGCTGTGGCAAGTGCGCCGAGGTGTGTCCGGTACAGGAGTGCATCGTCATGGTCGACGAGCTTCGCTTCGAGGATAACAGCAGCCCCTGGGAGGCGTACAAGCGCGATCCGGCTGCCTACCTCGAATGGGCGGAGGAAAAGAAAGGCACCGAGCGGGTCAACTATCCCTTCGTCACCGGCACGGGTGTGGCGGTGACCGCGGGGCAGCGCGTTCCCGAGGGCAAGGTCATACCGGTCAAGAAGGAGGTGTACCGATGACACTCACCGCCGAGAGCCGTGCAGTCTACGAACGCGAGGATCTCCTCACCGGCTGTCAGGCCGTTGCTCAGGCGGTACGTCTCGCCGACGTGGATGTGATCGCCGCCTACCCCATCCGTCCCTATACCGAGGTGATGGACGCCATCTCCAAGATCATCGCGGACGGGCAGCTCGATGCCGAGTACATGATCGCCGATAGCGAGCATTCGCAGTTCGAGATCGTCAAGCACGCCAGCTCGGTCGGCGCACGCGCCTTTGCCGGAAGCAGCGGCACTGGCTGGTGCTACGGCTTCGAGGCGCTGGTCGTCACCGCGACCGACCGGCTCCCGGTGCTCTTCCTCGTCGGCAACCGAGCCCTCGACGACCCCGGGGCCTTTGGTGTCGAGCATAACGACGCGATGGCGGTCCGGGATATGGGCTGGCTTCTGTGCTGGGCCTCGACCGCACAGGAAGCGCTCGAGCACGTGCTGATCGGCTACCGGATCGCCGAGGACGCGCGGGTACGCATGCCGATGGCCCTGGCGATGGATGGTGGATTCCTCACCCATTCCCAGCACATCGTGCAGATTCCTTCGCCCGAAGCGGTAAAGCGTTTTCTCCCGCCGTATGATCTCGGCTCGCGTCGCCTCCACCCCGATAACCCGATCTCGATCGCGCCCCAGGTGAACGAGGACTGGGTGATGGAGCTGCGTCGGCAGAACTGGGAGGCGGCCAGGCGCGCCCGCGACGTCATCGTCGAAGCCTATCACGAGTTCAACCAGATCTTCGGCCCGCGCTACGAGTCGCCATTCTTCACCGAGTACATGACCGACGACGCCGATGCGGTGCTCGTTGGTCTGGGCACCGTGGCGATGCCGGGGCGAACGGCGGCGCGTCGCCTCCGGGAGAAGGGACACAAGGTCGGCTACATCAACCTTCGCTGGTTCCGTCCATTCCCGACGGTCGAACTACGTGAGAGCCTCAGCCGGTTCAAGGCGGTCGGCGTGATCGACCGCGATTTCGCTCACGGCTCGCCCGATGACGGTGGGATTCTGCTTCACGAGATTCGCTCCTGCCTCTACCCGGCGCGGCAGCGTCCCGTGGTCGTCAACTTCATCGCCGGCCTGGGCGGGCGTGATATCTCCATCGGCAACTGCGAGAAGATGTACAGTCTGACCGAGAGCGCCATCGGAAACGAAGCGATGGATGGCTCGGTGACCTGGATCGGCGTGCGCGAGTAGGATCGCACTGGAAAGGAGAATCTGAGCGTGGCTATCGTTGAGCCAGTCCAGCAGTTCGAAAGGATCCGTAACGTCCACAAGGTTCCCCTGGAGGAGCTCTACACCTCCGGCCACCGCACCTGCCAGGGATGCGAGTCCGCCACGGTCATGCGCGGATTCATCAAGGTCGCCGGGCCCCGGACCGTCGTCACGGGCTCGACCGGCTGCATGTACGTGGCCAATACCTCGTACATGACCACCCCCTGGATCGTTCCCTGGATGCACACCCAGCTTGGAGCGGGCGGGTCGTCGGCCGTGGGGATGGCAGCGGGCCTCCGAGCGCTGATGCGCAAGGGGAAGATTCCCGAGGAGAAGATCAACGTGATCTCCTTCTGCGGCGATATCGGCGGAGCCGATATGGGCCTCTCGGGTATCTCCTCGGCTCTGCAGTCCGACTATGACCTCCTGATCATCCTCTACGACAACGAGTCCGCAGCCAACACCGACATCCAGGCGACCGGCATGACGACCTACGGCGCGCAGACGACATTCACCCCGCCTGGCAAGAAGTACCGCATTATGCAGCGGCGGTGGAAGAAGAACGTGGCCGGCATGCTCGCAGTCGGCCATCCCACCTGTCGCTACGTCGCCACGGCCTGCGCGACGTACCCACCGCTGGATTTCCTCAACAAGGTCAAGAAGGCGCTGAGTGTCGGCGGCCCGACCTTTATCCACTCCTACGATCCGTGTCCGAAAGGGTGGGATTATCATCCACGTTACTCCCACGATATCGGGGAGCTGGCCATCCGCTCGGGAATCTTCCCCCTGTATGAGGTCCACGACGGGCAGGTGACCTACCAGCACGACGCGCGCAAAAATCGCGTGCCGGTTCGCGAATTCCTCATGCGGCAGGGACGTTTCGCCCACCTCATCGACGAGGACATCGACTACATCCAGAAGCGTGTCGATGAGATGTGGGAGGAGTGGGAGATTCCTGGCGTCGCGCCGATCAAAGGAGGGCTGAAGATCGCGAGGAAGTCGAGCGCTACTGACTAGCCGTCCAGCACGACCCCCTGGAGTCGCTCGCGACTCCAGGGGAATCCTGGAAGGAGGTGAAGGCGCGGCTCCGACGAAGATACAATCTTTTAGTTTGAGCATAGTATATTAGATTCGACCCCGATCATCTCGAGCGTCTGAGGAGGATTCGACCGGACGACACCCGGCCCGTGGAACTCGACAGTTCCCCAGCTGCTCCAGTCAGCAATTTCGGTGGCGATATGCTTCGTATCCTGATCGGATCTGCGCAATCGACATAGCTGGCGCTACGCGGTACACCGGCCTTCGGTCCGGTGTAGCGCGGTTATGTGCTTGGCGTGTGGAGGAGAGCCGAACATGTCAGCTACGCCCGCATCTCCGACGAGCAGTGGAACGTCCTCGTATCGCTGGCTTCAGTTGGTGCTTGGCATCATCAGTATGATCATGATTGCCAACCTCCAATACGGCTGGACACTGTTCGTCGGACCTATCAACAAGCAGTATGGTTGGAGTAACGCCTCCATCCAGGTCGCCTTCTCTCTGTTCGTGCTGGCGGAAACGTGGCTCGTGCCCTTCGAGGCCTATCTCGTCGATCGTTTCGGGCCCAAGCTCCTCGTCTTCATCGGTGGCGTTCTGGTCGGCCTCGCCTGGACCATCGACTCGATTGCCAATACCCTGTCGATGCTCTACCTCGGCGGCCTGCTCGCCGGTATCGGCGGAGGTATCGTCTACGGAACGTGCGTGGGTAATGCACTGAAGTGGTTCCGAGATCGACGTGGTCTGGCAGCGGGCCTGACTGCCGCGGGGTACGGGGCCGGTGCGGCCCTCACGGTTATCCCCATCTACAATACAATCCAGACCAGCGGTTACCAGGCGGCTTTCCTGTACTTCGGGCTTGGCCAGGGCATCATCGTCCTCCTGGTCTCTCTGTTTTTGCGGGCTCCCAAGCCGGGTGAGGCCGCCGAGGAGGCGAAGTCGCGCGCGCTGATTCAGACGACACGCGACTACACGCCGCTCGAGGCAGTGAAGACGGCCCCGTTCTGGCTGATGTACGTGATGTTCACCATGGTCGCGATGGGCGGTCTCATGTTCGCGGCACAGCTGGGCCCAATGGCGACCGCGTACAACGTCGCAAAGGCGCCGGTGAACATCTTCGGGATCGCCGTGGTGGCGTTGCCGTTCGCACTCGCGCTGAACAACATCATGAATGGCATCTGCCGTCCCTTCTTCGGCTGGGTCTCCGATCACATCGGCCGCGAGAACACGATGACGATCGCGTTTACGGGCGAGGGGCTCGCGGTTCTACTCCTTGTTCTCTTTGCCTCGAATCCCGTCCTCTTCATCATCTTCGCCGGCCTGTCGTTCTTTGCGTGGGGCGAGATCTTCAGCCTGTTCCCGGCGACGATAGGTGATCTCTTCGGTCGCCAGTATGCGACGACGAACTATGGTCTCCTGTACACCGCCAAGGGCGTCGCTTCGCTCCTGGTTCCCGTGGGCAGCCTCGTCTACGCCGGTACCCATAGCTGGGTTCCTGTCTTCCTGGTCATGGTGGCCTTCGACTTCATCAATGCTGCCCTGGCCCTGTTCGTGCTGAAGCCTTTGCGCATGCGCCGCGCGGAGGCGCTGGCCGAGCCGGGTGGGGCCGGTCTCCGTCCATCGGTGGCTGGAGGATCCGAATAGCTGTCCAGGGTATCGTCGGGGATGCGGATCTCACTCACCCGTATCCCCGATGATACCAGCGGCTCGTGGCGGTCAGTCAGGGTCAGCCGGAGGTGGGCAGGTCTGCTTGCGCGGGCTCCCCATCCGCACTCCGCCGAACACGCGCGATCACGTTCCCCAGGATCATGCGTCCACTCGCATAGAGCAGAAACACCCCGAAGAGAATCTTCAGATAATGCACGTCGACAATCTGGGAAACGTTTGAGCCGATGAGGCCTCCGACAAGTGCTGCCGGAACGACGAAGGCCGCGATCCGTGGGACGGTGTTGCCATTCTGATAGTGCGTGATCGTTCCAAAGAGCGCGGTGGGAACGATAAACGCGAGCGATATCCCCTGCGCGAGCCGCTGGCTCACCCCGAAAAGGATGACCATGCCGGGGATCAGGATCTGGCCGCCGCCGATCCCCAGCAGACCGCTACAAAGTCCGGCGAAGAGACCGAGCCCCAGCGAGCCGAAGAGTTTGGCGGGATCCGTGAGATCGAGGCTCGTGGCTGTCCCGACCGGAGTCGGGACCAGCATCCGAATCGCAACCAGCAAGAGGAAGAGACCAAACAGACGCTTCAGGTCGCGGGCGGGGATCCGCGGCATGATAGTCGCTCCCACGACGGCGCCGACTGCGCTGCTCGCCGAATAGACGATCACCAGTCCCCAGTCCACCTGTCCACGCAGCGCGTACACGATCGCGCTCAGCGCGGCCGTCGGCACGATGATCATCAGTGATGTTCCATGCGCCTTGTGCTGCGCGAGCCCCAGGATGCCGATCATCCCGGGGATCAGGATCGCCGACCCGCCGATCCCGAGAATACCGGAGAAGATACCGGCGCAGAGTCCGATCAGCAGGAGCGCTCGCCAACGATCGGCTGGTTGCACCGGCACAGAAAGTTCCGGGGTGCCCAAGCTTGTTCCTCCCGTCCAAATGTCGCCCCGAAAGGGGCACGCCCTCCGAGGATATCACGCGACACGACGCCGCTCAAATCGCTTGAGAGCCTGAGCGGCAGGCCACGCTCTTGCTATTCGCCTAGCGATACGGTAAACTATGGCAGGCTTTCCCCGGTATGTGATGCCGCCAGCGGGGTCAGCGCATCCTGGCGCGCCGATTGCGCGGTATCATGGTCTCGACAGACTGGTCTACAGGCTGCGCGATCTTGGCCGTTCGTTCGCTGGTGATGCTGTACCAACATCCGTCTGTGCTTCAGCAACGGGTCCGGGCGTTCCTCGCCGCAACGTCCGGTTTTCGGACTGGATGAGGAATAGGAACACGTGAGAAAGGGGTCGCGATGGAAGAGGCAGGATACCAGCTTCGGCTGGCGGTCCCGTCGGACGCCGAGAAGATTCGACGCGACATCCGCATTACCCTCGCGAACCCCGAGGGCAAGACACAGCGGAAGCGGTACGAAGACGCGATTCAGCGCCACGAGATGCTTGTCGTTGCCCATTACGACCCACGCGAGCACACCGACGAGATCACCGGCTTCCTCGAATGGCACACGAAGGTCGACGGCGCAATTACGATTCGTGACGCCGGTACCACCGGCGACGAGCCTCACCTGGGAACGTTGCGTCGCCTGATCCGCGAGCTTCTGCACATGTTCGAGCCGCCCTCGGCGTCGGTCAAAGTACGCGCGGATCAGCCCGTCTGGAACGCAGTTTTCCAGCAGGTCCCCGGATTTCTGCCGGTTGGGCGCGAGTATTCCCGGCCGTACTGGCGCAACATCTGGGAATGGACCCGAGAGAACGAGCGGGTCGCCTTGCGCACGTCCGGAGGCGGCTACTCGACCGGCGGCCGCCGCCGTCGCCCGTAACCCGGGAACAGCGACGCGGAGCCCGATAAGACAGCCCGCCGCGTAGACCCCGCGCTCGTGCGCACGCGCAGGAAGCGGACCGGCCAGAGGCCCGTCGCGCTTTCCAGCTGGACCTGATCGCTCACCCCCGATGTCTACCCCCCGAGCTTCGTGCGGTGAGAATGTCACGCGTGTGCTCCCGCTCGTGTCGCGCGATCGTCTCGAAGAGGCCGGCGACGGTTGTCTCCTGTCGCCGCGAGTTCCATCCCCGCGCGTCGAGCTGCTCATCGCTTAATTCATCGAGGAACCGCAGCACCTCGCGCCGGGACTCGGCTAGCGATAAGACCAGCTCCTGGAGCGTGCTTCTCCGACGTTTCTCCACCAGCCGCTGATTGTAGGCGTCGAGATCGAAGTCCGGTGGTATCTCGCTCGTGCCACTGAGGATCCGTCGCATGCGGGTGAGAAGCCCGGGCTCGGCGTTGGCAAGGTGCGCCAGGAGGTCGCGGGCTGTCCAGGCAGGATTCACCGTGGGGCGGTCCCAATCCTCATCGGCCAGCGTGTCGATCGCCGCCAGGAGCTCCTGTCGCGCCGCCTCGATTTCCGCGCGGAGTGCTGCTTTGCGTTCACCCATCCTCTGTCCTCATCGTCG
>CADDYW010000057.1 GCA_902810745.1 Chloroflexota bacterium | reverse complement strand
GGGTCGGGGTTGGGGGTGCAAGAGCCGCCGGTGCGCACCCCGGCGCCAGGCCGACAAGCGCCGCCAGGGAGATCGCCACGATGGAACACCGCCGACCGCTCGCGCGGCGTGCTGCGAAGACTGGCAAGCATACCTCCTCGAGAAGAGCTACGCGTGCCATCATAGCTGGCTCGGCCGGGGGACGCAAGCGACCAGACAGTTCTCGCTGCCCGCGTCACGCGGTCGCTCACCGCGCGGTGCCATCACCGCCGCTCCGTCTTGCGCAGCGGGACCGCCGATTCCTCGCCGTGCCCGTGTCGTTCGTCGGATACATCGACAGGCAGCATGCTTTCCGACGACTCGATCGCCCGCAAACGCGCGATCACGTCTGGAAGAAGCTCCAGGAATCTGTGGACCTCGGCGGGCGTATTATCCTTGCCGAGGCTGATTCGCAGGCTACCCATCGCGAGTGTCGGTGGCAGCCCGAGGGCCAGCAGCACGTGGCTGGGCTCGAGTGAACCCGACGTGCACGCGGAACCGGTCGAAACCATGATCCCCAGCTGGTCCAGGGCCAGGAGCAATGACTCGCCGGACACTCCTTCGAAGCAGAAGCTCGCGTTGGTCGCCAGGCGCTGTGTCGGATGGCCGTTGAGCCGCGAACCGGGCACCGAGGAAAGAACACCGCCGATCAGCTGATCGCGAAGCGCTACCGCGTGCTGGCTGCGGCTCGCCCGCTCCTCGGCCGCGAGGCGGAGGGCGGTCGCGAATCCGACGATTCCGGCAACGTTCTCCGTCCCGGCGCGTCGACCGCGTTCCTGCCCGCCCCCGTGAATAAGTGGCCAGCAGACCGTCCCGCGCCGAACGTAGAGCGCGCCGGTTCCCTTTGGCCCGTACAGCTTGTGCCCTGACAGGGTCAGGAGATCGACGCCGAGCCGATCGACCGACAGATCGAGTGATCCTGCCGCCTGGACCCCGTCGACGTGGAATGGGATGCGACGCCGTTTTGTGATGCGTGCAATCTCCTCGATCGGCTCGATTGTCCCGATCTCGTTGTTTGCGTACATGATCGAGACGAGGATCGTGTCGTCCTGAATCGCGCGACCGACCGCGTCGGGATCAATCAGTCCGTGCTGGTCAACTGGCAGGTAGGTCACGCGAAAGCCAAGCTTCTCCAGGAACTCGGCAGTGTGCAGGACGGCGTGATGCTCGATCTGGGACGTGATGATGTGGCCACCCTGTCGGACGTGCGCGAAGGCAACGCCCTTCAAGGCAAGATTGTCGCTTTCGCTGCCGCTCGCGGTGAAGATGATCTCGGCCGCGCGTGCGCCGAGAACCTCCGCGACGGTATCACGAGCCTCGTCGACAGCGCGTCGGGCCTCGCGCGCGATTCGATAGATACTCGAGGGATTGCCGTAAACGTCGTCGAGGTACGGCATCATCGCGTCGCGAACCCGCGGATCCAATGGCGTCGTGGCGGCGTGATCGAAGTAGATCATTGTTCCGGCCATGGTCCTCGCTCTCCCGTCTATCCAGCGCGGTAGGTCCCGCAGCGTGCCAGCACTCGTTTGGTCCACACCGCGTCCGGCCAGCCGCCGGGAATCTGTCGGCGCCTACTCGTCCGCCGGCTCGTCGAACAGTCCTCGGTAGAAGCGACGAACGTACGGAGGCAGCCGTTCGAGGTGTCCCATCGTTCCGCTCGCCAGGCCCGCGAACATCTCCCAGTCGTTACCCTCGACCAGCATCCCCCGCCACCAGCCAGTCGGGCTGTTCGGATCGCGCTGAGACGGGATGCCGTACACATACTGACGGGCCAGCTCCGCGGCGCGTGCGTAGCGCGGATCCTCCTCCTCGCTCAGCTTGACGACGGCGACGATAAGCTCGGCGGCATTCGTCCCGTGGAGCCGACGCTCGTGCCACCACGCGTGAGCAAGCTCGTGGATCGCGGCTTCTTCTTGTGCCGTGAACAGGTCGACCAGCTTGCGGTCCGGCCACCAGTATCCGCCACCACGGGTCGTGCGCGGGTCTCGGACCGTGATCCTCACTCCCGATTCCTTCATCTGGTTCCAGGCGTCGGGCGTCAAGGGAAGCTCGGGGAGGCTCGGATGTACTTTGATCACCGTATCCCTACCTAGAAAAGAAGTCCGATACCGATCGGCAGCGTCTCGCCTGCCGCGTTCCTGGATCCCACCCTAGATTCTACCAGACACGCCCGCGGGTCTCGTGGCTACGCAACCTCGCTGGCCGGCTAGCTCGGACGGGCCACGTCCCGCGACGTGAGCCGTACTCGACAAGTCGCTCCGCCCTGCAATACAATGGCTAGCACCGATCAAGGAGGAACACCGGGCATGACGCTTCAGGAGCTACGAGAGCAAATCGATGCGATCGACCATGAGCTTGTCCGGTTACTCTGTCGTCGGGCGCGGGTCTCGCAGCAGATCGGCCGGCTAAAGGGAGAGCGGGCCGGCGAAGGAAACGAGCCGCGCATCTACGAGCCGGATCGGGAAGCGCAGGTGTATGCCCAGGTCGAGGCGGCGAACGAAGGTCCGCTGCCGAACGACGCCCTGCGCGCGATCTATCGTGAGATTCTGTCGGCGTCGCGGGCGTTACAGCGACCACTTCGTGTCGCCTACCTCGGCCCCATCGCGACGTTCACCTACGAAGCTGCAAAGCGCCACTTTGGCTCGTCGACGGTGCTGGTCTCGTGCCCGACCATCTCCGACGTCTTTCTGGAGACGCAGCGGCAGGCGGTGGATTATGGCGTCGTTCCGGTCGAAAACTCGACCGAAGGCGCGGTCACCTATACACTGGACCGTTTCCTGGACAGCGATCTCCAGGTCTGCGCGGAGATCTCCCTGCGCGTCAGCCATTTCCTTCTCGCGAAGGGCTCGCTTGATCAGATCACGCGGGTGTACTCGCACCCGCAGGCACTCGCCCAGTGTCGGAGCTGGCTCGCGCAGCATCTTCCCCACGCCACCCTGCTGGAGACGAGCAGCACCGCGCAGGCAGCGCAGATGGTGCAGGATGAGCGATCGGCCGCGATCTCGACCGAGGCGTCGAGCGCGGTCTACGGACTCCCAATCGTGGCGCGCCACATCGAGGACAATCCGACGAACGTGACGCGCTTTCTCGTGATCGGCCGGCACATGAGCGCGCCAACTGGTCACGACCGAACGGCGGTTGTCTTCGCCGTCCACGATCGGGCTGGCGCGTTGCGCGACGCCCTGACGTGGTTCGCGGATAATGACATCAATCTGACGCGCATCGAGTCGCGACCATCACGGAGACGCCTCTGGGAATACGTCTTCTTCGTCGACCTCGACGGCCATCCCGACGACGACGCGGTGAAGAATGCCCTCGACGGTCTGGCACAGTCCTGTCCGTTTGTCCGTATCCTGGGAGCGTGGCCGGTCTCTCCCGTGATTGGCGCCGACTAAGCGGGGGTCTGGTCCCCGACCGCCGCGGCGATGGACCGAGCAGGGAGAAAGCGCGGGCCGGTGGCACACATGGTGCGACGGCGAGACCTATGATATGGGCCGACGAAAGGGGAAGGAGCAGGACCATGCCGTTATCCTGGTCTGGCGGTAACCGACGGACCGTGTGCGAGCATATCGAGGAGCTAGCCGGAGAGATCGATCGTGCACTGGTCGGGGTGACGCCCCGTGCCGCGGCGGTGACATTGATGCTTTTCGATCGTGTCGTCGCGAGGTATGAGCGAGAAACCGGGCGGCACCTGACCGAGTCGGAGAGAGAGACGATCCTGGCCATTCTTCGCCACATCGTCGCGAGAGACTCGTATCAGCGAGGTGGTCAGGCGTGAGAGCGAGCCATCCGAGCATCGTCGGGCGATCCGAGAGTCGTCATCCCTGGCGGTGTGCTTCGACGAAGTCGCGGATGTCCTCGTAGGTCAGCACTGAGTAGACCGGATACCCTCGCTCGCGAATGCGTTCAGCACCGCCTTCCATGCGATCCAGGATGACGGCGACTGCCGCCACGTGTGCGCCAGCCGCTTCCACCGCCTCGATTGCCTGCAGAATCGAGCCTCCGGTCGTGAGCGTATCGTCGACGACGGCGACCCGATCTCCCTCTCGCAGTGGACCCTCTACCTGGCGTTGCAATCCGTGACCCTTCACTTCCTTCCGAACGATGAAGGCGTTCAGTGGGCGATTCCGGTGCCAGCTTTCGACCGCGATCGCCGTCGCCACCGGATCCGCGGCGACGGTCATCCCACCGACAGCCTGGACATCGATGCCCTCCAGCAGATCGAGCATCGTATTGCCGGTGAGAAAGGCGCCGTGTGCCGAGAGCGTGACCTTTCGGCAATCGATGTAGAAGTGGCTCGTTCGTCCCGACGCGAGCGTGAAATGCCCGAAGTGGATGGCGTATCGGCGAATCTGATCGAGAAGCTGGCTTCGGAGATCGTTCATTCTCTCTGTACCCGTGCCAAAGAGGAGTGGCCAGATCTTATATCACGCCATTCGGACTAGCGTCAAACGGCCACCGGACGGAATCCAGCACCCGCCGATTCGCAGACGAACCGTCAAAAAAAGCTTGCCGTGCCAGGCGGCTGGCGCGTACAATCGGTGACGTGACCGGCGCGTGCCAGGAGTCGCCTCGCCGATGGTATACGAGAGATCGATCTCGGCGGTCGACTCGATAATCCTGTCGGCAGGCCGGGTGAGAACCGATTGGCGCGGTGACGCCAGGTAACGTCAGCCGGATAGATCACTTCTCGATGTGGAGGGTTCAGCGATGCCATACGAATTGCCACCCCTGCCGTACGCGTACAACGCCCTGGAGCCGTCGATCGATGAGTTGACGATGCATCTCCACCACGATCGACACTTCGCCGGTTATGTCAATAACCTGAACGCGGCGGTCGAGAAGCACCCCGATCTGTTCAAGATGAGCATTCCGGATCTGCTGCGCAACATCAACACGATCCCCGAGGACATTCGGACCGCGGTACGCAATCAGGGTGGTGGCGCCGCGAACCACACGCTGTACTTCGATATCATGGGACCCAATGCTGGTGGCGAGCCGACGGGCCAGCTTGCCGACGCGATCAATAAGACTTTCGGGAGCTTCGATCAGTTCAAGTCGCAGCTATCGTCGACCGGGGCGGGCGTTTTCGGCAGCGGCTGGGCCTGGCTCGTCGTCAACTCCTCGGGCGGCCTGGCCATCCAGAGCACGCCAAATCAGGACAGCCCCCTGATGCAGGGTGTCACCCCAATCGTCGGTCTCGACGTCTGGGAGCATTCATACTATCTCAAGTACTACAACGTGCGAGCTGACTACATCAAGGCGTGGTGGAACGTCGTCAACTGGAACAACGTGACACGGCGTTATCAGGCCGCCCTCAAGGGCGAGTATCTGATGTAAGCCCGCCTTCCCGCGTATCGTCGTTCGACCGGGCGAGGAGGATTGGCGCGAGCGTCGGATCGATCCGCTTTCGCCCGGTCCCTGCTCATCGTACGCGCCGGGCATCGACGTGACCAACCGGACGCGGTGTCAGTGTTCGGGGGTGAAGGTCCGGGCCACGGGCAAAGAGAGTCGGTTAGACCGTGCGAGAAGCGTCCGCGACGATGGCGGGACCGCACAACTGTCTCCGCGCCACCGATCTCACCGATACCCAGGGCTGCGCGAAGGGCGCCACTGCCCTCCCTGGCCGGGCAGAGCACGTCGAGCACATACGCGAACGGGTGCGGCGACCGGCGGGCTGCTGGTAGCGATTGCTATCGCGGGAGCGAAGTCTCCATCCTGGCGACAGGCGCGGAGCGGATCCATCTGCGACCGAGGCAGCCTGTCCTGGTCTGATCCCGCGTCCGTCGAGCGCTCTCGGTCTGCTACGATTGACCGCGCAACGATCATGCTCACATCTATCGTACGGCGACAACTGACGCTGCTGCTGGAGCGCGAAGATCACCGGATCGATCTGGCTCACGCCGCACTTCTGATCGCCCAGGAGGAATATCCGGATCTGAGGCCAGGACGATATCTGCGGGAGCTTGATGCTCTGGCTCACCGCGTTCGCCAGCACGCCACCGCCGCGGGATCTGTCCGGGAGATCGTCGAGGAGGTGAACCACGTCCTCTTCGTTCAAGAGGGCTTTCGTGGGAACGCGGAAGATTACTATGATCCGCGCAACAGCTTCCTGAACCAGGTGATGCAGCGTAAGCTCGGTATTCCGATCACCCTGTCGATCATCTATATCGCCATCGGGCGGCGGCTCGGATTGCCCGTCGTCGGGCTCGGACTGCCGGGGCACTTCATCGTCGGCATCCAGGCGGACGAGCGCATTCTGATCGATCCATTCAACCGTGGAGCGATTCTCACCCTGGACGACTGCGCGGCGCGCGTCCGCGCCGTCTACGGTGATCGATTGACGTTCCATCCGCGCATGCTCGCACCGGTTTCGACCCGTCAGATCCTGATCCGAATGCTGAATAACTTGAAGGCGATCTACGCGCAGAGCCAGGACCCCGCGCGTCTGCTCGCCGCGATCGATCGGCTTCTGCTGCTCGATCCCGGCGACGTGCACGAGCTACGCGACCGTGGCATCGTCTGTCAGCATCTGAAGTTCTATGGCCAGGCCCTCGCCGATCTTAACCGCTACGTCGACGCGGCACCCCGCGCGATGGATGCCGACAAGATCCGCGGTGTCATACGCTCGATCGAACGAGAGATGGCCTGGCAGAACTAAGCTTGCAACGTGCTCGACGATGTCCTGACGAGCTCGGTGAACGAAAGCGCTCCACCGACGGAACGTGGGAGGGAGGACCGAAGAATGGCGACCCAAGACGAGGTTCAGCTTCGGGAGCGCGTCCGAGAGCAACCGGCCGACGATCTGGTCCGGCATATCAACGCGCCATCGCTGGAGCGCGAGCTGCGCGTGGCTTTCGAGCCACAGATGCAGATCCACCTCGCTCACACGCTGATGCTCGCTCGTCAGGGTATCGTCAGTCCCGAGCACGCGCGTGCGATTCTCGCTACGCTCGCGGCCATTAGGGCCGATGGCCCGACCGCGATCGAGGTCGATTATTCGCTCGAGGATCTTTATTCGCACGTCGAGCGAGCGCTCATTCGTCGGATTGGTGCAGACGTCGGCGGCCGCATGCACACCGGCCGCAGCCGGAACGATCTCGGCGTCACGACGGCCCGTCTGGTGCTCCGCGCGCGAGCTCTCGATCTCATCGATGCCGTCCTGACCTTCCAGGCAGTGCTCCTCGACCTCGCTTCCGAGCACGTCGCGACGGTCATGCCGGGTCTTACCCACTCCCAGCATGCCCAGGTGATGACGCTGGGATACTACCTGGCGGCGTTCCAGGACGTCATCGCGCGCGACCTGGATCGATTGGAGGCGGCGTACGGGCGAGTCAATCGCAATCCCCTTGGCGCTGCTGCCCTGACAACGACCGGCTTTCCGCTCGACCGCGAGCTGACGACCGAGCTCCTGGGGTTTGATGGTCTCGTCGAAAATGGCTACGATGCGATCGTCGCGCGCGATGACGTGACCGAGCTTGCCTCCGTCGTTGCATTGCTCATGACCAATCTCAGCCGATTGGCCGAGGACCTCTGGATCTGGAGCACACTCGAGTTCGGGTTCGCCGAGCTTGCCGATCGCTACTGCTCGGTCAGCAGCATCATGCCGCAAAAGAAGAACCCGGGCGTTCTGGAGAAGATAAAGGCGCTCGCCGCTCAGGCGATCGGCGACGCGATGGCGGCATTCGCGGCGGTGAAGAACGTATCGTTCAGCGAGTGCGGCGATGCCCAGACCGGTGGTAACGCCCCGCTTGACGAGGCGATTGATGCGGCCATCACCACGCTGGATCTGCTGTCGGGGATCTTGCCGAGCACGACATTCAGGACGGACCGAATGCGATACCTCGCCACCGTGGGCTTCGCCACGATGACCGAGCTGGCGGACACGATCGTGCGCGAGAAGGGCCTGTCGTTCCGCGTCGCGCACAACATCGTCGGGAAGACGGTTCAGCGGGCGGTCGACGAAGGAAAGACCGCGATCGACCTCACCGTCGAGATGCTCGATGAATCGTCGCGCGAGCTGTTCGGCCGCCCACTCGGTCTGTCCGAACAGGCACTGGCTCGGGCGCTGGATCCGTGGGAAAACATTCGCATTCGACGCGTGACCGGTGGGCCGGCACCCGACGAGATGTCGCGCATGCTGAGCAGCGCAAAGCTCCGCCTGGCCCGCGCGAAGGATCGTCAGACGGTCCGGCGAGCCAAGGTGGCAGACGCCGCACGACGACTGCAGCGCGAAGTAGAAGCTTTCATTGGACCGAATGCCTGATCGGCGTGATGTCGCTGACCATCACCGTCGACTGCCCGTTCGTCCCGGTCCTGAGCTGACCGCGCGCCTGCTCGCGGCACACCTTCACCGATCGACGAGCTGAGCGAGCCATCACGCCCCTGCGCGGGGTCACGTGTAGACGCGGCAGAAACCGGCGATCCTGCGCGCCCGGCTCGCCACCGCGTGCAATGCGCGGCCGAGCAGAAAGGCTGCCCTGTCGCGGAGGCGGCTCGCCCCGTCTCCCCCTGCGGGAAGGCCGGGGTGAGGGCGTGAATCCGCGGCGCAGCGAGCGATCGCCGACCCTCACCCGCATTCTCTCCCAAAGGGGAAGGAGCCTGGACGGCTGCCGTGTTCTTCATACCGTCCTGGGCTGCCGGCGCAAGCCGCCAAGCGAGTCCCGAGGCCAGCCCGCGCAGTGAGCTCAGCATTCCCACCCTGAGGCTTTTCTCGTCTGCCTATTTGTGATACTGTGGGTGGCGGCTGGTTGCCTCTGTCGGTTCCTTCTCCCCCCGCATCAGTGGGTACGGCCGCACCGCCAGGGCTGCAGTGGCATCTTTGCTTGCCGAGTGACGGATCGAGGAGAGCCCGCGTGGCAGAAAGTCTGCTTGGCCGAACGCTCCTGAACGGCGAGTACCAGCTCACCGGTATCCTTGGCCGCGGCGGAATGGCGACGGTCTACCGTGCCTACTCCCGTGCCCTCGAGACCGACGTCGCGGTGAAGGTGCTGTCTCCGCGCCTGGCGTCGGATCCCGGCTTTCGCGAGCGCCACCACGACGAGGCCCGCAGCCTCGCCCATCTTCACCACCCGAACCTCGTGGAAGTTCACCACTATGGCGAAGAGGGTGATCTGGTCTACATCGTCATGCGGCTCGTCCCCGGCGGCACGCTCAAGAATCGCCTGGAAGCCGTGGGTGCTCCGCTCGATGTCCTCACGACCGCCCGTCTGGTGGCCCAGGTTGCCGACGCGCTGCAGCTGGCCCACGGCCACGGGCTGGTCCACCTTGATATGAAACCGGCCAACATCCTCCTTGGAAGGAGTGACTGGCCACTGCTCGCCGATTTTGGTATCACCCGCGCCATACGGAATGTTCGCGGCTCCGGGGGGCGCGAGCGTATGGCCGGGACGCCCCTCTACATGTCTCCGGAGCAGTGTCGGGGCGAGCAGGTCGATGGGCGGAGTGACCAGTACTCGCTGGCCGTCACGGCGTATGAGATGCTGACCGGTCACCGACCGTTCCAGGCCGAGACGACCGCGGAACTCCTCCAGCGTCAGATCGAGGAAGCCCCACCGCGACCACGCGAACTGAATGCCGGTATTCCCGGTCCGGTCGAAGATGTCTTGCTGCGTGCCCTGTCGAAGGCACCGGACGATCGGTTCCCGTCGATCCGCGACTTCGCGGCGGCGCTGACCGATGCGGCCGAGCGGACGCGAGGCGTGAGTCTCGAGACCAAGGAAGCGACGGCCTCGATTGCCCCGAATCTGGTGGCGGTTCTTACTCTTATCCTCGCGGGACCGGTCCTTTTCTCGATCCTCCCACCGAGTGCCCGCATTGCGAGTCTTCTCCCTCTGACCTGGCCGTTCCAGCTCGTTCTGTCCGCCCTGATCGCCGGATTGCTGCTTGGGGTTCGCTGGCAGGTCATCGGCTTGCTTACGCGCGGCGTGGCGGCCCTTCTCGATTCGGTGACCGTGCCTGGTGTCCCTGGCAGATCGTCGGGGTCACCTCCGGTCAGGACGTGGCGTCAGGCCGCCGCCGGGTCGGTGCAGGGCATCGTGAATCTGATCTATCTTTTCGTCATCTACCGGCTGATCGCGGCCCCGGCGCTCGAGATCGCGTCGCACGTGGCGGGGACGACGGTCACCGGGGTTGGCGCGACGGTCATCGCGGTCGTCGTCATCTTCGTGGCACTGGGAATTATCACGTCCAGCTACCGCAGCAGCGGTGCTGTCGTCGCGGCGTTGACACTCGCGGTCTGCTGGGCTTTCGTGAACGCGCTGCCGATCCCCGACGTCACCACGCCGATCGGTGTATCGCTTGTCTGGACGATGAAGGCGTTCGTCGGAGCAGCAGTCCTGGCGATTCTTCTCCTCGCGCGCCCGCGAGTTCAGGCAATGGTTCGGCGGGTTGCGCTCGCCGCCCTGGGACGACCGATCGCCGAATTCCGTCCGGGCGCTTCGCCGGACGAGGTGAAGGCGGCGCGGGAGCACCTGGTTCGTGTCGTCGCCGCAACGGTGGACGTCCTCTACCTGCTCGCTGGCTATGCTCTGCTTCGTACCCCGGTGCTTGCCAGCCTGCAGCCGCTGACCGGGTTCGTCCCCGCGGCGATTCTCATTTCGGGCGCAGCTGCGCTGGTCTGGCTGCTTCTGACTCTGCGATTGAACGGGCTCGCCGGGCTGCCGGGCTTTGCCCTGGGGATCCTGCTGGGCGCACCGCTGATCGTGTCATTCCCGCTCTTGGACTCGCGAATCTGGGGGGTCGACTGGCTCTCCACCGGGGCAGCCTGGGTGGTTGGCACCGCGCTCATCCTCGTGCTTGCCGCGATGCGCGGGCGCGTGCAGGACACAGGACTGCGGGCGCTCGGGCCGGTGATCGACCGCCACGTGCTCGGCACCAGTACCGCGCGGACTGAAGATTGGGCGGAGCAGCGTGCACGGGCGCTCGGGGGCGTGGCGGCTGCCATGATCGACGTCGCCTTTCTTATCCTCGTCTACTGGATCCTCGTGTCGCCAGCCGCGTACGCTCTCGATCGGATAACCGGCCGCTCGGAGACTGGCAGCATTCTCCTCGTCCTGCTCGTTATCACCGCGATGGCCCGTCTTCTCGGGCCGCTCCATCACGCCGTGGTGACGGTCGAGGAGTCTGGCGGAGCACGGTTCTCACGTCGATTGCGCAGTGTCTCTGCACTCCTGGCGGTCGCAGCCGCTCTCGTCCTGGGCGGCTGTGCCGCGACGCCACTCGCGCTGGCCGCGCCCGCCGTCACCGGTGGTCTCGCACTCGAAGCGCCCGTAGCCTCGACGGTCGTGGTCGACTGGGAGCACTGGATTCCCTGGACTCCTGCGCGGGATCAGGCGACCTACGACCTCTCGCTTTCCTGCTCCGACGGCCGAAAGCTCGGACAGTTTCGCGAGGCGATCCCGGTCCCACGCCTGGCGCCGATGCCCTCCGGCAATGTCGGTCGACTCGGTCCAACCGATATCCCGTGCGACCGGTGGACCACCGTGTATTTCAGCCATCGACAGGAAGCCGGCCTTTCCTCGGCGCCGAGCGCCTCGTTGGACTGGCTCGACGTTCGAGCCTCGCTGCGCCCGGACCGAACCGCCGACGTCGTGGAGACGCACCGCGTACTTTTCACGTCAGGGAGCTACCAGAGTTTGAGCTGGAGCCTGACCGAGGGTGCCTCCGGCGAGGTCTCGGATGTTCAGGTTTTCGAGGATGGAGATCTTGTACCGCTGAATCCACGGCAGACTTCTGGAGCCTATGCGATCGCGGCCACGCGGGATAGCCAGTTCGTCGTAAGCTGGTGGTTTCCGACGATCCAGAGTCCCGCCGAGCGCGTTTTCACTATCAAGTACCGACTGAAGGATGCAGTTCGCCCATTGGGCAGCGGTTACCGATTCGAGCGACAAGTGCTGCCACCCGATCGTATCGGGCCCGCCTGGCGGATCACGGTGGAGGTCGTACTGCCGGGTGAGTTCGAGTCGAGTGCCGTTCATCTGAGTGCGAACGGGGTGGCGTCGGAGTTCGGGATGGCCGACAAACGAACGGCGTCGTTCAGCACAGAGGACGTTCCGACGGGATCCGGGCTGGACGTGGTCGTCGATTTCCCCGGTCTCGGAAGCGCTGTCAGACCGCCGGTCGCGCCAACTCCCACGCCGACCTCGACTCCGAATCTCACGGCAACGGTCCAGGCGACCCGGCAGGAAGGGAAGACATCTTCGGCGAATAGCGAGCCCGGCAGGTCGCTATCCGCCCTCGCGACTTCAACGCCTTCGGTGACGTCGACGCCCGAGCTGACCGCGACACCCACGCCTACCGCCAGTGGGACTCCGACGCCGGTCGACACCGCGACCGCCACGCCTACGGTCACGGCAACGCTCGGTCGATCTTTCACGGCCACCGCCACGCCAACCTCGACCGCGACCAGAGCGCCCGCGGCGAAGCCGTCCGCCACGGCAACTCCCACATCGGCTGCGAGATCCTGCGCGCCGGTCCCAGTCCTGGCCATGTACTACGCCTGGTACGACCTGAATACCTGGACGAGCGGCAAGACGTCTGATCAGCCGGTCACGCCATACGTCTCGGCCGATCGAACCACGATTGAGCGCCAGGTGACGCAGGCGCAGGCGGCCGGGATCGACGGATTCGAGCTGAACTGGTGGGGACCGGGGAACCAGACCGATACGAATCTGCAAACGCTCCTGGACGTTGCGCGGAGCCACGGCTTCAAGATCGCGATCGACTTCGACCTGAACTCGCCGTTCGTTCACAGCGCGGGCGACGTTTTGAACGATCTCACGTATCTCAAGCGCTACCTGAACGACCCTACGTACTTTCGCTATAACGGCAAGCCGTACGTCGTCTTTTACGGGACGCGAAAGTACGACGTCGCCACCTGGGGCTCGATCCTGCGACAGGTGGATCCGAACCACCAGGTTCTCTGGATCGCCGAAGGCGACATCTTCTCGTACCTGAGCGTGTTCGACGGCATCCACGCCTATTCGGTGGCCTGGTCTCCCAACCCGTCGAGTCCGCTTGCAAGCTACGCCTCGCGCACGCGTTCCTATCCCGGAAAGATCTGGATGGCGACGGTCATGCCGGGCTACAATGACAAGCTCGTAAATGGTGCGCAGGGGTTCGCCGTCGATCGGCAGAACGGCGCCTATTACACGACGATGTGGGCGGGAGCGATTGCGACGAATCCGGACGTGGTCTCGATCACCTCGTTCAACGAGTGGGTCGAAGGCAGCTATATCGAGCCGAGCAAATCGTACGGCGACCTGTACCTGCAGCTGACCCGGCAGATGGTGACGAAGTACCAGAATGCCCTGAAGCCGTCGTGTTAGGCAAGGGTATACGCCGGCCCTTGCGACGAGTGCCTCCTCTCCGAATCGGTACGGGTCGCTGTCATTGTGTACGGTCGGTGGGTCGGGGCCTTTCGCCAAGTGCTCCAGCTGCAGCGGCGCCTCGTCGTCTACACGCCCTACTCGAATTGGAGTGCTAATGCGAGCGCTTGACGGGTGCACTGCGGATTGAGGGGATCCTGCGCGACGACTCGCGGGGCGAGCGGGACGATGCGCAGCTGATCGCGGCGTTCACCGTGGCGAATCAGGCGGCTGGTGTGGAGAGCGCTGCACCCACCTCCAGGAGAAATCGACCGGAGACGATCGGGATGGCCCGTGCGATCATCTCCAGGCCATCCCGTCTCGCCACGCGCGATTGAGGCGGCTCCCGTGACTGGCGTCTGGTTACCGCCAGAGGAACGTGGACAACGGGCCGTTGAGGGTCCCGCCAAGAACCGGCTGGTCGCCGCCCACGTCGGTGCAGGACTTCAGGAAAACGCCTTGAATCGTCTTGTTCTGCTTGTCGTAGTTGGTCAGGTAGAAGCACGCGAAGGACACGACCGTAATCGGCTGATTTCCGCTCTTGGGCCACGACTGGATGACGGGGACGATACCAAGCCGAGCGCAGGTGGTGGGCCAGTTCGTGGGCGGGTTACCGGTGCTGCCCGGTCCGCAGACCTCGCCATTGTAGATCGTTCCCCAGTAGCTGGCCGGAGGCGGCGGTGGCCCGTACAGACCACTGCAAGGCACACCGCCATCGCACCATTGCTGGGAGTCCCAGTAGAAAAGCTCCTGGACACCACCCGACGACGCGGGGTTGTTCCCTTGCCCGAAGGTGTTTCCGACGTCGGCACCAGTCTGCGTGCAGATCTGCCAGCTCCAGGTTGGTGTGGCGCCCGGCGTCGGGCTCGGGACCGGCCCGTTGTACCCGTACAGAATGTTCGATCCGTAGGTTTGTCCGCCGCCACCCGCGCTGCAGTTCCCTCCGCCGGACGACCCCGCCTGGAAGTCGACGGGGCCGAAGTTACCGCCACTCGGGCCCGGGTTGGGGCAGCTTTGATTGGGGGGGCAGTAGTACAGTGTACACGCCGAGGTTCCGCACTTTGTGAGGCTGTCCTGGGTGACGCCCCACGGCAGCAGGCCGGAGGTGGGATTCGTGGGGGCGACGATCGCGGCTGCAGTAGCCGCGACGTCGGTGTCTCCGGCACCAATGATGTACCTTAGTCCAAAGGTGATCCGACGCCGCGCGCTGACAACGATCGTGTCATTGGCGTTATAGTTCGAGATGACCCGAATGTCGTAGTTGGGCGTCGTCGTATCCACCGGACATCCCAGAATGGCCGCGCTTGTCGTATCACACAGAAGCTCGGATGTAGACACGCCATTGCTCTGTGCGTACGCCCCGGCGCTTTGAATCGCCGCGGTCGTGTCATTCGGTAGCTTCGCCGCGCCTGCCAGCACTGCGCCGTCGACGGCGTTCTGGAGCATTCGTCGGTTCCAGTAGACCACGCCCGCGTCGACGACCATCGCCGTAAAACCGAGCAGGACGGTGAACATGACCGCCAGGTAGAGGAGCGCCTGTCCTTTCTGGCCCTGATGGAGTCGGCTGAGTGCCGCGTTTATCAATCGCATGTGGATCCTCCGTGCCGTCACGAACCATTCCGGTAAACGACTGGGACTGGTACCCACGCCCAGCACCTGCTGGGTCCCACCCGGGCTGTCCCCGTCCGCGCCACGCTGAAGCACGTCACGGCTGGCTCTCGACTCGGACGGTGGCCGAGGCGGTAACCGGGAAGGGGTTGGGTAAGACCAGATTGACGAAGGGCGCGACGATGGGAACGGGATAGCGCGCGGTGACCGTCAGCGTCGTTTCCTGGTGATTTGCGTCGATCGTAGTTGTCGCCGAGTTCGCACTGACCTGGAGCTGGGCTGGGCTCACGCCAACGGCTGCGCTCCGCGCCGCGACCGCGACGTCGCTATCGTTGCAGGTGAGGGCGACGGGATAGGATGTGGGGGTGGGTGCGGGCGCCTGGCGATTGTAGCATGGCGCCCCGGCGCGCGCCCCTTCGCGCGCAGCGTTCGTTACTACGAGCCACGCATTAAAGATGAGGGCACCCTGGACGATCACGCCTACCAGAAAGAAGAACAATGTCGCGATGAGGGCAAACTCTACGACTGCCATTCCATCCTGAGCGCCTTGCCACGCTCGCTTTGGAATACCTGGCTGCTTCTTCATCGAACCCCCCGTCAGCTACCGCTCAGGCGCATGCGCTCGACCGCGGAGATCTGGGAAGCGCTGCTCAATCCGGGAACGAACGGCGCGAAGATGCTGAGCGTTCCTTGCACGGTAACGACCACGCGAACGCCGCCCGACGCACAGGAGTCGCTATCGACCACGGATCCGGTCGCTTCGCTCTCGCACCGAACGCTGATCGACGTGACGGCAATGTCCCCATTCTGATTCAGCTTCTGCCCGGGAACGGAGATCAGCCGCGGTCCGTAACCGTTCTTCAAATATGCTTCCGTCGCCGCCGTGACGCCCTTGATGAAGTCGGTACCGGGCGTACTCGACCCAGAGGTCCAGTAGCTTGCCCAGTTCGCGCTTGCGAAGCGGGCGCCTTCTCGGGCGCTGTCGGTCAGGACGTTCTGCGCGTCGAAAATCCTGCCATACTCCCAGATGGCCGCTCCCAGCACCAGTAACAGCGGTAAGATCAGCACGAACTCAAAGATGGCCTGACCAGCCTGCCAGCGCGGCTCTTCCCGCGCCCGTGTACCGTCCACGGCTGCTCACCTCCTCGCCGCATGGGTATGCGCTGGAATCAGCAAGATTCACCCTCCCCCATCGCCAGCAGAGCTGCACCTGGATTTCGATGCGTCGATGGAGCAGGTACCGCCTTCAGGTGCGCTGCCTCCTGGTTCGGGTCAATCGCGGGCTCGTGTGGTATGATGCGCGCCACCACGGATGCGGAGTCGTCGATTGCGACGCTTGCGCGGCCGCTCGCGGGCGACCGGTGCGCATGGCCAGCACCTGTGTCGCGGGAGCAGGACGGGTATTTAACGTTGGGGCCTCCTTCACCCGTGAGCTGTCCGGGAACGGGCGTTGGGAAAACGATCCTGCGGATCATTTGCCCGACGGCCAGACCCTGACAATACCACCGGGCCTGTAATAGGAAGTCCTGGCTAGGATAGATAGTACTTTCGTGCTCCCCCATATGGTCTTTTTAACACGACAAGGGCTTGCTCGATAGAGGAAAATTACTCATCTTGAGCCTGCGAGTAGCAGCTACCGAGCGCGAAGTTGTGGCATTCTGCGTAGGTACCGTGGCGTCTCTTGGGGCCGCGTAACCGCCGCCCGCGTCAACCGTTGAGTCGAGTGGATGGGCCGTCATTTTCTCAGCGGCGGCGTCTCGCTGTCGCTATCGGCTGGCGCAGGAACCTTCGATGGGGTGGCTCGTGGGACGGTACAGGTATTTAGGTGTAGCAGGGGCTTTCCTGTTTCTAACCGTCGTGGTCGCGTGCTGGCCAACCTCGCTCTCTGCGGACGCGCTCGACTATGACCTCCCGGATCACGCTGGCCACTTCTACACCCAGGCAAATGGCCAGGGCGGCCGCGGTGGCACCGGCTACGCGATTACCAACGAGGATGGAATCCCGTTCTGGGATGTCTACCGCAAGCTCGGCGGTCCCGATGTGCTCGGATACCCGGTCAGCCGCCGCTTCACCTGGGATGGCTTCACCGTGCAGGCGCTGCAGAAGGTTGTCTTTCAGTGGCATCCAGACACCGGACAGGTTGCCTTCGTCAACGTGCTCGATCGCATGCACGACCTCGGAAAGGACCCCTGGCTCCAGGTCTACCGCCAGACACCACCGCCGTTCGACACGTCGCCGGATTCGGGACTACCCTGGCCCCAGGTGATGCGTCGTCACTGGGCATTCCTGGACACGAATCCACAGATCCGAGCACGCTACTGGCAGGACGCCGATCCGCTCGCCCACTTTGGCCTGCCGATGAGCTACGCCGACGAGGGAAACAGCTTCGTGGTCCGCGCGCAGCGCGCCGTCTTCCAGTACTGGAAGGAGGACGTCCCGTGGGCGCGGGCAGGTCAGGTGACGATCGCCAACGCGGGCGATCTCGCGAAAGAGGCGGGCCTCTTCCCCTCCGTCGCGGTGACGCCAGAATCTCCACCCGGTTCTCCGCCGAGCACCAGCGGCTCACGCTCGCACGACTGGCGCTCGCCCGGTTACGTCTCGGCTGTTGGCGGGGCGCTGTACGATCCGGAGTGCGTGCCGCTGCGGTCGATCGGGACCAACGTGCCGAACCTCCCGTACCGCGATGGGCTCGCCCAGAATCTGAGCTGGATGCGGGCCCACCACCTGCGCTGGATGCGCGTCTTCGCGACGGGTCATAACCTGGCTCCCGATCGTGCCCCTCGCGACGCCGCCACTGCGATGGCCGCCCTTCGTGCGCTCCTGAGCGAGGTCGAGCGTGACAATGCCGCGCACGATCCATCCGAGGCAATCTACGTCCTCGTCAGCCTGACCGATTACTATCCTCCGGGCGTGCCTGGAGATCGTCACGCGTTCGACCACCCGGTCTTTCGCCTTAGCCCGGTGCTGCCCGCGCCGTGGTTCCGGGCGGGAGTTCACCGCTTCAATTTCGACCAGGAGCACGACCTCGGCTGGGTCTACGATCTCCCAAACTACGAGGTGAACTACAAGCCGTGGGTCCAGCAGATCGTGACGAGCCTCGCCAGCAGCCGCGTGTTGCTCGGCTGGCAGCTCGGCAACGAGCTCAAGGCACGAAACAGCCCGCGCAACGGGATCAGCGGAACCCAGGCGTACGGCTGGTACCTCGCCTTCACGCGCGACATGGTCGACACAATCCGCGCGACGGACCGCAATCATCTGATCTTCATGGGCGCGCAGTACATAGCCGAGCTAACCGACTGGGAGTATCGACCGCACGATCAGCTGGACCCCGAGCGCGTACCGAACTACCAGCATCTGGTGCAGCAGATGCTCGACGACTGTGGAAGCTACTGCTGGAATGTCTGGAGCCTGACGGCTTATGACTTCAATCCGTATCCAATTGACGATGCGGCGACGTTCGGCCACGCCGGTGTGCCCGTGGTCGCGACGGAGTATGGCTTCACCCTCGGAACCGCCGACCAGATGCAGGCACGATTCGGCGGCGACCGCGCGGCAGCGGTCCGGGACGGGCTGCAACGATCCTGGCAGGATCTGACCGGACGTGTCCACCCGTCACGGTGGAGCGTGCCAGAGCTTATCGCCAATGGTCCGGTCGCCGGGGTCGCGCCCTGGGGATCGCCAGCCCCCGGACCCGATGCCGGCCTCGACGTGGACGGATCGCGTGGCATAACGGGGACGCCGGACGAGACGGCCCTCTGGGCCGCCTGGGGCGATGTCGCCGGGTCGCTGGAAGCCGCGAATCGAGCCGCTGGATCATCCGTCGCGTGCCGGGCGCTGCAATCGATCCATTGACTCGCCGTGATCCTGCGCTTCCCATGATGGGTTGGTCGGTTGCGCCTCCGCGGCCACGGCTCCCGGTGTCGCCGCCTCAAGCTGCCATGCTTCCCGGAGCTTCCACGTTCCGAAAGCTCGAGAGCAGCGCTGAGATCGCTCGCAGACCGGCGGACTTCGCTGATCGGTCAGCAGCAAGCACGAAGATGCGTCAATCGCTGTCAAGCGCAGAACGCGCCGCTTCAGCAACGTTTCCCCGCCGTTTACCCTCCCCTACCTACTCGGCAACCTCCTGGTGTCATGACAGTACTGTCACGGCCCGTCCTTCCTGAGCGGCGGGAGCAACCGGAGGTGGGGATGGTAAGACAACCAACCTGGCAGCGAGTCATCCTGTTATTCGTCCTTGGATACGAGGGGATCGGCTGCCTTTCGGGGGGTGGTTTGCTGGTCGCCGCGCCCGACGGGCGGCTCATGAACATGCCCGTCGGCATGCTGCACGGCTTCTTCCCTGACTTTCTGATCCCTGGCCTGATTCTCATCGGCATGGGCATTCTCAACCTCGCCGCCTTCGTCGTGGTCTGGCGGCGGACTCGCTACGATTGGCTCCTGGCCGGCCTCGCGCTGGGTGGTTTGACGGTCTGGTCCATGGTCGAGATCGCCGTGCTCGGGCAGGTGCACTGGCTGCACGCGATGTGGGGCATCCCCGTCCTGGTGGGAGGAGTGATGGCCTTACCGTTAATTCCCTCTAGCGTCGGCGCGGCGACCGAAGAGAAGGCTTTCATCAGGCGACATCCGGCGCTGACCTACTACCTCCTCGTGTTTGCCATCTCGTTCGGAGGTGGCCTCGTCGTGATGGCTCCGAGCGGACTCCCGGCGACGAGTACGCAGGCAGCAAGCCTGTTCCCGATCGCATTCCTTGTCTTGTACCTCGGCCCGGTCGTGTCGGGTCCCCTGATGACTGGCCTGGTCTCCGGCCGAGCGGGCCTGCGCGAGCTGCTGGCCCGGCTGGTGCGGTGGCGCGTGGGTGCGCGCTGGTACGCGGTCGCCCTCCTGACCATGCCGCTCCTGATGACAGCCATCTACCTACCGTTGTCGCGTATTTCCCCGGCGTTTCTCCCGCAGATCGTCGCGACCGGCGGAGGGAGCCCGCTGCTCTCCGGCTTTGGCGCCGCGACCAGCGACAAGATCGTCATAGTGCTGGTCGGCCTCGTGGCGGGCCTACTGTTCGGGTTCCTGGAGGAGCTGGGCTGGACCGGGTTCGCGATTCCTCAGTTGAAGCGGGGGCATGGCGTCCTTGCCGTCGGGCTCATCGTGGGCTTCCTGTGGGCCGCGTGGCACGTCCCGATCACGTTCTGGGCATCCGGCGATGCCGCGGGAGCACTATCCCTGGATCTCTTCCTGCCCCCGTTCGTCTTCTACGCCCTGGATCTGCCGGCCTACCGGGTGCTGATGGTCTGGGTATACGACCGTACGGAGAGCTTGCTCCTTGCGACGCTCATGCACGCGAGTCTCATCGCCAGCACGCTCGTCATCCTCCCGCCCGTGGCGACGGGGATGGACCTCGTTACGTACTGGCTCGTCCTGGGCGCGGCGCTATGGATCATGGCCGTGATCGCCACGACAGGCGGACGGCCAGTATCGCGGAAACCCCTCCAGGAGGTGCAGCCCTCGGCCCAACCAGGCCAGAAGCGGGTGGCGTGATCGGAACCGGGGACTACTGGGCCAGATGCGACGTGGACGCCTGACCGAACCGAGAAGAGCGCCCCGTCCAAGCTTCCAGGGCCACCGAGAGAGGCGGACAGCGGGTCGGCCCTTTGCGAGCGCGGGACATCGAGCATACGCTTTGCTGGGAGCGGGCAAGGCAGCAGCTGCAGGAGGTGAAAGATGGGACGTAAGGTCTTGCTTGGCAGTGGCATTGCTGCGTCGGTGCTCTACGTGGTCACGACCATCATCGGCGCGATGGTCTGGACGGGCTACAGCTCACTCTCCCAGAGCATCAGCGAGCTCATGGCGCTGGGGGCACCGTCGCGCCCCCTTGTCAACGCGCTCTTCACGGTCGTGAGTGTTCTGGAGATTGGCTTCGGCGTAGGCGTCTGGCGATCGAGTGATTCCCAGCGCAGTCGCCGCGTCGTGGGCGGCCTGCTGGTGGGTTTTGGTGCCTTCGACTTGCTGGGGAAGTTCCTCCCGGTTGGCTCGATGCATCAGCGGGAGGCACTGGCGGCGAGCGGCGCAACGCTCACCGATACCCTGCACCTCGTCTTGGCCGGAGTGGATACGCTCTTCATCTTCCTAATCCTCGGATTTGGCGCATTTGCCATCGGGAGGCGCTTCCAGCTCTATTCGCTCGGGACCATCCTGATCCTCCTCACCTTCGGCTATTTGGCGGCTCGTGATGCGGGACGGGTCGCGGCCAACCAGCCGACGCCGTACCTCGGATTGGAGGAGCGCATAAACATCTTCGGATACTATCTATGGGCCGCCTTGCTGGCCATGGTCCTCCTGCGTGCCCACGAGGTGACCGCGACACGCCAGGCAGAGAAGCCGACGAGGACACCGCAGGAAGTCGCCCGGTAATTCACGGTCGGGTCAGATCAAGCTCCCGAACACTCAGCCGTCGCTAGTGCCTTCACGAGGGCGTGGTCATCGCGTTGAGGTGCAGGCCGACGACCCCGGCGACGGTCTTCAGATCGGCAGGCACACAGCGAGGTGTCCCGTCCTCCTGGTCGAGGTAGGTTGCCATCCCGTGACAAATGTCGTTAACCAGCGGCAAGCGCGGCCACGAGCTGGTGGATCGTCGATCCCTGTCCGAATGAAGCAACGGCTTGCGCGCAATCCAGGGACTGGGTCGGGAGGAGATTCGAGGAGGACGACCTAATGGGGAATGGGCGCGGGGAGAGCGTGGCCGAGGCCGCCGTCGCGGTCGAAAGCGCCGCGGAGATCCTCGAGCCGGGTCGTGTTCCCGAGCAGGACCTGGCCGCAGTTCCGACCACTGCCGCCGTCGAGAGCAACCTGCAGTATGAATAAGCTGGCAGCCATCGAACCCCCTTTCCCTATGGGGAGACGGTGAGGGGGCCGGAGGTCTTGGGCGACGCCGCGGAACCACGCGCTCACCCTGACCCCCTCTCCAGAAGGACAGGAAGGTAGCCGGCTTCCCGGCAGCTCAACCTTTCTGTTTGATGCTGTAGAGGAGCCGCATGCTAGCGTCCCGGTGGCAGAGTAATGCCAGGGGCTCAAAGCCGTCACAGCCGCTCAGCGGACTGTCGAGGTCTCCCAGCGATGAGGTGTTCCACGTCGAAACCCAGCCCACTCCGTGTGGAACCTTATTGCAGGGAGGGCCACCTTGGAGGTGAGAAAAAGTAATCGAAGAGGTCGTCTGACAGGAGTCGGAAGTCAATGCGTTCACCACGCGCCCGCGCGAGCATGCTGAAGTTGTCCAGTACGCGCTCGTTGAGGAGTACCGAGCGGTCGACCTTAAGCGCAGTCAGCGTAAATGCATGGGCATCCCAGATCTGTTGGGCCGTGAACTCGGCTTCGCGCCCGTTTGGAATCAGATCGACCAGCATGCGTGTCTTGGTCGTGTGCACGTAGAAGATTGGCTTCCCCGGCATCCTCGCCGCCACGGCCGGGTTCCGCGGAACGATCATCGCCATCCCTTGACCTTTCTCATCGAAGGCGGAGGTGATCCTCGGATCGTTGCGCCAGAATCGCTGCTCGAGGACGTGGTCGATTTCGAAGAACTCACCGTGTCCGGCGTTCGCCTTCGCCAGGCTCGCGTAGTCCTCGAGCCGGCCAGCCAGCCGGTCATAGTGGACGATTTCGCTCGATCTCAATGGATTCAGCAGGGGGTTATCACGGTTCCGGCCGAGAATCATCCGCCAATCCGCGCCTAACTCACGCTCCAGCTCGATTGCGTAGCGGCTTCTGGGCCCCTGGCGCAAGGCCCATTCGATCAGATTTCGGGCTGCGGTGAGATTCCTGGCTTTCTTCGCCGCGTACTGGTTGAAGCCCGACGCCAGCGTGGCATTGCGGAAGCTCTGGAAGTCTGCAGTGAGTGCCCGTCGAAGCGCAACTTGGTCTAGCTCGCGCAGGTACGCCTCGCCGACGAGCCGGTGGAATGCCTCTAGGACCTCGGCAGCGGTGCGCTGCCGGCTGACGAACTGGGTAACCAGCTGCGCTAATCGCGTCGCATCCGGAACTCCGATCTTGCCTACTGCCCCGATGAGTTCTCCTTCCATGGCCGGCAACAATCGTGAGGCCACCGCGCCATCGAGTACTCGGGCTAGGGGTGATAGCTTCATTTCCCGCTGAATTATCGTCAGCTGCGGCTTGGGCAGAGCGTAAGGCAGCAGGCACGCAACGCCCATGACCCAGAGCTCCTCCTCGCTCACCTGATAACCGAAGAAGTCGTGGCCAGTGATCGCGCTATATGCAAGCTCGGCGGCGTAGTACAGGGCTCCGACGTATGGCACGAAGCCGATCGCCGCTTCGAGCAAGTTCAGCCAAAGTGGTCGCTGTTTAGGGGCTACCTTGATGTCAACCGGCTTGAAATCGAACCCGCCATCGAGCGATTCACCTTGTGCCGGGACCTCGTCAGTCGAATTGACCCGCGCCGCCTCGACATTCAGCAGGAAAGCGTCCCTTGCCGCCGTGGCCTCGATCCGCACGCCGTCTGTATGGACAATGCGCAGCGTGGGCGGGCGTGCTGCCGATTCCGTTAGGAGCAGCTCGTAGGCGTGGGCGACGCGATTCAGGCCAGCCGGGTACGTATCCCCGCTGGCGTCGATGGTGATCCCGTACTGGCCGTGCATGTTCCGGATCTCGACTCCCAGCGGTCGGGTCACGACATCAACGGTGAACAACTCGTCGATATCGACCTCGTGAGCGAGGTTGCCCCAACGGGGATCAATGCCCCTGCCGCTGTTGACTCTCCGTGAGCTGGGAGGGACGAGGACGCCGCCTGTGATCTTGCTGGGCATCCACACTCCCGTCGGACCGATCCGAAACGGTTGGGGCATGAAGCGGAATGGTTCGAGTTTGTCGTCCGGCTGGGGGATGAGCGAATCGTCCTGCGGACGAAACGTCTGAATCTCGGGGGTGCGCGGACCAAACGCGGTCAGCTCTGCGTAATGGTAGAGCGGGGACGCACGAGTAGCGGCGTGCACCTTCATCACGACCCCAACTGATCGACCAAGCACGAGCCGGATGAGTGGCCAACCGCGCTCACCAGCGGGAAGCAACATATCCCAGGCGAACGGTTGCCAGCCGGTCTCGTGCCACGGCTGAGCGGCGACAAAGGTAAATTCTAGCGACCCGAGAGTGTGGTCGCCAGCGTCGGCGTAGAATCTCAGCGACCCTTTACCGAGGCCCGGCTCGACGTACCCGCGCAGCCCAGGGGCGTGACCGACCTCGTAGTAAACCGGCTCCACGCTGCTATCCGTTCACGGGCCGCCACTGCTCGCCAACTTTCTGCCACTCGGGCAGATCGTCCTGCGGTCGGATCCGGACCAGCGTAGTCGGTAGCCGTACCTCCCATGGCTCGCCGACGGGTTTCTCGTCACCCGGGGCACCGGTAGCCGCCTCGATCTCCTGGACGATCGGCACGTACAGGGAGCTGGCGATATTTGGCGGCGGGCCACCATTCCAGATTTCCCCGGTCTCCAGAAAATGCACAACCGCCGCTTCGAAGCCAGGTCGGACCGGGAAAACCACGCGCGCGGCCCCCGCACGAAGAAAATCGCCGAACGCCGGATCTTCGTCGTCGAGGAGCATGCGGTTGCGCCAACCGGTCTTCCATCCCCAGAAATACGGGTAGAAGAAATAGACCAGGTGCTCCCATTCGAACGCCTGCTCAAAGAACCGCACGTACGGCATCTGGACCGCCGAGCGGCTGAGATTCGGCTGCGCATATCCTTCGGCCGAGAGCTCCAGGGCGCCGAACCCGTCGAACTGCTGGCCGGTGAGTAGCGTCAGGCATTGCCGTCGCAGTTCGTTCGCTACGATGCGTTGGTTGAACTCGGGATTGCGGCCGGCGACCGTCGTCGCCGCAGTTGCGCGTGCCTGAGCGAGGGCCTGCTCATAGGCCTCCTTCTTGGCCAGGTAAGCTTGGGTGATCGTGGCGTGCACCTTGAGCTGCCAGGCTTCGAACGCTTGCTCGGTGAGCTCGCAGAAAATCTCGATGGTCGCCGCGAAGGCTTCGACTCCGTAGGCTTCATACCCGAACGCGACCGAACCAATTTCGCCCGCCATGTCCATGTAGTAGCGTGGGGCAGACAGGACATCCATCCAGTTGGTGCCGATAAGCACCCCCCAACGCGCGTTCGGGTGGAACCAGGCGTCCCAGGCAAACGACGCGTATTTCGCGCGATATCCGTCGTCAATCGTCAGCGTATCAGACTTACTGCTTTCGTATGGATCCTGATTCACAACGCCGTCGATCGTTTTAGCGATCGTCTTGAAGCGGGGAGGCGGAGCATCGAGCCCAGTAGCGTCGTAGCGCTTGGCCCACATAACTGCGCTGGCTGGGTTCATGTCTGAGGCGGTCGCCGTAAACGGCGGCGGCTTTTCCAGGGGCTGAGCGACATTCGTCGCATACGTTTGCGCCAAGATGAAGTTCGTACTCGGCTCCGGCACCGTCACGTCGAAAAGAAGACGTTTGCCGTAGTTGTATATCTGCGCCTGGAGCACCTTGTCGATCCATTGGTAAAACGCGCTGATATGGTTGGCTCCAGCGGTGTTGTCGAACCCGTGAGAATACTTTTCCTCGAACTCGGTGATCGTCGTCACACTGCGGCGTTCGAGGATTCTCTCGACCAGCTTCGAGACGGAGCGTTCGACAACATCTTTGCTAAACTCACTCGCTTGCTTGACCGACGACTCGGTCGCAGTCGAGGTTGCGTATTCGGTATTGGCTTTGACTTCTACCACGGGACCGTATTTGGCGTCGACTGAAAGACCAAGCTTCAGCGAACTGTCAGTCTTGATCGTGTCCGAGGTCTCACGCTTCAATGAGAACCGGTCGGTCGTCTGTGTGTCCCGCGTCTCCTCTTTGGTCGTCTCCACTTCCTGGACTATCGTAGTCTCCGTCCGCTCCAGACGCCGGGTGTCCCGCGACAGGTGTTCGGACTTCATGACGTTTTCGACGTGCGCAAGCTCACCGCCCTCGTAACGTAGGACGTGCTCCCGGACCATCAGCAGGTCGCCAATCCCGACCGGCCGAATCTCCCCGCCGCTAAAGTTCAACGATCCCGAAGGTTCGCCCACGTAATCACTCGATGAGATTGGACCCGCGGCGTTGCCAAACTGACTGACCGGGGTCGGGCTGGGAACCAGGACCTCTGCCAGCTTCATCTGTTCCTCGGCTTTCCGGGCCTGCAGCACCTCGAGCACCTGGGTCAGTGGTCGCGAGCGCACATCGAGATTCAGCTTCGCCAGGGTGGCCTGGACCGCTTTCGGTAATGTCGAGGCTGCCGCCGCTGATACGACCCAGGGGTGGACTCCCTCGCCGCGCGCCACGACCTGGTGGACGCGCTCCGCGCCAGTACGGGTTGCCGGGGCCCTCGTCGACGCGGGCGCTTCGAAATCCGCAGCTTGCAGCGCGCCCAAGGCGTCGATGGTTTGATCGAGGTCGCGCAATATCGTCGCGTCCCGAGTGGAGGCAGGCGCTGGCTGCGCCGGCCGCGGGGAGACGCGGCGTGATGGACTGGCGGCCGACTGATCGGCGACGTCAGCAATCGCCAGGACGCGCAGAGGGACCGGGTCTCGACCACTGGCAGCCAATCGAATGGCGTCGTAGCCCTGCGCCAGCACCGCGAGGCCGGCCGCGTCCCCGCCCGCCGAATTGGACAGGAGCTTCATCGCAACCAGGGAATCGGACAGCAGCTGCTCTTCTTGCGAGAAAATCTGATCGGCGGCGATCTGAGCGGCGGTCCGACCGGTCGTGCTGGTAACAATCGATTCGATTCCGCTGGCCGGGACTGGCGCGCCATGGAAGCTCGACGCCACTTGCTGAGCAACGGCAGCGAAATGCAGGCCTGCGCCAGAGGTAAGGAACGATTTTTGATCGACGAACGCCTGTGCCTCACGGCGTGCGACCGCCATCGAAGCTCCCTCGGTCAGAAAACTTGCGGTCAGGCGTTTGACGTCCTCAGGAGGAACTGGGTTGGCAGGTCGCATCAGGAGAAATCTAAATAGGTCATTCACGGGGGGGACTCCTTGCAGCACAGGCTGCTGCGGCCCGAAAAATTGCCCTGTGCGCGAGCGTTGCTCGAGGTGCTCGCCGCAGCGCTCATATCCTCTGAGGGGCTTCGGCCGATTATGCTAGAGCGAACCACCACTGTCAACAGTGAATCGAAGATTGATCCGGCTGTGGGATTGGGATGCAGATCTTTCTGAGGATGTTGTGTCCTTGATATGGACAACGTCTCAGGGGAGCTAGAAGAAGAAATAGCGATTGGGGGACAGATCGACGAGCGGCG
>CADDYW010000056.1 GCA_902810745.1 Chloroflexota bacterium | reverse complement strand
CCCTGAGTATACCCGCTCTCCCCCCGAAACGTCAAGAGCGATCGTGCCTCCATAAATGGAGGAGGAATGCTCCGATTGGAGGGGAGACACGGCACTCCAGGAGTGCCTATCCCCGGGGAGAGGTAACCCCGCGTGGCGCCCATCGCGAGCGCCATTCGGCACTAATTATAGCGCACGTCTCGCCGATACGCAAACATCTTTTGTGCATCTGTGCAGCTGGCAGCCGTAGCCGCGCGTTCCAGGTGCGCTCCAGGCTACCTTCCCGTGCACCTTCCCTGCCGACCGACGATCGGCTGCCCGAGGATCGATCTCATCGCGCAGCAGAACGCGACCCTCCGCCAGGCGCGACGCCCGCCGTTGTCAGGGCGTCCGTGGCTGCGCTATAATTTTGGCAGTTTTTCGTAAGGAACTTCTACGTGCGAGCCATTCTAAGTCCCTGGGATAAGCGAGGATTGGAGGAGTTTGCTCGCGAGCTCCGCGCGCTTGGATTCGATCTGTACGCGACGGACGGAACGGCGCGGTTCCTGGCCGGTGCCGGTCAGGCCGTGCGCAATGTCAGCGAGCTGACGTCTCATCCCGAGATGCTTGGCGGGCGTGTCAAGACCCTCCACCCGGCTATCTACGCCGGCCTTCTCGCCAACCGCGAGGATCCGGAGCACGTCGCCCAGCTTGCGACGCTCGGCTACTCTCCGATTGACGTCGTCGCGGTCAATCTGTATCCGTTTCAGGCAACGATCGAATCACCATCGGCAGCTCTCGACGTGGCGCTGGAGAACGTCGACATCGGCGGCGTATCGCTGCTGCGCGCCGCGGCGAAGAACTTTCGTCAGGTGATCCCGGTCGTGGATCCAGACGATTACCCGACCGTTCTCGAGCACCTGCGCACGCGCGCCGATGATCAGCAATGGCGGCGGCAGATGGCCGCGAAAGCGTTCCGTCACGTGGCCACCTACGATGCTCACATCGCCGCGTACCTGGGTGGCCCGGCGACCGAGTTTCCGGAGCTCCTCCCGATCGCGCTGTCCAAGGTTCAGGATCTGCGCTACGGAGAAAATCCTCATCAGCGCGCCGCGGTCTACAGCCAGACGCCCAATCCGCGTCTGGGCGCGACTATCGTCGGGGCCCGGCAGCTCCACGGCCGTGAGCTCTCCTTCAATAATCTGCTGGACGTCGATGCGGCGATGAGCTGCGCGGGAGACTTCGCGGCGCCCACGGCCGTGATTATCAAGCACGGCAACCCCTGCGGTCTCGCCAGCGCCGATGAGCTGCCGGAGGCGTACCGCAAGGCGCACGCGGGTGATCCAATGTCGGCGTTTGGCGGCGCAGTGGGACTCAATCGCGTTGTCGACGGGCGCACCGCCCAGCTCATCGCCGAAAGCCATTACGATGATCTGATCGCACCAGGATACACGGACGAGGCACTGGCGACGCTGCGGCGCCGCCGCAACCTTCGAATCCTGGAGGTGGATCTCGGGGCGGCTGATCCGCGAATGATGGAGATCAACCCGCTCCTCGGGCTGGACGTTCGGCGCGTTTCGGGTGGCTTTCTCGTGCAGACGCCAGATGCGCTCGCCGAGGATGATCTGTCGCTGCGCACCGTCAGCCACCGCGAGCCAACGACCGAGGAGCTACTGAACCTCCTGTTCGCCTGGCGTGCGGTCAAACACGTGAAATCCAACGCGATTGTCCTGGCCCGAGACCTCTCCCTGGTCGGAGTAGGAGCGGGCCAGATGAGCCGCGTGGACGCGGTGGATTTAGCGATTCGAAAAGCTGGCGATCGTGCCGCGGGAAGCGTGCTGGCATCAGATGCCTTCTTCTCGCACCCCGATGGACCCGAGCTCGCCGCTCGAGCGGGAGTTACCGCGATCATCCAGCCGGGTGGGGCGCTGCACGACGACGATATCGTCCAGGTCGCCAATCGCTATCATCTGGCGATGCTGTTCACCGGGCACCGTCACTTTCGACACTGATCATTTCTCGCGACGGGGGAGCGGACCAATGCCACTCTACGAGTATGAATGCAGCGCTTGTCGAACGCGCTTCGAGGTGCGACAGCGCGTTGCCGACGACCCGATCACTGTCTGCCCGAGCTGTGGTGGGGAGACGAGGCGTGTCTTTCACCCGGTCGGAATCATCTTCAAAGGGTCAGGCTGGTACATCACCGATAGCCGAGGGTCGGACGCGTCGACGAGCGCGAAGTCGGATCACAAAGCGACCGCTGATGACAGTGCCAGCAAGAAGGACTCCGCGGCAAGCAGCAGCGCGGAAAGCCCGAGCAAATCGACCGCCGACGCGGCATCCTGACCCCTGATTCGTCATCTGGACGCGATCGCCGCGGCGAGGTCCGCGTAGGTCGCGTTCCTATTCCTTGCCGAAGAAAACACCCGGCGTGGCCAGGTGGACGTGGACGGGATATTCCAGAGAATACGCTGAGCGGTCGGTCCCGAGACCCGGGAAGTGCCGAAGACTGACGCACACCGCCGCGCACGGGAATGGCAATGCGAGTCGTACTACAACGCGTCAGTCGTGCTCGGGTCCTGGTGGACGGCCAAGAAGTTGGCGCTATCGGTCCCGGATGGGCAATTCTGCTCGGTATTGGGCGCAGCGACGACGAGGAGGTGGCGGCCAGGCTCATCGAGAAGATCGTCAAGCTCCGCGCCTTCGAAGACGCCAGTGGCAGGATGAATCTCTCGGCCGAGGATGTCGGGGCCGAGTTCCTCGTCGTGTCGCAGTTTACCCTGTACGCCGACCTGTCTCGTGGTCGGCGACCCAGCTTCGTGGATGCGGCGCCACCGTCCCAGGCCGCGCCACTGGTGGAACGATTCGTCGAGATGCTCCACGAACGCGGTTTCCGGGTCGCAACCGGCCGGTTTGGAGCAGTGATGGACGTGGAGCTTACCAATCGAGGGCCGGTGACGTTCGTCCTCGCGATGGACAGCTAAAGTACGGCAGGGGCGAGGAGGCACGAGCGCATGGAGAGTTCATTGCGACACTTTCTGTCGGAGCTCGCGGAGTTTGGCCGGGAAAATGACGCCCGCGTGACCGAGCACGCGGCGCGCATGCTAAACATAACGCCGGAGACCGGCCAGCTTCTGGCGATTCTCGTGCGCGCGATGCGTGCGCGTCGAATCCTGGAGGTTGGCACCTCCAACGGTTACTCCACGATCTGGCTGGCCTGGGCCGCGCGCGACACGGACGGGCACGTGGAGACGATCGAGCGATCAGCACAGAAAATCGCTCTCGCTCGCGGCAATCTCGCGCGTGCTGGCCTCTCGGAGCGGGTCACGATTCACCAGGGTCTTGCTCTCGACGTGATCCGTGATCTGACCGGTCCCTTCGATCTTATCTTCCTCGACGCCGACCGTCCGAACTATCTCGCTTACGCCGACCTGCTGCTCGCCAGGCTGCGCATTGGCGGCCTGCTGGTCACGGATAACGTCGTCTCCCACGCTCACGAGCTCGGTGATTTCCTCGCCAGGATCAAGGGTGACCCTACCCTGGAAAGCGTCACGATTCCGATCGGCAATGGCGAGGAGCTGACCTACAGATCCTCGTCGGCATTCCAGTGAACCTCGAAGCGCACGGTCAGCCGAGAAAAGTAGGTGGCGGCCACGCCGCTCTTGCCAAAGTCTGCCTCTTCGACGCGGATGTCGGTCGTGAGCGTTTCTGTCTTGAGGCGTGTCATCGAGCCCGCCTGAACTGATAGGACCTGTTCGAGCTGGCCTTCTTGCGCCCAGGCGTCGACGTGAGCGCTTTCGCCCTCCAGCGCGCCACGCGACACGAGCCCAACCGCTCGGAGCTGCTCGTCGCTGAGATAGTCCTGAACCCACGCGGTAAACGCGTAGTAGCGCGGCGGTGTGGAGGAAGCGAGCTTCAATGCCGAGCTCAGGCCGCAGGCCGCAACCAGCGTCCCGGTCGACGGATCGGTTATGGGATGAATCTCATCGTATGGCTCGTCGCCGAGATGATACGTTGATTGGAACGAAACGGTCCGTGCCGCGCGCGCCACGGTTCGTGCCTGGACGAGTGTCGCACTGCGGCCCGTCGCGCGAACGGGAACGTCGTTTTCGCTCACTTCATCGTCTTCCAGAGGCGCTACCTCGTCGCGGCCCGCCTGTACGGAGCGCGGGGACACGACGGGCGGTGCGCCGGTCCGAAGAGTCGCCACCGGTTGCCGCGATCGCGCTGACCGTTCAGCCGCGCGGTCTCGGGAGGAGCCGCTCCGAACCCCGACAGACGACAGGGAAAGGCCGGCCGTCCGCACGAGGACGACGACGCCGAGCGCGAATGCCAGCAGGAAGGCCACAAGCGGCCCGAGGAGCGAGGAATGTCCGCCGGTGGTGCTGGCGGACGGCACCGCTGCGGTGTCTGGTGCGGTTACAGTTGGTCGACCGGGCGAAGGTGTGGATGCCGCTGGAGTGGCACCCGCGGCAGTCGGAGCAAGTGCCTGGGCCAGTGCCACGAGTGCTGCACGGTCTGACTGGTCGCGTACCTTTCCAGCATTTGCCTCGCGGAGCGCCTGTTCGACGAGCGCGGTCGGTGGCCCCAGCAGCGCCAGTCGTTCTCGAGCGATCTCTTCGTTGTGGTCGCGCTGGAACAGCTGAGCCACCACCGCGACGTAATCAACATTCGCAATCCGTGGTGACGCGGTCCCGGCGAAGGGGCGCGTCGCCGCCCATCCTAGCCCGGTCCCGACGAGAAATGTCAGACCGAGCAGAATCACCGGTCTCCCAATCGATAATGGCATCGTCCCCGGCTGACGCATGCGATTACCCTCCTACCTGGACGAACTTGTAATAGAGGTAGCCCTGCCGCCCGTTGTAGACGACGTGATACCAGCGGTTCTCCCCGGGATCAATCGCCTCGCCCCGAGCCAGGCCGTAGACAGAAATCTTCGCCCCATCCGGTGCGACCACGACTGCCGACGACTTCGTAGTCGGGAGAGCGCGGATAAGAACGGGCTGATGATTCACGCCGTGGACCACCCCACTCTTCTCTGGCGCCGCGGTGGCTCGAGGAGGAGGCGGAACGGTAGGTCGAGGGCTCGGCGATGCAGGGGGAGCCGTTTCGGCCGTCTCCACCGTCGCGGTGGGCGCCGTGGTTGGCTCCTCTGTGGGCACGGGCGTCACCGTGGCCGTTGGCGCGGCAGCTTCCGAAACCGGGGTGCTTGGCGCGGCGGTTGCGGACGGAGGCCCGGCCGTTGGCGCCAGGGCGGGCTGTGATTGACCGGTTGCTTCACTATCCGGCCCCGCGACGAGGGCCTCGGCAAACTGGTGGAGCTGATCGGCTTCTTGCTGACTGACGCTGTCCTGCGAATGGGCGAGCTGATCCGCAACCGCCAGGACGGCGACGGATGGGTTCGTGTAGCCGAGCGAGACCAGCCGATCGCGCACACTGGCCAGCGGAACGCCCTGCGCGTAGAGATCGCTGACCAGAAGCATGTAGTGCTGCTGGATACTCGCGGACTGGTCCGAGAGGCGGTTGCTCAACCCCAGGGCCAGCCCGCAGACCAATCCGACGGCGAGCACGACGATGGTCGTCGGTGGCTTCCAGCGCTCGGTGCCATAGTGCACCGAGCGAAGCCGATTGCGCCGTCGTGTTGTCGATCTCATTCCTCGTGCTCCCCAAACAGCGTCACCGTCTTGGACTCGATTCTGGTGGAGGGTTTCCGTGTGACTTCGATATCCTGCGCGATGCCGCGTTCTCGTTGCCTGCCCCTTCGATCGTGTCAAGCACGATCAGAGGCGACATCGGCCCCAGTGCCCGCAGGTGGCGATTCTCGGAACAGATGCCCGAAGCCGTACCTGGCCGATACCTTTACCACGGCGACGCTGGATCTTCACGAACAAACGTCCCAGGGCTGGTAAGGTCGGGGGCGGTGCCCGTGCACCCGACTCCCCGAGGAGACCGTCGCCAGGTCCGTGCTCACCTCACCTCTCGCGGAGGATCGAGAGTTCTGAGCCCCACCACACCAACCATCGAGGGCTGAACGACTGGGCGGAAGCTATTCTAGTACAGCACCAATGCAGAGACCATGCGGGTCTCGTTAAAATGCGGTCTCTGTAAAAAAACTCAAATGGTTAAGGATTTTTACGCGGTGGTATGCCAGTCAGGAGGGCGTGGGCGAGTGGAGCACCCGGTCGTGGTACAATCCGTCCACCACATCTCCGTGGAGTTGCATAACGTATGGTCAGAGATTACGAGACCCCGACCGTTCCGCCATCGTGGCAGACCTTCGCGCGGGCCTGGGCCGACCGAGGTGGGCTCGCCCGCAAGAACGTCTCGCTCGTCTGCTCGCCGGATCGCTATGGAATCGCGGTGGTTCTTCGCTTGATCCGCGGCGACGGTACTACCTGCACGGCCACGCGCCGGTCGTCGGATGCCGACGACGCTGCCGAGCGACGTCGAGCGTTTCTCGACGCCGTGCAAACAGGCAATTTCGAGACGATCGAGATCGACGTAGCGGGCTACTACGTGGGGGAGGGAACCGTGCCATGCAGCTTCTGCCAGAATGTACCGCCCCACGACGAGTGGCAGCACGTGATCCTGCGCGAGCTCATCCGACTTGCCGATCCACCGCCGGAGCCCGACGCGTCACTGTCACCAGAAGACGCGGACGATGCTGAGCTCGACGCATTGAATCGAAAGGTCGCCCGCTGGTTCGCCGAACGCGGCGGAGTCTCGTGAGGCGGTCGTCAGGAGCGAAGGCCCGGAAGCTCGGGAGGTTTGGGAAGGATGCGCCGCGCGTCGGCGCACAGTTCCCAAACCTCGACCTATCGTCCCCGGGCGCTTGTCCTCAGGCGACGGGGCGTGGTCCGACGAACAGGTTGTAGAGAAGTATCAGCAGGGCCACCACGAGGAGTACGTTAATCGCCGGACCAACGCCGCCAACCAAGAGGCCCCACAACCAGATGATCAGGACGACCGCGAGGATGATCCAGAGTATCTGTGCAAGCGTCATAGCGTCGCCTGCCTCCTTCCCGGTGGGGTAAACGGGTGGGACGAAGGCCCACCCGTGAACGAGATCGCTCAAGACCGCGGGGTATCGAAGATATTAGCGGATGGTTCGCTCGAAGGCAGCGCCGACCCGCTCGCCGGTGTTCTCGCCCGATGGGCGCACCAGCTTGTAGAGTAAGCCCAGGGCAAGGAATGTCATCGGCCACTCGCCGACGAATAACGCGAGGTGACGTCGGCCAGTCAGAAACAAGAACGCCGAGGTCAGAATGCTCCCCACGGTCGCGTAGAGGTACGTCTCGGTTGGAATCCTTTGCAGGAATTCGAACATGCGGTGCTGTGCAGTCTCGGCCGTCATCGGATTCTGCACGGTTGGTTCCTCCTCTCCTGTAGGTGTCGATACGCGCTGGTCATCTCCTCCACGTTGACCAGACCCCGTCTTGAGAGGCGGGGATCTACAGCAGATCGCGTGCCACGCGGTTTCCGAGTCAGACCTGCTCAATCGGGATGCGCACCGGTCCTCGCGTGGTCGGAGCTACTCCGGTCGGTCGCGGTTCGGCGGCGAGTGTCCAGAGGAGAACGCCAATCAGACCTTCCCAGACGGCGATGTAGCGGCGCGTGGTCGGGGTCAGACAGGCGATGCTGTCGACAATCTCTCGGCCCGCGAAGCGCCAGTTCCTCCCCGGACCACGCGAGAAGAACTGCGTCGCCAGCGTCGGGAACGCGAAGTCGAAGACCGCGTTGGCGATCATCAAGGGACCAAGGATGCGCGCGATGGTGCGGACCATGGGTATCCTCCCGGCTGCCTCGAACAGGTACGGGGAAAGCTGCGAATAGTGTGCCACGAGCCTGGCGACGTCCCGATGGCACGTGTTCGCACGCTACCGACGGGAGGAGTGAAACCGATCTTCACCAGGTGGCTCCGGGCTAGGGCAGCGCCGCGACCATGCTGTATAATGGCCACGCCGTCGCGAGAAATCGCCGAAAAGTCTGTTCAAGAGAAGGAGTCAGCTATGAAGCTGGCCCAGCGCATGGGTCGCCTCGGGACCGAGACTGCCTTTGAGGTGCTTGCCAGGGCCCGCGCGCTTGAAGCGAAGGGTAAGACCGTCATCCATCTGGAGATTGGCGAGCCAGATTTCGATACGCCTGCCCACGTTATCGAGGCCGGAACCACTGCTTTGCGATCTGGCTACACGCACTATTCACCCTCGCCAGGCATTGGCGAGCTCCGCGAGAGTATTGCCCGGTTCGCCGGGAGGAAACGGGGCCTGACCTTCAGCCCGGAGCAGGTCGTCGTCACGCCCGGCGGTAAGCCGATCATGTTCTTCGTCATCCTCGCCCTCGCCGAGGAGGGTGACGAGGTCATCTATCCGAATCCCGGCTTCCCGATCTACGAGTCCATGATCTCCTTCGTTGGCGCGACCCCGGTACCGATTCCCCTGCGCGAAGAGAATGCCTTTCGCCTCGACGTCGACGAGCTTGCCCGGAAGATTACCCCGCGCACGCGTCTCGTGATTATTAACTCGCCTCAGAATCCCACCGGCAGTGTCCTCGAGCGTAGTGATGTCGCCGGGATCGCGGAGCTGGCGGTTCGTCACGACCTCGTCGTGCTGTCAGATGAGATCTACAGTGAGATCTTGTACGACGGCGAGCACGTCAGCATCGCACAGTTTCCGGGGATGGCCGAGCGAACGATTATCCTGGACGGCTTCTCCAAGACCTACGCGATGACCGGCTGGCGCCTGGGCTACGGGATCATGCCGCTCGAGCTAGCCCCCCACATCACGCGCCTGGTCACCAACTCGGTCTCCTGCACGGCCACGTTCGTCCAGCGGGCTGGGATTGCCGCGCTGGAAGGACCGATGGATGACGTCCAGGGCATGGTCGAGGAGTTTCGTCGCCGGCGCCAGGTCATCGTCGACGGCCTGAATGCGATCCCGCGTTTGCGCTGCACGATGCCCCGGGGTGCGTTCTACGCTTTTCCCTACGTCGGCAACGTGGGGATGGATTGCCGAGCGTTCGCCGATTACCTGCTGAACGACGCGGGCGTGGCAACCCTCGCCGGAACGTCGTTCGGTGCGTTCGGCGAGGGCTACCTGCGTCTCTCCTACGCCAATTCAGTGGCGAATCTTCAGATGGCGCTCGATCGCATCGAGCACGCGGTGCAGAAACTCCGGTGATGCCAGGATCCACTCCGACAGTTGCCGACGTCGGCGAGTTTGGCGTGATCGGCCGGCTTCGTCAGCGATTTGGTACCCAGGGATTCGGGGTCGTCCGGGGTATTGGCGACGACACGGCAGCCCTCCAGGTGACGCCCGGATGTCTTCTGCTCGCGACGACCGACGCCGCGGTCGAAGGCGTGCATTTTCTGCGAACGTCGACGACGCCTCGTCTGCTGGGCCAGCGCATCCTCGCGGTCAATCTGAGCGATGTCGCGGCGATGGGTGGAATCCCGCGCTGGGCGCTGGTCTCGCTCAGCCTGCCGGAGGATACGCCGTTACACTTCGTGGACGAGCTTGCCTCGGGCCTCGAGCAGGAGGCGAAGGAGTTTCAGGTTGCAATTGTCGGCGGTAATCTGGCGCGATCGCCCGAGCGCCTGGTGCTGGATCTGACCTTGCTAGGAGAGGTAGAGGCGGATCGGGTCGTCTATCGCACCGGTGCGCGCCCAGGCGATCGATTGATGGTGACCGGCACGCTTGGCGACGCCGCGGCGGGACTGGCGATTCTGGTCGGACAAGCACCGCCTGACATACCGGGCACGTCCTTCCTCGTCTCGCGGCAGCGTCTGCCGACGCCGCGAATCGAGGCAGGCCGTGCAATTGCCCGATCGGGGCTAGCGACGGCGATGATCGATCTCAGCGACGGGTTGGCGAGTGACGTGGTCCACCTCGTCGAAGACAGTCACCTGGGCGCAGTGGTTCTCGCGGAGGCGGTGCCGCTTTCGCCGCAGATCCGGGAGCTCTCGACCGCGATGGGACGGGATCCACTCGACTGGGCACTGCACGGAGGAGAAGACTACGAGCTGCTGCTGACCGCTCCGCCCGAGCGAGTCGATGACCTGATCGCGGCAGTTGGTGCCGTAGGGCTCCCGCTCACCGACGTGGGCGAGGTGCTCGCCGCGCCGGGAATCTGGCTCCAGCGACCCGATGGCCGACGCGAGCCCCTCGGTGCTGCTGCCTGGCAGCACTTTGCCCGTCAGGACGTGACCGGAGAAGCGTGAATCGGGATGCGGAGGGTAGAGATCGACGTGGTGCCGTGCGTCGCCTGCGTCCCGGGGAGCACCAGTCGGCGTGATGTATGCTTTACATATTCGTCCAGAGAAGGGTGGTAGGAGAGACGTGGCGAGGACGATCGGGACGCTCGCGGCCCTCGAGGCCATCGCCGAGCGAGCGCGTGATTACCTCGAGCAGGAGAATCAGGCACGTGAGCGAGCACTGGCGAAGACGCGCGAGGTCATCCGTGCCTCGGCAAATACGATTCGCGCGGTGCATCGCCAGGAGTTCGAGCGCGCGGGCCAGCTCCTGGCCGAGGCGCAGCAGGCGCTCCAGGGCGCTACGGCGGCCGCCGCGCCGTACGGTGACGTGATGTACGCGGGATTCATTCACGATGCGCAGAAGGAGTTCACCGAGGCGACGACGGTCCTCGCAATTCTAAGCGGGAGGCCGTTGCCGACGCCCGAGGACGTCGGCGTCGGGTGGCCGGCCTATCTCAACGGGCTTGGCGAGGCAGTCGGCGAGCTGCGCCGATTCCTCCTGGACAGCCTTCGACGGGGCGAGCTCAGTCAGGGCGAGCAACTACTCCAGGCGATGGAGGACATCTATGATGTCCTCGTCACGATGGATTATCCAGATGCCATCACCGGTGGCCTGCGTCGCACGACGGACTCGACCCGCGGCATTCTCGAGAAGACGCGCGGAGATCTGACCGTGGCGATGCGGCAGTCCGACCTGGAAGGGCAGCTTCGCATTCTCGCGGATCAGTTCACGCGCCTTGACCCTGCAAAAAGGACGTGATACAGTTCGGATTAGTATGTCTGCAGTACGCTCTGGCGATCCAGCCAGGGCTCATTGACGAGGCAGCGATCGCACAGCCGGTCCACTGTATTCCGGCGGGGTAGCCCTCCCCGCGTTCGGTCTCGTTACCCAGTGTCAGCTCAGAGGAGATCTCGGGGGATGCGTCTGAGAAATTGCGCCGCCTGGGCAAGCATTCTCGGGTTCTGGCCCTGATCTTCCCTGGTGTAGATACTGGACGAGAGGATGTTCTGACAGGTCCACGATCGATTTCGTGTCACGTTCAAGTTGCGGGACAAACCCGATAGCAAGAGGAGCACAGCGGATTCGATGAGCGCAATGGGGTTAGTCTTCCTCATCGGTTTGATCACAATCCTCTTCGCGGTCTACCTGGCGTGGGATGTCTTGCGTCGCGACAAGGGAACCACCGAGATGCAAGCAGTCGCCGGGACGATCCACGAGGGGGCGATGGCATTCCTCCGGCGCCAATACACGACGATTGCCGGTCTTGCCATTGTCACATCGGTTCTGATTGGCCTGCTGATTGGTTGGGTCGAGAACGATTCGCGTCTGGGCGTTCTAACCGCGATCGCCTTTCTCGTCGGTGCGTTTGCCTCGGGGTTATCGGGCTTCATCGGCATGTACGTCGCGGTGAGCTCGAATATCCGCACGGCCAGCGCGGCGCGACGCGATCTCAACGAGGCGATCACCGCGGCGCTGCGCGGTGGGGCGGTGTCTGGTTTTCTCGTCGTGGCTCTGAGCTTGCTTGGCGTGGCCACCATCTTTTCCGTCTACGGTGGGCTCGCCCATCCGGAGCTGGCACCGTTTGAAATCGTCGGCTTCGGCTTTGGCGCAAGCTTCGTCGCACTGTTTGCGCAGCTCGGTGGAGGTATCTACACCAAGGCCGCCGACGTCGGCGCCGACCTCGTCGGGAAGGTCGAAGCTGGCATTCCCGAGGATGATCCGCGTAACGCGGCCGTCATCGCCGACCTGGTCGGCGACAATGTCGGCGACTGCGCTGGCCGTGGCGCCGACCTGTTCGAATCGACTGCTGCCGAGAATATCGGCGCCATGATCCTCGGTGTGGCCATCTTCGCCGCCACCGGCTCGAATAACCCGGCCTGGATCTTCTTCCCGCTCGTCGTCCGCGCCTTTGGTCTGGTCGCCTGCGGAATTGGTCTGCTGGTTGCCCGCGGTGGCACCATCGAAGATCCGATGCGGGCCCTGAACCGCGGGTACTACGTGGCGGCTGTTCTCGCAGCGATCTTCATGTACCTCGTGACCATGCAGATGCTGCACAGTATCTGGCTGGTCTATGCTGGCCTCGTCGGTATTCTGACCAGTATCGCCTTTGTCTTCATCACCCAGTACTACACGTCCGGACGCGGTCGACCGGTGCAAGAGATTGCGCGCGCCTCGCTGACCGGCCCGGCAACGAATGCGATCGCCGGTTTCGCCGTTGGGTTCGAGACGACCGGTAGCACTGCTATCGCCATCGCCGTCGCCCTCTTCCTCTCCTTCCTGTTTGGCGAAAACTTCGCGGCCGAGGCGCACCTCCAGAGCGCGTCGATCGGCGGCATCTATGGTACCGCCATCGCAACCATGGGCATGCTGATGACCGCCGCCTACATCCTGGCGATGGATACCTTCGGCCCGATCACCGACAACGCGGGCGGTATCGTCGAGATGTCTGGTCAGCCGGAGAGCATCCGCGAGATCACCGACGCGCTGGACTCGGTTGGCAATACGACCAAGGCACTGACCAAGGGCTACGCGGTCGCTTCCGCGGCACTGGCGGCCTTCCTGCTGTTCAGCGCCTACCTGGATAAAGTTGCCGAGGTTATGAAGGCGCACCTCGGAGCGAACGCGACCCAGGCACAGCTCGCCGAGGCTGACGCTTTGGCTCACCAGGTCAATCTCGCGAACATCGACGTGTTCATCGGCGCGCTCCTCGGAACGATGCTGGTGTATCTGTTCAGCTCGCTCGCGATTCGGGCCGTGGGTCGGGCTGGAAGCAGCATCATCGAGGAGGTACGGCGGCAGTTCCGCGAGAATCCGGGTATCGTGGACGGTACCGCGCGGCCGGATTACGCCCGCTGCGTCGACATCACGACGCGCGCCGCCCTGCGTGAGATGGTCGCGCCCGGGCTCTTAGCGATCGGCGTTCCCGTGATCGTGGGGCTGGTCATGAAAGAGCACGCGGCGGCAGGCATGCTGATGGTCGGCACGATCGCTGGCGTGCTGCTCGCGACGATCCTGAACAACAGCGGTGGCGCGTGGGACAACGCGAAGAAGTACATCGAGGCGGGCTACATGAAAGGCTACGACGGCGAGATCATCCAGAAGGCCAGCCCGACCCACGCGGCGGCTGTTTCTGGCGACGTCATCGGCGATCCGTTCAAGGATTGCGCCGGCCCGTCCTTGCACGTGCTGGTGAAGCTACTGAGCACGATCACCCTCGTGCTGGCCCCGCTTTTCATCAGGTAGATCCGCGGCGACAATCAAACCAAAAGGGCGCGCAAGATACTTCGCGCGCCCTTTTGGTTTGATCTGCTGCGGCGTTCTGTTCTTGCATCCCTTCCGACCGTGTGACGACCCGCCAGTCGCGCCGTGGCCCGCTCCGGGCCAACCAGCACCGCTCCGCGCACCGCCCTCTCTCCGCCAGCCGCCACTCTGCCGTCGACCCGCCGTCGCCCCGACACCCCGGCAGCTGGCATGACCGAGCGGGGGATCAGCGCGCCATGAGATTCTCCAGGAAACGGGCGAAGATTGGCACCATCCGTCCGTCTTGCAGCTGGTCGATGGGCATGAACTGGATGTCGACCGAGTCCCAGCGGTTTCCGACGGGGTGTGTATTCTTTCCGATTGTCTCGACCTCGTAGAGCAGGAGGATGCCGTGCGCATCCTCACCCCGGAAGGTGAAAAACCCCTCGGTGGCGTCGAGCAGTCGCACTGGCCGAATCTCCAGACCGGTTTCCTCGCGAAACTCGCGGACGAGAGCAGAGTGGAGGGACTCGCCGAGCTCCACGCCGCCGCCCGGCAGTCCGTATCGCGATTGGAGCGGATGACGATTTACCAGGATCTTATCGTCGCGGCGGAGCAAGCCGTAGACCGAGACACGAAAGCGAAAGTTTCGCAGCGGCCGTTCGTGCAGGTTGCCGCGGATGTCGTAGGCAGCAACGAGAACATCCGGCGGCTCGTTGAAGAGCTTGTCGGCCATCAGCGTGACCCGACCGAATCGTTCGCAGCGAGCAGAATCGGATTGAAATTCGTGCCGTAGTCGAAGGTGTCGATTCCTTCGATCCGCTTCAGGGTGTTCACGACAAGGTAGGTGAGGGGTGTCGCCACGACCTCGTAGGTGGACTTGAAGAGCCACTGCGCCACGATCAGCGATCCCAAGGCAGGTACGCCCGTCCCCGCGAATGCCATGGTGATGAAGACCGTCGAGTCAAGTAGCTGACCGACCATGGTCGAGCTGATCGTCCGCGTCCAAAGCCACCGGCCCTTCGTTGCAATCTTCAGTTTCGCGAGGACGAACGAGTTGGCGAACTCGCCGACGAGATAGGCGGCGAACGAGGCAGCAAGCAGCCGTGGCGTGAAACCAAGAATCTGCTCGTAGGCGCTTTGCCCCGTCCAGAACGGCGCCGACGGCAACTCCTGCGCGATCCAGATCGCGATAACCATCAGCAGATTGCAGACGAAGCCCAGCCAGATGACCCGACGGGCCTGGGCGTAGCCGTACACTTCGGTCAGCACGTCGCCAAAGAGGTAGCTCAGCGGAAAGATCACGACCCCGGCCGGCAGGGCGACTCCAGCCACGACGAAGAGCTTCACCGCGATGATATTGGCGGTGAGCAAACAGGTGACGAAGAGGGCGGCGATGATCGGAAGAACTCGCCCCGCTTTCTGCATGCGCATCCCTCGGCAAATGCTGTGAAGACTCGCCCTACATTATACGCGGAACGTCTGGTCGCGCGATCGTCGAGTTGGGCCAGCAGCGTTGCCGCCGCGACGCATCATCGGATGTCCTTTGCCAGCGGGAAGCGGCCGAGTGGCGCATCCTGCCCTTCCGCTCGTGAACGTCTCAACAGTCGCCGCCCCAAGGCAGGCATACTCAAACCCGCGAGCACCGAGCAGAAGACGAGTGCCATGGCCTGATCGTGCCCGAGAAGGTCGAGGTCCTCACCGAGGCGAGCGACCGCTACCTGCAGGGTCAACGGAGCTCCGAGGAATAGCGCCCCCGAGAGCGCCTCGCGCCACGGTAGGCCAATCAGGCGAAGGAGGGGTGTCCCGCAGACTTTGACCAGCACCGTGAGCGCCAGCGCCTGGCCAACCAGGCTGACCATGGTCGGCGTGAGCAGCGATCTGAGATCGAGCTCCTGGCCTACGCCGATGAAGAAGTATGGGATCAGGAAGCCGTAACCGACCGTGTTCAGCTTTCCCGAGAGTGGTTCAGTCGCCCGGAAGACGAAGCCAAAGATTGCACCCGCGAGAAACGCTCCAAGGATCGGCTCCAATCCCAGTTGCGCTGCTGCGGCAACGAACGCCAGCATCAGAGCCAGCGCGGCACGTACCCCAACCTCCGTTGGCTCGCGCGTGTCGACCATCCGCTCGAAATGCTCCGGATACCACCAGACCAGGCTCCGAAGGGCCAGGAGGATCATGTAGGCCAGAAGCAAGGCTCCGACGAGTTTCAGCACTTGCTCGAACCGCGCCGACCCCTCGCCCTTACTCGCGAGATTCATGGCCGTTAGCGCGAGCAGTGACACGGACTCGCCGAGCCCGCCGACGACCAGGACGGCCTGACCAACCGTGCTCGAAAGAAGGTCGATTTCCTGCAGAGCGGCGACGGCCAGCGCGATCGACGTGACCCCGTATCCCACCCCGACGATCGGCGCCGTTCCGAGCGTGGTGGCCAGCGCGACCGCGCTGGCTATCGAGAATGCGCCGAACAGAATCCCGACAATCACCATCTGCTTGCTCCCACGTTCGATGCGCTCGAAGTCGATCTCGGCGCCAGCGGTGAACATGAGGAGGGCAAAGCCGAGGAAGCCCAAGGCGTTTGGAAGACCGGTGTTGGCCAGGGGACCAGCGAGCGCGGCGATGAGCGCTCCGAGGAGCGTTTCTCCGACGACGGCAGGCACGCCAAGGCGCCGACTGACAAGCGGTGCAGCAAACGCGCCGAGTGCCAGAACGAGCAGTGTCGTCGTCTGAGAATCAGTCATCGATTGTCAGGCACGGGTACGGCCAGGGAGGAGCAGTGCGCGCCGACGGCTAGCTCACCCGCGACATTGATCCTCCAAAAGTCCCAGGGACGGACCGATCGGTGGCCCACGACGAGAAGGTCGGCGTTCTGATCGGCGTGCTGCAAAATGCGGCGAACCGGGTTCCCGAAGAGATGATGCTCCGACAAGGACACGCGCTGAACCTGCGCGATGACCGCGATCGCGCTCAAGGCATCGAGCTGCTCCGACACGGCTCGGTGGCCAACCACGAAGGCAGGAGGAGTCGCCGTCACGCCGCTCAGCGATGCTCCCAGAAGGTCGGCGAGTCCCACCGCTACCTCCGCCGCGACTTTCGTCACCGCCTGCTCGAGGGCAGCCAGGACCAGCCGCCGGTAGGGGAAGCTTCCGCGGGCGACAAGGACCGGCTGACGCGCGCGTGCGAGCGCCGTCCAGGCAGCGGACCTCCTGAACCCTGGAATTCGAACTCGGACCGCTCTTTCCGGCGGCAGAATCACACAGCCGACTCCCGGGTGTGTGAGCGCGGTTTCCAGCACGTCCTTGCCCGAAATCACGTGCCAGAGACAGCCTCTCGTCTTGGTCGGCTGCTCGTGAGAAAAGACGTCCACGCCAGCCGCGTTGATGCTCGAGCGAAGATAGTCGATCTCATCCCAGAATGGCGTCGGCAGATCGCCGATCGCCACGACGCCAAGGCGGCGACCGTATGGAAGCGGAAAGATCAGCCGACCGGCCCGAAAGTACTCGGCGATTCCAGGAACGACCGACGGCGCTCCCACCAGGACGACCCGGTCGCCGCTCTGAAGTACGGTGTCTCCGTGCGGGATCAAGAGGCGCTCATCTCGATAGACCGCCGCGACCAGCCATTCTCTGGCGCCGAGCGACCGCAGCGGGTGTCCGATGACCGGCGACGAGCCCAGTAAGGTAACTTCGACAATCTCGCCCTGGCTCAGCCCCACGCCGACGGCAGGACGAATCGTCGGCTCCAGGCGCCCAATGATGATCGCCGACGTCGCCGAGGGCGTATCGATCGGTTCGGCTCCGAGTGCTTCGATCTCCTTGGCGGTTGCTGGTTGGTGGGAGACGGCGAGGACTCGCCGCACACGGAAGGTCTCGCGGGCCAGTCGAGCGATCTCGACGTTCGCCCGATCGTCGCCGGTCGCCGCGACGAGCGCGGCGGCATCGTCGGCGCCCGCCCGCCCCAGGACGAGGCGACTCGTTCCGTCGCCCTGGATGACCTCCACGTTACCCAGTTGTTCGTCGTCGGATCGGTCTCCCTGGAGCAATGCCCTGGCATCCGAATCGATCAAGCGTATGCGCCAGTTTCGGCCAAGGCGCCTCGCCACGCGACGCCCGATTTCGCTCGCCCCGACGATAATCAGCAAAGAGGCATTCGATTCGGCAGGTGTCGACTGCTTCTCGCTCTGCGTCACCCTGGATCCTCCGAGCGTTCTCGAGCACCCGCAAGCACTCGGTCAGACGCGAAGAGAAGGCTTCCCATGGTCCGTTGACAGGCACCGTTTTCGGATAGAGAGTGACTCTTTTTGAGACCAGAGAGGCTTTGCCACCCCGCCCTCATGATATCACCGTCCGACCGAGATACGTCCGATAGGTCACCAGGATAATAACTATGGCGACTCTGGAGCAGATCGAATGTCTGGGTTGCCGGCCTGGGCGCAGGCGGAGGTCACTGCCCCAGGACCTGAACGACGACCGAGCGATCACGGGCGTGATCGAGCTCGACCAGAAAGACGCGCTGCCAGGTTCCGAGGCACAGCTCGCCGTCGATAACGGGGATCGTCTCGCTGGTGGCCATGAGAAGCTGGCGGCAATGGGCGTGGGCGTTGGCGCACTCCCCTTCTGTCATATTGACCGTGCGCACCTCGAAGTCGTTGTGGTAGTAAGGCAGGTACTGGGGTGCAACGCGTTCCAGAAAGGCCACGAAATCGCGCATCAGCTCCGGCTCGTTCTCATTGATCCGGATTGCCGCGGTCGTGTGTCGGGTAAAGACAATGACCTGTCCGTGCTGAATTCCACTGTCGTGTACGATTGCCTGGAGGCGATCGGTCAGGTCGATGAACTGCGGTGCCGTCTCGGTCCGAATAGTCAGCTGATGGGTTACCAAGCGATTCGCGAGCGTGGCAATCGACATTCACTTCCCCTCACGTGATCAAATCACCAAGATCGATATACGCGGAATCGTGCAAAAAAGTTTCAGCCAATCGCTTTGTCCGCCCCTCCCCACCTGTCGTCGAGAGGAAGGAGATCAGCACGAGGCGCTGAGTGTACTCGCGCCCCACGTCTAGGGATCAGTCCGGACCACCGTGGCGATCGCGTCGACCGCGCGTTCGCGCTCGACAAAGGCGACGATGCGTGCTCCCGCGCCCAGCACGCCGACTGCGCCGACCACGAGTGGTCCGAGAACCGGAACGGCGAGGACGAGGAGGATCGGGGTGAGTCCCACGATCAGGACACGCAGATACGAGGTGTGCTCCGGCTGGCTCCCGAGTAGACACTGCCCCAGCAGAAATCCGATACCGGTCAGCCCAATCAGCCACGTCAGGACCGTTCCAAGGCTGAGGAGCACCGCGAGTGGCAGGCCGACCAGGCTGAGCGTGAGTGGTAGAACGACGAACGGTACCGCGACCAGGCCAGTGAGCCCGGCCAGCCCGCTACGGATCGGATAGCGTCGCGCGGTGGCGGCCGTAACGACGACAGACCACGGCACCGCCGCCACAACGACCAGGCACACGAGCAGCAGCCCGAGACCTGCTGCCAGGCCAAGCTGGACCTGTCGCACGAGATTGACCCGTTCGAGTGAGCTGGCGACGACCTGCCCTTCGGACCAGTCCTGCAGCTTCGCTCCCACGGTTCCCTGGATGACTGCGCCCGGTGCCCGGAAGACCTGCCCCCCGAGAACGACGATCGCCTCGTCGACCATGGCGTGGCGGCGGAGGAAGACGTTCCCGCCGACGGTGACCAGGACGTCGTGCATCGCGCCATTGATCTGCACGTTGCCCAGAATCACGACCAGTGGGTAATCCATCCCTTCCTCGAGAGATACGTCGCCAGCGATCACGATGAGCGAGTGGTTCGGACGGTTCGTCGCGTCGAAGGAGGCCGGGCCGAGCCAGACATCTCCCCGAACGAGGATCATCGTCGGCATGGCCAGCGCGAGCAGCACCGCGAGCAACCACAGAAGACGATAGGCCCAGATCGCGGCCGAGCGACTGATCGCGGGAAGCGGAATCATGGTCTCCACCCGGGTGGGCCCGGCTGGTGCAGTCGAACCCAGCCAATCGCGGCAAGAAAGAGGAGCAAGCTGACAATCGACGGGAATGGCGCAAACGGCCCCAGCAGCGCGTTGCTCAGGTGCTGCTCGATCGTATCGGCGACCCGTAGCCACGCAACGGCCTCGATCAAGACCCGGATAGCCGTGGTACCGGTCAGGAGCGCGACGGCCCACGCTGCGCTGATGACGGCGGCCGTTACCAGGGGAAGGAGATAGCGCAGCCGCTGACGCCGTCGTCGTCTTCGCTCGACGGCCTCCACGCGTTGCAGGACCCGCTCGGTGAACGCCGGATCCTGAGGCCACTCGTAGGTGTCTACCGCCATACTATCCCCATTCGTAGCCGAGCGACTGCACTCTGAGTTTCTCCGCGAGGAGCAGTCTGGCTCGCCGCAACTGGGTCTTGACTGCCCCTAGCGACTGGGCCGTGAGCTGCGCGATGTCCTCGTAGGCAAGATCGTGCCAGTACCGAAGAATCAGGACATCGCGGTATTTCATCGGCAGTCCCGCAACCGCTGCCTGCAGGGCTCGTACACGTTCGCTGGCCAGGGCAGCAAGCTCTGGATCGTCAGCGGCCAGCGAGTCCGCCGGGAGCAGAAAGGCCCGCTCCAGGGGGAGCATCTGCCATTGGTGAGCCGACAGCTGAGAGAGACAGACGTTTGTCACGATCCGCGCCAGCCAGGTGTAGAGTCGGAAGCGCCCATCGTAGCTGTCCAGATAGGTGTAGGCGCGGACAAAAGCCTCCTGCGCGGCATCCTCGGCGGCGCCAGGGTCGTGCAGGATCGCCTGGGCACGTCGGACCACGGCCGCTCGATAACGTTCGACCAGCTCCCCGTATGCTCGCCGATCACCGGCGCGGGTGCGTTGGATCAGTTCCTCATCTGATAGTTCGACCATCCCGTCCTCTCTCCGGCCATGGTAACAGATATACCAGAAGCCTGCCGTAAATGTTTCGGTTGTTCATCGCTCTGGGCCCATGCTAGAATAAACCGTCCTTTCTACCGATCAGGACGGGGGTGCTGAGCGATCGCCGGACCGAGCCCGTCCCGGGGAATGACGAAGGGGAGGAAGCACGTGGGACGCAAGCTTCGAATCCGCGCGGGCGACGTCACCGCGATTGCTATCCTGAATGAGTCTGCGACAGCCGATGCGATCTGGAAGGCACTGCCGATTGAAGCGCGTGCGAGCACCTGGGGAGATGAGATCTATTTTGGTATCCCTGTCCATCTTCCGGAAGAACATGCGCAGGACGTGGTCCAGCTCGGCGACGTTGCCTACTGGCCGCCCGGCCATGCGTTCTGCATTTTCTTTGGCCCGACGCCTATGAGCCGTGGGAACGAGATCCGCCCGGCGAGCGCGGTGAATGTCGTCGGGCACATCGACGGCGATCCGCTTGGTTTTCGCCGGGTCAGCGCCGGCACCCGTGTGATCCTTGAACCGGTCGAAAGTTAGGTGGTCAGCGATCGGGCGCCAGTGCGCCGCCAGGTCAGAGCAAGGCTAGAGGAGTACTAGATGGACGACGTGCGCTTCGAACGGCAGTACCGCACGACGCACTCGGAAGGTTATCTCGTCTTTGAAGGCGGCGATCGACTCGGACGCATCGAGCTTCACTTCACTCCGACGGTGGTCTATGGAACTCTCGTCGTCGAGCGCGAGATGGACGAGGATGAGGTTCTGGACCTGATCGAGCAGGCCGACGATGAGCTCGTGCTGACCGCCGACGTGCCGCGGGAGGATTTCGTCGTATCCGTGTATCAGGGCCGCGACATGGGGACGTACAGTGACGAGTACTTCGAGGAGGACGAGCAGGACGGAGATAATCACGAGGGTGGGGCCGGAGATGTTTAGTGCGACTGCAACGGCGAAGTCGCGCGGGCGCGGCTATATCTGCCCCCACGCGGCCTTCGCGTTGCAGGGCCTCGATTCTCGCCCGCGGATGCGATCGTGAAGCCCGAGCTATCCGCGGCAAGCATCGCGGAGATCCTCGCGCGCTATCGACCGGAGCTGGAAGCCGTTCTGCGTGACTCGATTCCAAGCGAGTCGTCGACCCCCGATCTGTACAATATTCTGCGTTATCACCTTGGCTGGCTCGACGAGCAGCTCGTGCCCACGCGTCGCTCTGGGGGCAAGCTGCTGCGCCCGACGATCTGCCTGCTCTGCACCGAGGCGTTCGTCGGGAGCTACCGACGCGCCCTGCCCGCCGCCGCTGCGGTCGAGCTCCTTCATAACTTCTCGCTGATCCACGACGACGTCGAAGACCGCGGAAGCGAACGCCATGGCCGACGCACAGTCTGGGCGCGCTGGGGCGAACCCATCGCGGTCAACGCGGGCGATGCCATGCTCTTGCTGAGCGAGCTAGCTCTGCTCCGCGCTCCCGCCTATGGCGCGGACCCCTCGACCGTGCTCGCGGCGATGCGCCTCCTGAATCAGTGCTGCCTCGCGCTCGCCGAGGGACAGCACCTCGATCTCACCCTGGAGGGGAACCCCGCGATCACGCGCGAACAGTACTTCGAGATCATCTCACGAAAGACGGCGGCTCTCCTGGGCTGTTCGGCGGAGATCGGCGTGCTCTGTGCCGGGGGACGCGAGCCGGTGCTGCGGCATTATCGCGAGTTCGGAACGTTTCTCGGACTGGGGTTCCAGATTCAAGACGACATCCTGGGTATCTGGGGAGATCCACGCCTCACCGGAAAGCCCGAGGCTGCTGACGTATACGGGCGGAAGGTGACCCTGCCGGTGATCACGGCACTCACTCGAGCCCCGCGAGACGTTGCCGCCTTCATCTCCGCGGTCTATCGCTCGCCATCGCCCACGGCGGCCGACGTTGCCGCGGTCGTCCAGCACCTCACCGCCCTTGGAATCCGCGACGAGGTAGAAGCCGAGGCGGCTTCCTTCACCGATCGCGCCCTGGCGGCACTCGAAGCTGCTGCCCCTCTTCCTGGTCCTGCCGACGATCTGCGCACGCTCGCTCAGGCACTGGTTGGCCGGGTATCCTGACGCAGATATTCGTCGTAGAGATCGTACCAGTAGTTATAGACCCAGTGGTCGTATTGTCGGTACTCGAGCTCCATCCCACGCCGAATTAGCTCGCGCTTGACAATTCCCCCCCGATGGGGGTGCTTGTAGCGCTGGGGAAGCGGCGACCCGAACCCGTGAGCGTAGTGCACCATCTCGTGCGCCACGGTCACCAGCGTCACGTACTCGGGAACCTCGGGCAGGCGAAGGAGTGAGTTGATTCGGATGTAGGTTGTTCGGTGGTCGTCGGAGAGTGTGATCGATCCCAGCCGAGTTTTCCAGGCGCCACCGTAGCCAATCTCAACAATGTTGACGCGGGGAGTATCCCCGAAGTATCGGTCCCAGATCTCGTCGAGAGTCCTGTCAAGCCAGCGGCTGTCACGTACCTGCTCAGCCAGTTGAGGATTGATGACCGCGCCGGCAACACGCATGCAGGTGAACTCCTTTCTCCTAATTTGGCACAGCAGGGTCTATGATCGGTGGCAGTGCCACGATCGCAACCCGCTCAGACTAATCTGGCTAGAATTTGCTTTCGTCTAGGGACGAGAGACTCAGGACGCGGGGATCTCCCATTCAGATGCGTCACTGCATTGGCGGTGAACGTGGTTGGCGGCCGGGATCCGTGTGCCGAGCACGGACGGACTTCCGAGGACGCCAATCTCTTCCGCGGCTCCGACCGCAACGTCGCGGCTCAGTATATCAGTTCTGTCAACAATCGAGCAGGCTATTGCGTGACGGTCGTGAAGCGGTGAAGATCGGGCTAGCAGGCGAAGGTCACGACGGGGCGGGTGACCGCGTCCTCAGAGCTCCTCGGCCCGCCATCAGCCCTCCCGCGCGGGCGAGAGAAACCGACAGAAAACCTCGTTCCCGAGCAGGCGCCCTCGCCGAGTCAGGGCCACTCGTCCGTTCTCGATGGTCAGCAGGCCAAGGGTCTCGAGATCCGTGAGCACGTCGGCGAAGACGTCGCAGGGCGAGTAGCCAAAGCGCTCGCGGAACCCATCGACGCTTACGCCCTCGGCCAGGCGCAGTCCGAGTATCATGGTGTCGCTCATGTCCCGCCAGACGTCGATCTCTTCGGCGGTCTCGACCGGTGATTTGCCGGCGTTGACGTGCGCAATGTACGCGAGGGGTGATAAGAGATTGACGTAACGATAGCCACCGAACGACGAGTGCGCACCCGCTCCAACGCCGAAGTACGGCTGATTGCGCCAGTAGCGAAGATTGTGCTGAGCTCGCACATCCCGTTCCGCTTCCACTCCGGAGCATGCGACCGCGGAATGCGACGACGGGAAGACGCCGGAAGAGGTCTCGTCGTGTCGACGATTCAGCCTGTCGCCACGTTGCAGGAGAATCGGCGAGGAGCATCGCGCCCAGTTCGAGATCTCATACTGCGTGTAGCCGGCTGCTCCAAGCCGATCGATGGCGGCTTCGTACATGTCCGCGGCCACGTCATCGTCGGGAACTGTCAGCTTGCCCGCTTCGACCCACGCGGCGAATGGGGTACCGGGCTCGATGGTCAGGTTATAGAGGGAGAGATGCTCCGGCGCTAGATCGAGCGCCCGATCGATCGTCCTGTTCCAGTGCTCCAGCGTCTGATTTGGAAGCGCAAACATCAGGTCGAGACTGATGTTATCGAAGCCCGCCTGGCGCGCCTGGTCGAACGCCGCGATGGCTGTTGCTGCATCGTGTCGTCGCCCGAGACGGCGAAGCACGGCATCATCGAAGCTTTGAATCCCAAGGCTAAGTCGGTTGACTCCCAGGTCACGGAGGGCGCGCAGGTGTGCGACCGAGAGATCTCCCGGGTTTGCTTCGAGAGAGATCTCGGCCTGGGAAGCCAGAGGCCAGCGGCGCGCGGCCGCCAGGACCGTTTCTACCTGTGACGGGGTTAGCAGGCTGGGAGTGCCGCCGCCAAAATAGATCGTGCCGATGCAGAACGGTACGCGAGGCACGACCGCCGCGCCGGGAAGCGCCGTGGGAAGGGCAGCGATCTCGTGGGCGAGGGCCTCTACGTAGCACGGAATCAGCCATTCCACCCCAGCGTAGCGATTGAAATCGCAGTAGTAGCAGATGGAGCGGCAGAAGGCGACGTGGATATAGAGGCCGACGTCGACCTCACGCGGTTGGAGCGGTTGCCTTATCACTTTCGGATAGATGCTCGACGGTCACGCCCGTGTCGGCGAAGGTTCGTGTGACGTAGCCCGCGGCATAGGTCCAGAGAATGGCCATCGGCTTGTCAGATTGATTCAGGAAGCGATGGGGAACGTTGGCAGGCACGAAGGTCGTATCGTACGGAGCGAGGGTGTAGAGCTGCCCGTCGATCTCGCATACGGCCTCCCCTTCCAGAACCACGACCGACTCGTCACAGTTGTGCCAGTGCCGCGCGATCTTCGAGCCGGGCTCGAACGTCGTGATCCCCGATGTCAGGTTCTCCGAGCCAAGGTGACGAGAGACGAGCAGACGTGTCTTCACGCCGGTTCCACGATCGATCTCGGTCATCGCCTGGTACCGCAGAACGTGTGATTGGGCCATTACTCCTCCTCTACTGAATGGCGGCCTCTGGACGTAGACTGCGCACTTCATGGTAGCATGAAGTGACAGACGAAGGAGTGGGAAGCAGGATGGACAAGGGGACCGGGCTGGTACCGTCCGAGGTCGACATGGCCATCAAGAACGTGATCGAAAGTCCCCGACGGGCCGAGGCGGCGCTCGTCCTGGCGTCGATCGCGAATCGTGCCGCCGCCGCTTTGCACCAGCTAGCTCGAGCCGAGGCGAACGCTCGGAAGGGCTCGCCAACCTGGGGACGCTGGGCAAGTCTGACCAACGCGTCACGCGACGCAGTTCTGCGTACTGCCACCTGTCGCCAGACGGCAAGTCAGCTTGCTCAGACGGAGAAGGCCGAGCGCGCGAGCCCGGGGCCAGAATCTCAAAGCGATGGGGTGGCTGGCTCGTAGCTCGTCGATGGGCCTGTGTTCGACTTCTCTGGTATGATATACTCTCCGAGCGCGGAAACACTTTCCAAGAGGGTCTCTTCTAGCGATGACTGAAACCGCTCCTGCCCAGGAAAACGCCACGCGGTCAGGGCGTCCGTTGCCTATTATCCTGGCCGTCATCGGTCTCGTGCTGATCATCGCCGGAATCTTCTTCCCGGTCAAGCTGGCACCGGTCGAGATCGCGCCGAAGACGCTCTTCACCGTCGCGGGCTTTCCGATCTCCAATTCCTTCATCACCGGCTGGATCTCGATCGTGATCCTCGCGCTGCTCTTCGGCCTCGGCACACGCTCGATGCAGCTCGTTCCGACCGGGCTTCAGAACCTGGCCGAATGGATAATCGAAGTTCTTCTCGGGCTCGCCGAGAACGTGGCGGGGCGGGAGAAGGCGCGCGAGTTCTTCGCGCTGTTCGCGACGATTTTCTTGTTCGTCCTCGTCAATAACTGGTCAGAGCTCCTTCCGGGCTTTACCAACGCGACGATCTTCATTCAGAATGGTGAGGAGCAGATTCCGCTCTTTCGGTCACCGAGCGCCGATCTGAACTTCACCTTGACCCTCGCCTTGAGTGCAATGGTCATGGTGCAGTTCTGGAGCATCAAGCACACTGGCTGGGGTGGATGGGCAGGTAAGTTCATCAACCTCAAAGGTGGTCTGATCGGGCTGTTTGTCGGTCTCCTGGAGACCGTGAGCGAGTTTGCCAAGATCATCTCGTTCAGCTTCCGACTCTTTGGGAACCTGTTCGCGGGCGACGTGCTGCTCTCGGTGATCCCGTCGCTCGTTCCCCTGGTCGTGGTCCTGCCATTCATGGGGCTCGAGCTCTTCGTCGGGGTCATCCAGGCGCTCATCTTTGGCCTGCTGACTCTCGCCTTCATCACCATGGCGACCGTTTCCCACGGTCACGGCGGAGAGCACGAGGCGGCACATTAGGGTAGAGATCCCGGGGAGAGACCTCTGCCCTGGATCCGCCCTCGGACGTCGGGTGACCGCTCCCTACTTGCGCTGCTGCGTCCGGACGCGCGGCGTCCGCTGGCGCTCGGTCACCGGCGTCCCTGGCTCCCAGGGTATCTCCGCGCGCGGACGTCCGGGCTCGGTCGGAATCTCCGAGGTGACCGGAATGCCTCTCGTCGGCGGCTCCGGGATAACGGGATTCTCCCCCTCAGGAATGTCTGCGCTCGGGATCGTCGGTGTCTTCGGTTCCCAGATGATTGGCTCCTCGCCCGTCGGTGGCGTGCGCGGACGATTGCGTAGGCGCCCCATGCTCCCTCCTCTGGAGACATCGGCTGGATGCCGAGTGACAGGGCGTCCGGAAGTAGGATCGTCGACCCGCCGCCCGGGTCATTCCGAGCCCTGGCGAGGAATCTCTGATCCGGCGTGGCCGATTCGCGAGACCCCGCGCCGGTGCTTGGGCTGACACGGCATCACGGTTCGCCCGGAACCCGCATCACACGGCACAGCCGCGCTCGACCCGACACCCAGCACTGGCTATGCCAGCAGGGACAAGGGGTTTTCGAGGAGGCGTTTGAGTTCGCCGAGGAACTCGCCTGCCGTGGCTCCGTAGAAGACCCGATGGTCGCCCGAGAGCGAGAGATGCACGCGCTCCGAGATGACGATCGCCTCGTCGCGAACGACCGGCTTCTTTTCGATCCGTCCGACCGCGAGGATTCCACTCTCCGGCGGATTGACGATGGCGAGAAAGTCTTCGACCGGGTACTGCCCAAGATTGGAGATGGTGAAGGTCCCGCCTTCGAAATCGCTCGGAATCGACTTCCCCTCTCGAGTCCGCTGAACGAGATCCTTCAGGGACTTCGAGAGTGTCCGCAGATCCGTCCGATCGACGTCGTGGAGTACTGGAACGAGTAAGCCATTCTCGACCGCGACGGCGTATCCCACGTTGACCCGGTCGTGGAACTCGATGTGATCATCACGCCACGAGGCATTCACCACCGGACACGCCCGCAGAGCGAGCCCAACGGCCTTGACGATCAGATCGCTGAAGCTGATGTGGGCGTCGGTCCAGGCGTGGTTGAGCTGCGCGCGGAGCCGCGCGGCCTCGCTCATGTCCACCTCGGAGGTGACGTAAAAGTGGGGAATCGTCGTCTTGCTCTGCACCATGCGGCGCGCGATCGTCTCCTGCATGCGCGTCAGTGGACGCGCGACGGGAGCGACCGCCGGGGCGGCGGGGGCTGGAGGCGGCGCGATCGGGCCTGCCGGTGGGG
>CADDYW010000055.1 GCA_902810745.1 Chloroflexota bacterium | reverse complement strand
CCAGGGCGTCGACGTCGACTCCCTCATCGCCGATGCCACTCGTGCTCGCGAGGCGATCATCGCTCTCGGCCCTGATCGCCTCGCCGAGTTCGATCCCGCGCTGACGCCGAAAGTCCGTCTGGTCCGGTCTGGGTAGCCTAGAGCGACGCCTTTCATCGATGGTGGCGACCTGCACTCCGCTCCACCTGTCCGGGCCTTCTCGAGCCGTGCGTACCCGACAGGCGTCTAGATGGCCGTGCTGGGACCGCCGGACCGCACGAGCAGGTAGGTGCCCAGAACGATCAGCACGACCGCCAGCACGGTCGAACCACCGACGCCACGCCACAGACCGCTGATGTTCAGGATGAGCTCGAAGAACGCCGCAAACCCCACGAACAGGATCAGCCCGATCCGCATCAGCTGCACGCCAGCTCTGCGCCGATCTGGCTGACCGCTCCACACGCCAAAGAGCCATTGCCCGAGCCCGACCGACGTAGGCGCGACGAGCGCCCAGGCGTAGGCCCAGGTCTGCCAGAGACCAAAGGTGTTCTGAATCAGCAGGATCAGGCCGGTTGTCGTCACGATGCAGGCAGGAATGGCGAGCGGACCGGCGCTCGTACCGTACGAGAACATCGCCACGAACAGCAGCACCCCTGGCACGATCAGGAAGAACGGCCAGGCAATCCGCCAGACCTGGACCCCGCTCAGCTCCGACATCAGCAGCAGCGCACCAATCGCGACGAGGCTGATCCCGAGCACGAGAGGCGCGAGGTTCTGCCCTGGTCTCGGGTCCTGATCGGGCCCGCCCGTATGCGACCGAGGTTCATTGCCAATCGACGTCGCCATCACTGCCTCCTTCGCGACGATCGGAAGCGCGGTCACCCGCGCACGCCCTGCCCTGGCCCTGCTCGCGCGCTGGGATGCACGCGTCGGGCGGGCTGTCCCACGCTCGAGATTAAGCATGGAGTGGCAGGGTTACCCGGCAGGATGCGTCAGGTTACGAGAACGTTACGTCTTCCCCGTCCGAGATACGAGTGTCAGCGCGTCGCGAGCGCGTCGGTTCCTCCCAGCGAGCCAAGCTTATTGAAGAACATCTGCCGCTCGACGGCGGAGGGCGCGTTGGTCGTGATGCGTGCTGATACCGGGCTCCCGGGAATGATGCTGTTCACGTGCAGAATGAGCGACCTCCGCGGTCCGATCACGAAGCCGCGCACGACGGTCTGGCCGCCCGGAAGCTGGAACTCGACCTGCCCACTCATCGCCGACGCGTTCGGATTCAGCACGAAGAGATCCTCGATGAATGGCGGCTGGGTCGAGCCCTCCGCCAGGAACCAGCTTGTGGCCAGCTCGGTCGAGCCGGGCGTCGCCATCGCTCCCCGTGGCTCCCGTCCGAAGAACATCGAGCGTTCCGCGATAATCGGCTGACTGGCGTCAACCCGGATCCCGAACTCGCCGTTCGGCACAATCTGGTTCAGGAAGATGGTCTGACGGCTCGACGCCGGGAGAAACTGACTGAAGGTGAAGGTGGTGCCATTCGACCGAAACAGGGTCACGTTCGCCGTCGTGGGAGTGCTGTTCGGATTCTGGAGGAGGAGGAACGAGTCGAATGGAACGCGCGCCTGACGAACCGTCTGCAGCGAGGTCTTCGCATCGGGAAAGAAGAACGTGGTGCTCGGCGCGTTGAGGCCCGCTTTCGCCGTCGCCGCGTTCCCCGGGAACCGATAGACCGCCCGCTCGGCGACCACTGGCTGGTCGCTGTCGATCCTGGTCGAGAAGGCGACGTTGGGCAGAACCTGGTTCACGAAGACGCTCGTGCGGGACTGTGGCGGGAGCGACAGCGTCTGGGTCGCGGGGGATCCCCCACCCAGGAGAAAGTACGTAATCGTGGCGCTGGCGGCAACGCTGTTCGGGTTCTGGATCAAGAGCCACGTCTGGAACGGCGGCTGGGTCGAGCCCTCGGCAAACAGCCAGGTCCGGCTCGGCGCCGCGATCCCCGTGACGGCATCGCCGTCGAAGCCGACGTACATCGCCCGCTCGGCGCGGATCGGCTGGTCACTGTCGATGCGGGTTGAGAAGGCAACCCCGGGGATCACCTGGTTGGCGAAGACACTGAAGCGCGACGTCGGCCCGACGACGAACCCGCGCGTGATGGTCCCGCCTCCCTGGAGCTGGAACGTGAACGTGACGTGCGCGGCTATCGTGGTCGGATTCTGCACCAGGAACCAGGTATCGAACGGCGGCTGGGTCGAGCCCTCGGCGAAGAACCAGGACGTGCCGGTGACGCTCGCCTGGGTCAAGGTGAAGGTCGTTGCCGGCGACTCCTGCCGGGTCGTCTCGTCGATGGCGAACACGCCCACCGGTCCGAAGTTCAGCTCGGCACCCGGACTCGGCATGGCGAACGAACCGCTGATATTGCCTGATGGATCCGCGACGACCTCGTCGACCACGATGCCGAACCCTGGGACCAGGAGAACTGACACGTGTCCGTTCGGAGTGAAGCCGCTGCCCGCGTAGTGGACGAGTGTCCCTGGCGGACCGGACATCGGAGTGATGGCGAGCGGCGCGGGCGCCCGAGCCGGCGCGGCGCTCGCGGGAGAGACGGCCCCGAGCAGCAGCGCGAGGGCGAGCGATAGAGCAACTACACGTGGGATCATCTTCGACACCTCCTCGTGTCCTCGGTGCAGCCGATCGTCGAGCGATCAGCTCTTGAAGACGATTGGCAGGTAGACGTGGTGGCTCAGATTCGGCGTTGGATCGTAGATCACCGACACCATACCTGGCTTGGTCTGGGCGTTCGCCACGTAGACGCGACCGGTCGATGAATTCGCCGCGATTCCGGTCGGCCCGTCGCCGACCGCGACGGTGTCGACGACCGAGTTCAGCTACCCGTCGACGATCGAGACCGTGTGGGTGCTGAAATCCGCGACGTAGATTCGGTTGTTCGCGAGGTTCACCGCGACGCCGAAGGGGCTGCTGCCGGCTGGCAGGTGGATCGTCGTCAGGACGGTATTGGTCGAACCGTCGATGACCGAGACCGCATCGTCGGTTTCGTCGGCGACGTACACGCGGTTGGTCGTCGGATTTACCGCCACGCCAAGCGGGATGCGTCCGACCGGTATTGTTGCCGTGACCGTGTTCGTCGCGCCGTCGATGACCGAGACGGTGCTGCTGCCGGCATTCGCGACGTAGGCTCGATTCGTCGTCGGGTTCACACCGATCCAGTTTGGACTCGCTCCGACCGGGATCGTCGCCGTGACCAGATTTGTCAGCCCGTCGATCACCGAGACAGTATTGTCGCCGGTGTTCGTCACGTAGATACGGTTGGTCACCGGATTGACCGCGATGCCCTCGGGCTGCTTCCCAACCGCTATGGTGGTCAGGACCGTGTTCGACGCTCCGTTGATGACCGACACGTTGTTACTCGAACCGTTCGCGACGTAGATGCGGTTCGTCGCCGGGTTCGCCACCGGGTTCGCCCCGATGCCGAAGGGAGCGGAGCCAACCGTGATCGTCACCAGAACGGAGTTGGTCGACCCGTCGATGACCGAGACGGTGCCGTCCTGCTCGTTCGTCACATAGACCCGATTCGTCGCCGGATTGACCGCGACTCCGCCCGGGTTGTCTCCGACGTTGATCGTCGCGATGACCGTCTGAGCCCGGGCCTCGCTGGCGAGTCGAACGAGCGCGAGCAAGGTAGCCAGGAGTAGCCCAGCGATCAAAAGGCTCCGACGTCGCCATACCCTCATCGGTGCTAACCTCCTCGGCGAGCGTAGCGCGATTCGCCAGCACGGCCGGGCGGATCGCTCCTATGAATGAGAACGATTGAGCACAAGCACCGGTTACGCGCGTCCAGAGATGGGAGATTGCTGCCGACGTGCGACGTCGACAAAGCCCCGCGACCGGAAGACGGACCTGGCTCGCCGGAACAGACGAGGTCATCAGGTCCGGCTCCGATCAGCTCGAGTTCTCGGTGGGGCCATCCTGCCGCGGCGCGGTTGCCGTCGAGGTTGAGGGACGTAAACCGTGGGTTACCCTCCCGACGGAGCCGTGCACGAATCTATCGACGTGAGGCTCGGTGGAGTGCCAGAGTGATCAAACGTTCGCAGCTGGCAGGACCATCCTGGGGGGGTGACGCGACGTCGCAACGCGAGCTGCCGATCCTCTCCTTCCCATCAAAGGAAGCCTGGAAGGAATGGCTCGCCGAGCACCACGCCAGGTCGGACGGTCTATGGATCAAGGTCGCCACTCGCGGCTCGAGGGTTGACTCGTCGCGATGCTCGGCGAGCGGAAGAAGATCTATCCCTGAAGCCCCTGCGCCTTCAGCCATTCGCCAAAGAGGTCGATCCAGCGATCCGATGGTAGCCCCTGCTTGCGCATGCCAAAGCCGTGTCCGCCCTTCGAGAAGACGTGGAGCTCGACCGGAAGTCCAGCATCCCGCCACTTCGAATAGAGCGGCAGACTGGTTCGCACGGCCATATCGTCGTCGCTCGCCAGCGCCAGGAAGAGCGGCGGCGCGTCGGCAGGGACGGCGACGTCCTCCCACGGCGCCCCGTAGATCGGCGCGGCGAAGTCCGGTCGGCTCGCCGCGTCGTGCTGCAGCGCGATACCGCTCGCGACCGTGCCGCCCGCCGAGAACCCGATCACTCCGATCCGGTCACGGCGGACGCCCCATTCCGCGGCGCGCTCTCGAACGACCTGGACTGCTCGCCGACCGTCGGCGATCGCCAGCCCGCGCACCTGCCCCATCAGCTCGCGCATCTTCTCGCGGTTGGCCATGTTCTCCCGAAGCTGCGCCTGAAATTCCTCGTCGCGCTCGGCTGTCTGCACGACGCGATAGCGCAGGACGAACGCGGCGATACCGCGCTCGACCAGCCAGGCCGCGACCTCGGTGCCCTCGTGCGCGATTGCCAGAAAGTGGAATGCGCCGCCGGGGCAGACGATCGCTGCCGTTCCGGTGCGAGCGGCAGCCGGCGGCAGATAGGCGGTCAGCGTCGGCCGGGTGACGTTGCGCACGATCGGCAGATCATTCGGAGGAAGGAGCCCTTCGCGCTCCTGCTGCGTCCAGCCTTCCGACCCCGGCGCGCCGTCGGGCCAGAGGGGGATCACCGGGTGATGAGCGTGGTCAGTCATCTACCTCTCCTTCGGAGGTCGGTTTTGCCGAGCCGTCACTGGTTCCGGTGCGAACGCCTCGGAGACATCGGGGACGACAGCCCTTCTAAGTCGGCCGGGCGATCGCTTACGCGGAACCGTCGACATAATCCCGGCACTGGCGGATCCGAGCATTGCCAGTCTACAATCAGGGTGCTACATTGTCGAGGCGCGGGCGATCGTCCACGCCGCGCGTGGAGCTGCACGCGTACGTCAGCAGCTGCGTCGTCTCCAGCCGAGCAGCAAGGAGGTCGCCGAGTGAGCCAGCAACCCGACGGATCCGAGCAGATGGACCTGGCCGAGGTCCGCTGGGCGTCACGGGTCAATCCGAGCACGATCCGTCGCCTCTACGAGGCCGATGCGCACGGCATCGTCGACGAGGAGCTGGTCGACGAGGTGGGATTTGCGCTCTACGCCCGGTGCCAGAGTATTCTGCGCGTGACCGGTGCCCAGCACGGACAGGTGACCTGCCCGCGCTGCGAAGCGATCGTCGCGCGGAAGGGAGCCGGGCCGTGGGACCAGCCAGACGAGGTGATCATCTGCAGCCAGTGCGGCTGGAGCGTCCGCTGGAGAGACTATTTGAGGTCATACCAGAACAAGCATCTGGTCGGCGGCGGCGCGACCGCGATGCACGAAGCCTACGTCGAGCAGTTCGCAAACGCCCGGTCCCCGCGGGAGAAGATGCTGGCGATCGATCGACTCATCCACGCCTTTCACTGGGAGCTCGTGTCCGACCCCGGCCGTCCCGCCGCGCGCGAGCTGATCTATGCCAGGAACACGACCGAGCTGCTGACCTTTCTGGATCGGCTCACCTACGGAGAAGGCAGCACACCGGGCCTGCGTGAAAGCAAGGCGCAGTGGAAGCACAAGGTCACGGCCTCACCCTGGCTTCGGCGCACCGGCTTTCATCCGGAAGGATGGCCGGAGCCCGACAGCCAGAAGGCCAGGCATTGATCTGCAAGACGTCAGGCGACGGCCAGCCTACGGATACGGTGTGATCCTAGATCCCGTTCAGCCGCTCCAAAGCGCTCTGGGCCAGGCGCGTCAGCTGGTCCCGCGCATTCGGACCAGGAGGGATGGCGATCGTAAACACGAGATTTCCGCGGCGCGCCACGATGGTGGCGAATGGTGGACCGCCCGAGACAGCCGACAGGCTGATCAGACTATCGTCTACGCCGGCCAGGTCGGCCGGGGCGTAGCTTCCCGTACCTTCCCCCATCACCGTGAGCTGACACGCCAGCGGGTCGTCGTTCAGGAACGCATCGTATTCGATTCCACCCATCGCCCCCGATGCGCTTGTGAAGCTGCAGTACACGCTGCGTCCATCCGGCTCGGTATTCACGTCGGGCGCCGACAGATCAGGCTGCAGACCAACTGCACGCAGGTCGTCGACCGTGAGAGCGTTCTTCAGGCGTTCGGTCGTCTCGGCCGTGACAGCCGTGACCGCTCGACTCGCCGGGGTGACCGTTCCACCAGATCCAAACAACGACTGGATGAATCGCCACAACACTTGTTTCCTCCCCGTGTCTTCGTCGAGATTTTTTCGGAGCAACGGCTGTCGATAATCCCGCGAGACGGCCATCACTCTACTACCCGGCCACCGGCGCGTCAAATGCTTCCGTGAATGAAGGCATACCGCGGAACCACGGCGCGCGTTCCGTGTCCCGTCCGTCGTTCCACGTGTCCCTTGACCCCCTCTCGCTCGTTTGGTATGATGGACGCATCACATCGCGACGCTCCTCGCGTCGAGTCGGGAGGATTTCGATGGCAGCGTTGACGTTCACGACGACATCCGACCGGGGTGCCTTCGCCGCGAGCTGAGACCTGCTTGACGGAATCGAGAACCAGGAACCAGACGAACCGGTCCTGGGCTCGGATCGAATTCCTCTCCCTCGTCCCTGTCCCGTTCGTCCGCGAAGCGCACCTCCTGCGCTAGCTCTTTCCCATCGAGGAAAGCTTTGAAGGACGTGACGGGTGACGAAATCTTCCCTAGCAAACTACCGGTGGCTGCTCCGGCGATACCTTTGGCCGGTCTGGCCGAGTGTACTGCTCCTGGCCTTCCTGCTGTTCGCGAACGTCGGCCTCCAGCTTTTGAATCCCTGGATTGCCCGCGCATTCATCGACGGCGCACAGGCCGGCGTCCCGACCGAGGCGCTGACGACGACCGCGATCGAATTCCTCGCCGTCGCCCTGCTGATCCAGGTCGCGTCGGTCGCGGAGCGATACGTCGCCGAGAACGTCGGCTGGCTCGCGACCAACGCGCTCCGCGCCGACCTGACCGAGCACTGCCTCGAGCTCGATCTCGGCTTTCACCAGACCCATCAGCCCGGCGAGCTGATCGAGCGGATCGACGGCGACGTGTCCGCGCTTTCCAATTTCTTTGCGACCTTCGTCGTCGAAGTCGTCGGGAACGGGGTTCTGCTCGTCGGAATCCTGGCGCTGTTGTTTCGCGCGGACTGGCGCCTGGGGCTGCTGATGGCCATCGTCTGTGCCGTCGCGGGCGGATGGCTGATGGCGACGTCGGCGATCGGAACTCACTCTGTCTGGCTGCGGCGCAACGCCAGCGCCGAGGTCTTCGCAGCGCTGGAAGAGCAGCTCGGCGGGCTGCCCGACATCCAGGGGAACGGCGCTCGGGCCTTCATTCTCGAGCGCTGGCAAGGCCAGCTGCGCAACCTCGCCGAGCGCGCCACGAGATCGGCTCTGGTTGGTGGAGCCGTCACCAGCCCGGGACTGCTAGTTCTTGGCATCGGTTCGATCGCGGTGATCGGTTTGGCGGCGCTGCTTCATCGCGCTGGATCTCTATCTCTCGGAACGGTGTTCCTGGCTTTTCAATACGCCACGATGCTCCAGGCGCCGCTCGATCGTCTCACCCGACAGGCGCGCGATCTTCAGAGCGCCGGGGCGAGCGTCGGGCGTGTCGCCTGGCTCACCGCGATCCGTCCGTCGATCGAAGACGGTCGAGGCGTCGCGCTCCCCGACGGTCCACTCGGCGTCGAATTTCGCGACGTCACTTTCGGCTATGACGAGTCGTCTCAGGCGCTGCACCAGGTGTCGTTTCGGCTGTCGGCCGGTCGAGTTCTCGGCGTCGTGGGACGAACCGGGGCCGGAAAATCGACGCTGATGCGATTGTTGGCGCGGCTCTACGATCCCACCGAAGGTGAGGTCTGCCTGGGCGGCGTCAGCCTTCGCGACGCGCGACTAGCCGACCTGCGTCGTCGCGTCGGCGTCGTGACGCAGGACGTTCAGCTCTTTCGCGCGACCGCCCGGGACAACCTGACGCTCTTTGATCCGCTCGTCGACGACGACCTGCTCCTGCGTGCGCTCGACGATCTTGGGCTGGGCGAGTGGGCTCAAGCGCTTCCACGTGGGCTTGATACGGAGATTGCGCCGACCGGCCTGTCCGCGGGAGAGGCTCAGCTCCTTGCCTTCACCCGCGTCTTTCTCCACGCTCCGGGCCTGGTCATCCTCGACGAGGCCTCGTCGCGTCTCGACCGCGCCACCGAGCGACTGATCGAAAACGCCGTCCAGCGGCTGTTTGTCGGCCGGACCGCGATTGTCATCGCCCATCGGCTCGAGACGCTGCGACTGGCCGACGACATCCTGGTCCTGGACGGTGGACGGGTCGCCGAGTTCGGCCCGCGAAGCCGCCTCGTCGCCGACGAGTCCTCGCATTTCAGCCGGCTCCTGCGAGCGGGCGGAGCGGAGGTGCTGGCGTGAAGACCTGGCAGATCGTCGTCCAGCTCATGCTCTGGCGCCCGGTCGTCTACGCTTTCGTGCTCGTGCTCAGCGTGATTGACATTGTCCTGCCGATCCTCGCGGGCGTGCTGATGCAGCAGCTGTTCGACGCGCTCGGGGAGACGGGGTCGGGCGGTCTGCAACTCTGGGACATCCTGGCGCTGCTCGTGGCCCTCGAGGTGGGCAAGGTGTTCGCGAACGAGGCGCTCGTCCTCAGCCTGGTCAGCTTCTACACCTCTGGCTACGCCCTCCTTCGTCGCAATGTCCTGCGCCAGGTATTGACTGGCTACAGCGCCTCCCGTTTGCCAGCTTCGCCCGGCGAAGCAGTCACTCGCTTTCGGGACGACGTCGAGACCATCGTGGAGTCGACCGACGCCTGGAACGACCTGGTTGGCCGGGTCATCTTCGCCGGCATCGCCCTGGCGATCATGGTCCGGATCGACGCGGTTGTCACTCTCGTCGTCTTCGTCCCCCTGGCGATCATCGTTCCGGTGATTCAGCGACTTGGCCACGCGCTGGAAGCGCGACGACGAGCCAGCCGCGATGCCCTGGGGCAGCTGATCGGGTTTCTGGGAGAGTCGTTCGGCGCGGTTCTGGCGATCAAGGTCGCCGGTGCCGGGCCAAACGTCGTCAGGCGGTGTAAAGCACTGAACGACGCTCGGCGCCAGACGGCGCTGCGCGATCACGTGATCCAGAACGTGCTCGATTCGCTCAACTCCGCGGTCGTCAGCCTTGGCACCGGCGTCGTGCTCCTGCTGGCGGCTCGGGCGATGCGTGCCGGTAGCTTCACCGTCGGCGACTTCGCGCTGTTCGTCACCTACCTGAGTCAGCTCACCTGGTTTCCCGACGAGATCGCCCGGTTGCTGACCGAATACCGACTGGCCGACGTGTCGGTGGAGCGGCTGACCGAGCTGCTCGGAGGGGCATCGCGAGCAACGCTGGTCGATCGGAAGCCACACTTCCTGGGGCGCCGCGCGGGGGCCAGCACGATCACCGCGTCAGGCTGGCCCTCGACGACGTCGTCGACGGCATTCGCCGTCCCGTCGATCGGGGAACCCGTCTCTCGTCAGCCCGGTGAATGGACTGGCCGGGAGAGAGGACAGGAGAAGGATTGCGCGGGCGTCAGCAACGCAGTGCCTGCTGCTGCGAGCCGTGAACGAAGCGAGCTGCTGCGACGACCGACGGACGGTCGTCCCGCCGACGAGTCGGTGGCCAACCTGCTCGTCGCCAGGGGCTTGACCTGCGAGTTCGCCGGATCCGGTCGGGGAATCCACGGCGTCGACCTGAAGATTCAGCGTGGATCGTTCACCGTCGTGACCGGAAGGATCGGCTCGGGGAAGACCGTGCTCCTCGAGTGCCTGATCGGCCTGCGGCCGATTCAGACCGGCCAGATCTTCTGGAAGGGCGAGCGAGTCCTCGATCCAGCGTCATTCTTCGGTCCACCGCGGACCGCCTACACCCCCCAGGTGCCGCGGCTATTCAGCGGTTCGCTCCGCGACAACCTGCTTCTCGGCTGGCCAGCCAGGGATCTCCAGCGGGCGGTGGCGACCGCGGCCCTGGAACCGGACGTGTCGACCATGGACCGTGGCCTCGACACCTTGATCGGCTCGCGAGGCGTCCGCCTCAGCGGCGGACAGGCACAGCGGGTTGCCGTGGCGCGCATGCTCGTGCGCGACGCCGAGCTGTACGTCGTCGACGACCTGTCCAGCGCGCTCGACGTCGAAACCGAGCAGGCGATCTGGGAAAACCTCACGACCGTGACCGATCGTACCTGGCTGGTCGTCTCGCACCGTCCGGCCGCGCTCCGACGCGCGGATCAGGTCGTCGTCCTCGAAGACGGTCGGATCGACGCGGTCGGAACGCTCGACGACGTGCTGGCGGAGTCAGAGGTGATGCGCCAGCTCTGGTGGAAGCACGACGACGAGTGAGCCGATATCTTCGGTCCGCGTGTCCGCCCCTGTCCACTGGCTTTTCGCCCCGACAGGAGCTCGGGGCGGTATGAATGAGCTGGCCGCCGTCCAATCCCCTCTCCCTCTGGGAGAGGGGAAGGGTGAGGGTCGCAGACCATGCGCCGCGGATCCACGCCCTCACCCCGGCCCTCTCCCACGGGGAGAGGGAGACAGCCGCCTGCCCGATAGTTCAACCTTTCTGCTCGATGCGATATTTCTGATGGGCTGTAGGCGAAGGCCTCCGGCGTTGCGGCGGAGGCCTCCTCCAAGGGTTCCACCTGGCGGTTACCCGCCCTCCGCCAGTGGCTCCCGCCCACCGACGTGGTTCTGATTCGCTTAGCGCCCCTGCGCCAGACCGTGCTCAAGGTTGTTGGCCGCGTGTTCGAGTTCCCGCGCCGCGTCTGCCGGCACCTCGCCGGCAGTCACCCGGGACGAATGCTCCGGCGTCTCCTCGCCACGCATCAGGGCATCTCCTGAATGATAAGGACTACGGCGACGACGGATGCCTGGCGTCGGCGGTGAGAAAGCCGCGGGCCGCGAGCAACGTCAGTGCCGTCGGCACCGAGACGACCAGCGGACCTTCGTCGGAGAGCATGAAGGTGATCTCCTGTCCCGGCAGGAACTCTCGCGTCCGCTCCCCGTCGAGGGCGACGGTTCCCGGAAAGGCAGGAGTCTCGGTGTGTCGAAATCCGATCGGGACGCGTTCCCAGTGCGCGACGCTGAGCGCGTGCAGGAGCCCGGGGGCGAGAGACGCGACCACGCGCTGACCCGGCTCGCCGAAGGTCAGGGCCAGGCCGGCGGGCTCCGTCTCGGTCACGGGGTGCAGCGCTCCGCCGATCGAGCTGAGCCCGAGCGCGAACGGCTGGGCCTGGCTGAGCAGCAGGAACTTCAGGCTGCGGCCATCCCACAGCGCGTGCGCGCCGACGAAGGGTTCGGTCGTGATCGCCGCGTCGACGAGCGCCAGGTCCTCGGTGTGCCCGTCCAGCGTCACCAGGATCGCCTTCGCCCGCCGGCAGACGTCGGCTGGCGTCACCGCGCCGAGGGCGAGACCCGCGGCGGCAATACCGGCGATCGTACCGTCCACGTGGGCGGGGAAGACGTTGTTGGTGCCGGTCGAGATCGGAATGAGCGGCACTGCCCGGCTGCCGAGAGCGACCGCCCGGCTGGTCCCATCCCCTCCGATACTGATCAGACAGGATACCTCGGGGGCCATCAGGCGCGCCGCCAGCACGGAATCGTCCGCGGACCCGCTGACCGGCATCACCAGCAGCTCGAGCGCGATCGGCGCCCGGTCCTGGGCCCGCAGTCCGATCCCGAACTCGTCTGGCATCATCAGCACCCGTTCGACGCCAAAGAAGGCCAGGGCGCGCAGAATCCGGCGGACAATGCCCACCTTGTCGTGGTTGTTGATCGTCGTCGCGTCCGCCGCGATCCTCCGCGCGTCCTTGCCTGCCTGCGGATTGGCGATGATGCCGACGCTAGCCATCGAAGGTGTCTGCCTGGTTGAGCAGCGTCGACAGCTCGGTCAAGAAGCTCGCCCCCAGCGCGCCATCCAGCGCCTGGTGATCGATCGTCAGGCTGAGGGGCAGGAATGGCCGGTTGACGACGCCGCCCTCCTGCCAGACCGGCCGCTCGATCAGTCGGCCGATTCCGACGATCGCGACCTCCGGTGGATTGAGCACCGGCGTGAAGAGCTCGGCGCCGAACATACCCAGGTTGCTGATCGACAGGGTGCTGCCGCTCGCCTCCTCTGGTCGCAGCCGGCCCACGCGGGCCGCCTCGGCCAGACGGGTGATCTCCGCCGCGAGGGCGTCGAGCGACAGCGCCTGGGCGTTCCGCACGACCGGGACGATCAGCCCTTCGGGTAAGGCGACGGCCACGCCCAGGTGGACCGGCCGGTACTGGCGAAGCTCGCCGTCGATCCAGTGCGCGTTCAGGCGGGGCTGACGTACCACCGCCTGAACGACCGCTCGGGCGATGAGGGCCGTGTAGCTCACGCCGGCCCCCTGGCCCCTCGCCGCCTTCGCCTGCACGAGCGCGGTCACCTCGGCCTCACGAAAGATGGTCAGCTGTGCCGACTGCTGGAGGCTCTGGCGCATCCGCTGGGCCGTGATCCGACGGATCGGACTCTGCGGAACCACCTCGTATTCGGCGGCTCCGCGCTCCTGGTACCGTTTCAGATCCTCCTCGGTGACCCGCCCGGTCAGGCCCAGGCTGCGAGCCACCTCGGCCAGGTCCACCCCTAGCTCCCTGGCGAGACGACGCGCCGCGGGGGTGGCTGGAACGAAGCTGGTCTCGGCCACCACCGTCGTCGGACCGGTTCGGGCGGGCGCAGCCACCTCGACGCCCGGAGCAGCGCCGCTCGGCACGATCTCCGCGAGGACGGTCCCGGCCTTGACCACGCCACCCTGGGGCACGAGCACTCGCCCGACCGTTCCGGTAGCGGGCGACGGGACCTCCAGCGTGACCTTATCGATCATGACCTCGGCCACCACCTCGCCCGCGCGAACCGGAGCCCCGACCGTTTTGAACCAGTTGACGACGACGCCTTCGTCCGACTGACGATCGCGCCAGAGGTCCGGCGAGACAACGACGGGCTGGGTGTCAGCCATGCTTCACCTCTGGCCCGCGAGCATCTGGCGCACCGTGTCCGCGATCCGCGCCGCGTCCGGTAAGACAAACTGCTCCAGGGGCCGGCTGTACGGGATCGGAACGTCAGGAACGGCCAGTCGGCGGACCGGCCCGTCAAGGTAATCGATCGCCTCCTCGGCGGCGAGCGCGGCGATCTCGCTGCTGAAGCCGTAGCTGCGGTAGTCCTCGTCCACGACGAGGAGTCGGTGCGTTCGTCGGACCGACTCGATGATCCGGGCACGGTCCAGCGGGACGAGGGTCCGGGGATCGATGATCTCCACGCTGATTCCGTCGCGGGCAAGCAGATCGGCCGCCTCCATCGCTCGGTGGACCATCCAGGCGAGGGCGACGATGGTGACGTCGGTGCCGTCACGCACGACCCTGGCCTGCCCGAAGGGAATCGTGTAGCTCTCCTCGGGAACCTCCGTCGCGGCCGTTCCCGGCGAGGGCATCCAGCCGAGTCCCATCAGCCCCTTGTGGAACATGTACACCACCGGGTTGTCGTCGCGGATCGCCTGGACCATCAGGCCCTTGGCGTCGTAGGCGTTGGACGGCACGACGACCTTCAGGCCAGGCACGTGGCCGAAGATGCTGTACAGGGTCTGGGAATGCTGGGCCGCGTCGCTGTAGCCGCCCCCCATCGCCATCATCAGCACCACCGGCAGCCGCACGTTGCCGCCCGACATGTAGGTGTTCTTCGCCATGTGGTTGTAGATCTGGTCCATGCACACGCCGAAGAAGTCGACGAACATCAGCTCGACGATCGGCCGCATCCCCTCGGCGGCGGCGCCGTACGCCGCGCCGATGAAGGCCGTCTCCGAGATCGGGGTATCCATCACCCGATCGGGACCGAAGCGGTCGAGCAATCCCTGCGTGGCCCCGAAGATGCCACCGTAGACGCCGACGTCCTCCCCCAGAACGAACACCCGCTCGTCGCGTTCCATCTCCTGGCCGATCGCCTCGGCGATCGCCCTGGCCATCGTCAAGATCCGCTCGGGCATAGTCACTGCCTCCTTCTGCGCACCGGCATCGTCGTGCCGGCGGGTGTGGGGTAACCTCAGGCGACGAAGACGTCGTTGAGAGCCTCTTCCGGCGCCGGGTAGGGGCTTTCGCGAGCGAAGGTAATCGCGTCCTCCACCTCCGACCGCGCCTGTGCCTCGATCTGCGCGGCCCCGTCCGCTGTCAGCACGCCCTGGCCGATCAACCGCTGCTTGAGGCGCTCGATCGGATCCTTCTGCTTCAGCTCGCCGACCTCGTCCTTCGGACGGTAGACCTGCGGGTCGCCCTCGAAGTGACCGAAGTAACGGTACGTTTTGACCTCGATCAGGCTCGGGCCATCGCCGCGTCGCGCCCGCGCGACGGCTTCGCCCGCTACCTCGTAGACCTCGATCGGGTCGTTGTCGGTGACGTACGCGCCGGGGATTCCGTAGGCGACCGCTCGTTCGCTGTTCCGCGCGACGGCCGTCGACTTACTCTTCGGAACCGAGATCGCCCAGGAGTTGTCCTCGACGACGAAGATCACCGGCAGCTTCCAGAGGGCGGCGAGGTTGAGCGACTCGTGCCAGGCACCCTGGTTGGCGGCGCCTTCGCCCGCGAAGTTCACGGCGACCGAGTCTCTCCCGAGCTTCCGAGACGCGAGCCCCGCGCCGACGGCCGGCGGGCCGCCCGCGCCAATGATGCCGCTACAGGCGAACTTCACCGCGGGATCGAAGAGATGCATGTGGCCGCCTTTGCCCTTGCCCAGGCCCGTGCGTTTGCCAAAAATCTCCGCCGTCATCTTCTTGAGGTCGACCCCCTTCGCGATGGCGACGTGGTGGGGGCGGTGCGAGGCGGTCACCGTATCGTCGGGGCGCAGATGGAGGCAGACGCCCGCGGCCACGGGCTCCTGGCCGGCCGCGAGGTGCATCTCCCCCGGCACCGGCCCGGCAGAGATGTCGAAGAGCGGCGTCTTCCCTTCGCGATAGATCTCGGCGAGCCGCTCTTCGTAGTAGCGGATCTTGACCATGGTCGCGTACATCGTCCGGAGGGTCGCTGCGTCGATGGGCATCCTACGTACTCCTTCTTCCTCAAGGCAGCTTGCCAACCGGCTGACGTGGCTGGTGAGGGGTGATTCCCCCACCACGACCTCCCACGGGTCAGCCCATTCGCAACGTGCTCTAGCGTTTGTCTGCAGTCGGGGAAACCGGTCGCTGCGCTCGTAGGAGCCGAGTGTTTGCTGGTTCATCACCTCCTTGGCGCGGGCCGATCCAGCCGGGTGTATCGAAGGCGGGGCTGGCGTGACCGCTGGGACCGGGGAGGGCGCGCCGCCGGTCTGGCCAGACCGGCCCACCGCGTGACCAGACAGCTTCCCGCGGACGGCGCCACGATCCTCCGCCCAGGGTTGGACAGCACGGGTACCACCGACACGCCGCCCGTTGCGTCCTGGCAACGCTGGCCGTCCGCCCAGCGATCTCCTGCCGCTCGCTGTACCAGCGTGGGAGGCCTCGAGGCCAATACTGGCGTCGACCCGGAGGGACGCGGGCGCGTGATGCGGGCCGATCTGACACGGGCAGTCCTCCGGCCGGACGTGGTGCGGCTGCTCCCTCGGGATGCCTGGCGGCAGGTGGACACGATAGCCCTGCTGGAGGGCACCCGGCCGTGGGATGTGCCCGTCGCTGGGTCGGTCCGAGCAGATGGACTCACCTGATGCGCCTCAGCCCTCTGGCCCACACTATGCGCCAGGAGTTACCCTGCAGGTTACCGCGGGTAAACGAAAGGTCACGGGAGAATGACGCGGATCTCGACTCTGTCCTGAGCGGACGATGAAGGGCGTCCGTCGCCGGTTTGCAGGAGGTGCCCAGCCGCTCGGCAAGCCGATCCACGTACAGGCGCCACCCGGCAGCGAACTGGCGGGCCACGATACGACCTCGCAGAAGCTCGGACGCGCGCCCGGCAAGCCTGCGAAGCTCACAGAAACCGCGTACCGAGCGCGATTCTAGAAGCACTGGACAGGCGTGTCAAGTGCTGCTGGTAAGACTCCGTGGCGTCACATCAACGTCGGCCGACGGAGCAAGCCGATGAGATGAAGGGCGTTTGACCCCCTGGCTTCGTCGTGACGCGGAGAATGGGCGCCGGTCGTCACCGTGGACGTCGTATTCCGGCGCGTCACCCGCTCTCGCCGGGTGCCTCCCCGAACCTCGCGTTCTCTTTACCGCGGGCGATAGTGCTCCTCGGCGAGGCGGTACAGCCGATGCCAGAGCAGCCGGTTCATAGCGACCACGATCGTGGCCATCACCAGGGTACCCGCCAGGAGTGCCGGAGAGTTTGCTCCATTCGCCGCGCCGGCGGTCGCCGCCCCGAGCCGGACGGTGCTGCGGGTCTGAACGCCAGAGGTCACGTACCGCACCGAGCAGAAAGCTTGAGCGGCCGGGGAGGCGGCTATCTCCCTCTGCCTTTGGGAGAGGGCCGGGGTGAGGGCGTGAGTCCGTGGCATAACATAGGACCTTCGGCCCTCACCCTCACCCTTTCCCACCGGGGATGGGACGGCTGCCTGCCTATTCATACTGCCCGGCGCTCTCGTCGGAGATAATACGATTCCAGGCACCTCCCGTCGCGGTGATCATGCCGGTCACCCGCGAAGGGAAGATGGCCGGGAGAATCGGGGTCAGCCAGCGCCGCCAGCCAGTAAGCTTGTAGACCATCGCCGACTCGCGCAGATCGGCCGGGATCGTCATCGCTCCGCGATGACGTTGAACAGGATGTACCACCGGGTGCCAGGCAGCATCAGCACCACCGCGGCGAGGTCCAGACCGTTCCGACGGCCAGTGCCAACGATGTTCGCAGAAGCGTCGCGACTGCGTCCAGCCCGATGGACACCCACTCGTCGGATCGCACGTCGGCTACGCTTCGGCGGTCGCCTCCGCGAGCTCCCGCGGAATCGTCACCGGCGACTGATCAAACCAGAAGGGATCTTACACGCCTGGCGGGTGGCGAGCGTGACCACGGCGTAGGCGACGGTGGCGTCCAGGATCGCGAGAAGAACGTCGACCCACCATACAAAGCGCGGCGGACGCGCGTGCCACGCCCGGCGAGCATCGCCTGTCAGAGGCCGAGCACCTACCGCTGGGCGTGACGATCCGCGGCCCAGGTCAACCCGCCGGTCGGCGGCTGCGCTCGATACGACGCTGAACCGCCGACTCACGGCGCCGGCGGTTCCTCCGTTCGTATCGCCTTGCTGGCGAGGGCAGCGCCCGTCACGCCCTCGCTTCGTCCGGCCAGGGAATGACGAGCGCAGCCAGGCACAGGAGAAGTAGAACCACCGGCGATAGAATCAGCGCGAGCGCCTCGGACCTCAGGCCGAGCAGCATGATGGGGACGATTCCCAGGATCATGAACAGCGCGCGAAGCAGATCATTCTTCACGGACATCGGAGATCCTCCCTTTTTGGTCATTCGCTTTTAGAGCCACATCTTGAACCGGCGAATGTAGATCGACTTCAGTATCTGGGCAAGCGCGCCGTACGCGACCAGTGTCCCGACGAGCCAGGGGAAAAAGGTCAGCGGCAGCGGCGTCATCCCCACGCTCGCTCCCAGGGGCGAGAACGGAAGGTAGAGCCCGGCCGCGCAGGTCAGCGCGGTCAGCACCAGCACCGGCGGCGTTGCCCAGCTCTGGACGAACGGAATCTTCTCGGTACGGATCATGTGCACGATGAACGTCTGGGTGAGGAGGCTCTCGACGAACCAGCCCGACTGAAACAGCGACTGGTGCGCTGCCGTTGTCGCGCCGAACCCGAACCACAGCAACGCGTAGGTCGTGTAGTCGAAGATCGAGCTGATCGGTCCCATGCAGACCATGAAGCGACCGATGTCGCCCGCGTTCCACTTCCGCGGCTTCTTCAGATACTCCTCGTCCATGCCGTCCCAGGGAATCGACGTCTGCGACAGGTGGTACGTGAAGTCCAGCAGCACCAGGTGAATCGGCAGCATGGGCAGGAAGGGCAGGATCACGCTCGATCCAAGCACGCTGAACATGTTGCCGAAATTCGAGCTGGCAGTCAGCTTGATGTACTTGATGATGTTGCCGAAGGTCCGCCGCCCTAGGACGACCCCTTCCTCCAGGACCAGCAGGCTCTTTTCCAGCAGGATGATGTCTGCTGACTCTTTCGCGATGTCGGCGCCGGTGTCGACCGAAATGCCGACGTCAGCATCGCGGAGCGCGGGAGCGTCGTTGATGCCATCGCCCAGGTAGCCCACGGTGTGACCGTTCCTCTGGAGCGCGCGGACGACGCGGGATTTCTGGGTGGGGGAGAGCTTCGCCAGGACCGTCGTCGTCTCCACGGCCTCGGCCAGCTCGTCGTCGGAGAGCTCCTCGACCTCCGGGCCCAGGAGGACCCGTCCTGCCTCCAGTCCCACCTCGGCGCAGACCCTGCGGGTCACCAGCTCGTTATCACCGGTCAGTACCTTGATCGCGACGCCGTGCTCTCGGAGCGCGGCGATCGCCGGTCCGGCCGTGTCCTTGGGTGGATCCAGAAAGGTGAGGAAGCCCAGCAGCACCAGCTGCTCCTCGTCCGCGACGCGGTACTCTCGACGCGACGCGTCGAACATCCGATAGGCGACCGCGAGCACCCGAAACCCGTCTCGGCTCAGATCCTCCGCGAGGGCCTGGACCTGGTTGCGCATCGCCACGGTCAACGTGACCCGCGCCCCCGCGTCGTCCAGGTCGGAGCAGACGGAGAGGACCTCCTCGACTGCTCCCTTGCAGATCAAGAGATGGCGGTCGGGATTCTCGGTCACGACCACCGAGAGGCGGCGTCGGGTGAAGTCGAACGGCACCTCGTCGACCTTGCGATAGACCAGATTCTGGCAGGACGCGTGCTGCTCGCGTGCGTGGTCGATCACGGCGACGTCCAGGAGATTCCTCAGGCCGGTCTGGTAGAAGCTGTTCAGGTAGGCGTACTCCAGGACACGCTCGCTCTCGTTGCCGTGAACGTCGAGGTGCTGCTCGAGGATGATGCGATCCTGGGTCAGGGTTCCCGTCTTGTCGGTGCAGAGCACGTCCATGGCCCCGAAGTTTTGAATGGCATTGAGCCGCTTCACGATTGACTTTCGGCGAGCCATCTCCACTGCGCCCCGCGCGAGATTCCCGGTGACAATCGCCGGAAGCATCTCCGGGGTGAGCCCGACCGCGACCGACAGTCCGAACAGGAGCGCCTCGATCCAGCTCCCTTTGGTGAGACCGTTGATAACGCAAACGATGGGCACCATGACCAGCATGAAGCGAATGAGCAGCCAGCTGACGCTGCTGACGCCCCGGTCGAAGCTCGTCATTGCACGCGTTCCAACCAGGCTCCTGGCCATCGAGCCAAAGTAGGTGTCGCCGCCAGTCGCGACGACGACCGCGGTCGCGATCCCACTATTCACGCTCGTGCCCATCAGGCCGACGTTCGGTGCCTCGAGCGGGCTGGTGAACCGCGCACCGGTCGTGGCCACCGATTTTTGTGCGACCTCGCCGAGCGCGTCGTATTTCTCGACCGGGAGGGACTCGCCGGTGAGCACGGCCTGGCTGACGAACAGATCCTTCGCGGTCAGGAGCCGAACGTCGGCGGGGATCATATCTCCGGCGGAGAGCTGGATAACATCGCCCGGAACCAGCGCGGCGAGCGGAACCTCCTGCACGACCGGGCCGCCCGCATCGTCCTGACGCAGGACCGTCGCCGTCGTGCGGACCATCGCCTTGAGCTGCTCTGCTGCCCGCGAGGAGCTGTGCTCCTGCCAGAACCGCAGGAGCGCGCTCACGACGATCATCGTCGAGAGCACGGCGATCACCCGATAGCTGCGGTCGGCGGGGTCAGCCAGAAGCACGTCCAAAAAGAACGAGGCGACAATCAGAACGGCCAGAACGCCGATAAACGGATTCAGGAATGCCTGGCCGAGCTGGACGTACCAGGCAGGTGGCGTATCGTGCGCAATCTCGTTGGGCCCGTACAGCTCGGTTCGGCGCTGCACCTCCGCACTGGTGAGTCCAAGGGGGGTGGTGCCGAGAAGCTCGAATACCTGATCGGCGGTCGCACACTGGGCCGCCGCGAGCAGGCGCTCCGATACCCGCGAGCTGGACACCGCGTTGGGCGCGCTCCCACGGGCTCGACCGAGCGCACGGGCAAGAACCCCTGGGGCGCGAGTGCTGATGTTGGCCATGATCGTCTCCGGTTGTGAAGTTGGGAACCTCCCGCGAAAATCTGGTGCGGTCTATTCAGCACGCGGACCACGCGGGAGGTTCCCTGCATCACTGGTCGACGACCTGACGTGGCGGCGTGCGGATAGACTGATCGGAAGACAGACAACTACCGTCCGGGTCCATCGATCTCTCCTTCCAGAACGGCACATCCGCACCTGCGCGCACGAATCGCTCGCGGACCTTTCAGTCGTCGCCGAAAGCCCCGTGAGCACGCGCGCCACGTCCGGCGGCCCAGCGCCATCACCGATTCAGATTCATTTGGACAGCAGGGGACAGAGGGGATAGACTCGAGGCTACCTGCCTCTGCGGCCCCGCTTCCACGGAGGATTGCTTGGGCGGAAGCGAGGTCGGAGGCAAGAGAGGAATCTCAGCGATGTCTCAGCGCACCACTCGTCGCTTCGCCTGACGCAATCCCGTGCGACCAGTCGTCCTCCCGGTACTGGGAGGCTGACTACGGTCACCTTCCATCGGGTGAATACTCCTCTGCGAGCGAATAAGCCAGCGCCACCATTCACAGACGGTCACGGCGGACCAGAATGGAAGCCACGGCAGATTATAAGTCGGTCGTCCCCCGTGGTCAATCAAATTCTACGACCACCCGGTCCGCTCGATCCGAAACTCCCGAAACTCGCCGGTCGCGGGCTGCCAGTCTACCCCGACCCGCTCGACGAAGGCACCGGGCGGTCCCTCTCGGCACCAGTCGACCATGCGCTGCACGGCGTCCTCGTCGCCTTCGAAGACCGCCTCGACCCGGCCGTCCGGCAGGTTGCGAACCCAGCCGCCCAGCTTTAGGCGCGCGGCCAGGTCTTGCGCCGAATAGCGGAAGCCCACGCCTTGCACCCGGCCCGAAATGAAAACGTGAGCGCGAGCACGTGGCATCGGTCTCTCCCCGCTCTACCCGTCTAGCTCATCGATCTCCGAACCGCACCGGCAGCTTCTTCGGCCCGTAGACGATCGGACTCGCGCTGAGCACAACGCCGGAGTCGATCACCTCGAGATGGGGACAGCGCTCGAGCAGCCGGGTGAGGGCGATCTTTGCCTCGAGACGCGCGAGCGGTGCTCCGAGGCAGAAGTGGACGCCGGCCCCGAAGGCCAGGTGCGGGTTCGGCGTGCGATCGACGACGAAAGACTGGGCATCCGCGAACACGGACTCATCGCGGTTGGCGGAGCCGATCCAGAACACGACCTGCTGGCCACGCCGGATCTTCTGACCACGCAGCTCGGTATCGACCGTGGCGACACGATTCGGAAGCGCCTGGACCGGGGACCGATAGCGCAGAACCTCTTCGATCGCCGTTCGCAGGAGCGATGGGTCTTGTCGCAGCCGTTCCTGGACCCCCGGATTCTCCCCGAAGATGAGCACCGCGTTTCCGATCAGATTCGTCGTCGTCTCGTTGCCGGCGATCAGCAGCAGGACGCAGAACCCGAGGATCTCCGCGAGAGACAGCCGCTGTCCGTCGACCTCGGCCTGAAGCAGGTGACTGATGAGGTCGTCGCCTGGCGCGCGACGTCGTTCGGCGACGATATTCATGAAGTACTCGGCCAGGTCGCGCTCGGCGTGCGGCGCTTCGCGGTAGGCGTCGGGTTCCCCGACCACCGCGTCCGACCAGCGCTTGAAGCGTTCGCGATCGGCCGTCGGAACGCCGAGCATCTCGGCGATCACCGTCACCGGCAATGGAGTGGCAAGGTCGTCGATCACGTCCATCTCGCCGGCGTCGACGACACGCCCGAGCAGCTCGTCCGTGATCGCGGCGATTCGCGGCTCGAGCGCGGCAATCGCGCGGGGAGTGAAAGCTTTGCTCACGAGCGACCGCAGGCGCTGGTGTCGCGGCGGATCCGTCGCGATCATACTTGCCTGGATCGGGTCACGGGCGTCGAGCGGCGCGGCTCGCGCCAGGTTCGACGAGAACGTGGCGTGATCCTGAAGAACGCGCTGAACGTCGTCGTAGCGGAAAACGTTCCAGCAGGCGCTGCGCTCGTCATACCACACCGGCGCATCGCGGCGCATCATCTGATACCAGGCGAAGGGGTCGCGGCGCGCGCTCGGGGCGGAATCACCGCGTGGCGCGTTGGGACCAACCATCAGAAATCATCCTTCCGTTCGCAAGGGCGTCGATGGCCCAGCTGCAAGGACGCTGCCGGTGCTCTCCAGTCCATTCTACCGCGCTGGGGCGAGATCGTCCCGAAAATGTGCGCCGGGTCGGACGACGAGCCACGTCCGGCCGTCTCCTTCGCCCGCCGTATCCCCCGGCTGCCTGTCGCCCGCGGAGTAGTAGAGCGGAATCTCATTATACGTGACCTGCCGGCTTCCATCGCCGCGCGTGATGAGGCCGAGACGACCCGGAACCTGGTCGTCGAGGGTCGGCGTCGCGGTCGCGACCAGCGGTGGCCAGGATCGGGCGCACCGACCGGCGCAGGCGCTCGCGTTGGGACCGTCCCTCGTGTAGCGGTAGAGGGTGCGTCCGTTGCCGTCGACGAGTATTCTGCCCAGCGTCGGATCCTGGCGAACGGTGACGGTGAAACGCGCGGGACCTCCGGAGGGAGGCGAAGTGGCGACCGGGGATGGCGGCTGCGCCGGCCGACGCGTCGGGGTCACGTCCCGCGATGGGCCGATCGGGGCACGGGCCGCCGCGAATACGGTCGGCGTTGCTCGCCGCGCGCGCGGCCCCGTCTCCGCGGTGCAGCCACCAAGCGCGAGCAGCGTGGTCAGGAGCAGCAGGAGCCACCGCACCGTTTGCCTTGATCCTGCCTGCATGCTCGAGTGTCTCGCCGACCGAGAGTGTGGCGGCGTCGCCACGGGCGCCGTGATCATCGTCACCGGATAGTACGCTGGCCGGTTACGACGTGACATAACTTCGCGTGCCTGGCGGGACCGGTCGGCGGCGCGGGCGTCCTCGGAAGGGAGACGCTCGAGAAGAGCGCGTGGTGAGACGGCGTCACCGGTCATTTCCCCGGGAGCCAGACCCTGACCGCCCCCCTCGCCGTGCACGGGCGCGGGTGGGTAGGTACAAAGTTCTTACGCGATGACGCCGGTTACCTAGGTAGAGCCGTGCTTCTCCTCCAGGGCATCGGGACCTTTTACTCTCCCCCGATCGTCCTAGCCCTGATAGTCTATAGGGCAGGACCGAGCACCGAGGCCTGCGCACGCTCCGTGGTGGCAAGGGTCCGCGGGACGAATCCGACTGGTGGTGGAGGACTAGTGAGGCAACGAGAGAGCTCCCGGAATGTGATCGCCCGGCGCGGCGCAGCGATGGCGATCGAGGATGAGCCCGTCTTCGCGCGGGTCGCGGTCACGCCCACGGCGCCGCCCGAGCGAGGTCGGCCGCGTCTGACTCCGGTCGACCTGACGACGGACGACTTTGTCGATCAGATTCGCAGCCACGTCGAGGCTGCGCGGCAGTCCGAGCGGAATCCGTCGGCATCGCGTCAGCCGGCGCCCAGCATCGATCGGGACCGGTGGGCGGACATGGTTCTCAAGGCGGTTCCGCAGGTGTTCCGCCAGGCCGTGCTGGCAGCGGGCGGAGCGCTTCGCTATTCGACGTCCCTGCGCCTGGAAGGGATGGCGCACACGCTCGAGTGGCTCGATCCGCCCCCGAAGCGCTCGCTGACGATCATCGTCAACCAGCGAGCCGTCATCTGGAGCTGGATGGCACCAGACCGCAGATCGCTCGACAACCGCGTCGATCCGCTGCACGTGGACCTGAGCAGGATCCAGTCGCTGGTCCTCGACCTGGTCAACCACGATCTCTGGTCGAGCGATCTGCTCCCGTCGTTTGTCCAGTAGCTGGCTCGCGGCACCGTCGACGTTCGCGGCCGACGGTGGTGCCGCCTGATCTCAGGATCGAGGGAGGAACGATGGCAATCTCGCACGCGTCATTTGACGCCTGGCTACGCACGATGATCGCACATCGCAATCTGTCCGGGGCGACCGTGGCGCGTCGTCTCGCGCTCCCTCCGGAGACGGTGTACAGCTGGCTCTACGGGCTGCGCGCGCCGGAGGAAAGCGTCTACGCGGACCTCTCCGAGGTGCTGGGGCTGACCATCTCCGAGCTACGACGGGCTCTGAGCCCGGCGAGGACGGCGGACTGACCGGTCCCGAGCGCGGCGATTGTGCTAGATATTATTGTTCTAATAGTGAGCAGAGCGCCCGGCCTGTCCCTAGTCGACGAGCGTGTCGACCTCTACCCGCACCACCCGGTACGCGCTCACGTCGTCAGTCACGCCGATGGCGAATGGCCGCGTCTCGCTTCCTCCCACCTTCACAAGCTCACTCTCCGCCGCTCCGACGAGCCGTCCCTCGCCGTCCCAGAACGTCGCGATCAGCGTCATCGAATGCGGGACCGTCTCCGGGTTCGTGAGCTGACCGACGACGACCAGCCCGGCGTCACCACGAGTCAGGGTGACGCCGTCGATCTGGAACTTCGGAACCAGTCGTCCGGCAATCGCCGACTTCACCGTCAGCGTGACGCCCGCGATCGACGCGGGCGGATGATCGCTCTGCAGCAGATACGGCTTCGTCTGGCCCGGCTGGACGTCACTGACGATGCCCTCCACCGTACCCGCCACCTTCCCGGTCCCGTCGATCAGCACCGCGCTGACTGTCACCGTCCACGGTCCGTCGGTCGGATTCCTGATCTGACCCTCGATCGTCATCCCGCCAAAGGTTCGATGGAGCAGCGTCTGGCCAATAAAGGCAAAGCGCGCGAGCTCGGCCGAGCCCGCCACGCGGGCCGCCGAACCGGTCGCCGTGGCCGGGCGTGAGCCCGGAGATGGACCGGCGCACGCAGCCGCCACGGCAACTAGCGGGGCACCGGCGGCGATCAGAAAGCGTCGACGACTCACCACCGCGTCCGCTCCTGTCAGACGAAAGCTACCGAGTTACCATCGTACGCCCCGCGTCAAGAGGCAGATCTTACGTCACGTTGAGCGGGCTGGCACGATCATTGCTGATGGTATGGTCACATCTGGGCGTGTCTCGCGGTGCTGGCTGGAGCCACGAGACCACGCGGTCGACCGTGTTGCCGCGTGCTGGCAGCTGCCAACCTTTGCCCGGATCCTGAAAGGAGCGCGAGTATGCCGATTGTCATTCTCATTCTCCTGCTGATTCTCGCGATCATCGCCTTCTTTGGTCTGCTCAGTCTCGCGGGCTCGATCATCGGGGCGCTGCTGACCCTCGTCGTCGCGGGCGTGATCGGGGTGATCGCCGAAGCAATCGTCCCCGGTGAGGTACCGTATGGCTTCCTCGGCGCGATCCTCGCGGGCATGGTGGGAAGCTGGCTCGGAGCGGCGATTCTCGGAACGATCGGTCCGGTGATCTTCGGGGTGCCGATCATCTCGGCGCTCATCGGCACGATCATCGTCGTCTTCATCTACGCCCTCCTGTCACGACAGCTTCTCGCGCCGCGCTCGTAACGACGGCCGACTCTCTGCTGACTGTCGCCCGTCGCGGTCACGTCGCCAGCGTACCGCTCGGTGCCGACGCTTGCACGGCGCGCGTCGGCTCGGTACAATCGCGGGCGAACCCACGGTACCGCGCTGACTGCGCCGTTGCCGCGTGGAGTACCGCGTAAGCGCCGGGCCTCGCGTCCGTGCAGGCCCCGACGCCGTGTTGTGCACCAGGAGGTTGGCGCGTGGCGATCCCCGTGATCCTGGATACCGACATCGGGACTGACGTCGACGATTGCCTCGCCCTCGCGCTCCTCCTGTCGTCGCCCGAGATCGATCTCCAGGGGGTGACCTGCGTCTACGGCGACGTCGACCTGCGTGCCCGAATGGTCCTCAAGCTCCTGAAGCTCGCCGGCCGCTCGGATCTTCCCGTCTTCGCAGGCGTCTCCCGTCCGCTCCTTGGCCAGCGACCGGTGTACTGGGCCGGGCACGAGGGGAAGGGCCTCCTGGAGCCAGCCGATGAGTCCCTGCGCCCCCGGTCCGAGCACGCGGTCGACTTCCTTGTCCGCGCGATCGCGGATCGGCCCGGTCAGATCCATCTGCTCGCGATCGGGCCCTTGACGAACCTGGCGCTGGCTTTCCTCCGGGAGCCGCGCCTGCCGCGACTCCTGGCGCACCTCACGGTCATGGGAGGGGCAGTGCGTGGTCCTGGCCGCTTCAACCTTCCATACTGCGAGCACAACGTCCGGAGCGACCCGGAGGCCGCCCAGATCGTCTTATCGGCAGGTGCTCCGACGACCCTGATCCCCCTCGACGTGACCACGCGCGTGCGGATTCGTCCCGAGGCAGTCGCCCGGATTCGAGCGCGAGGCACCCCGTTTCATCAGGCGGTCGCCGGTCAGGTCGAGCTGTACCCCCCGTTCCAGCAGCGCGGTTATACCTTTCTCCACGATCCGCTGGCCGCCGCGACGATCCTCCTGCCTGATCTCGTCCGGACCGAGACCCTGCACCTGGACGTCGAAACGGCCGGGCACATGACCGCGGGGATGATCCTCGCGCGCACGCCCGCCGACGACGCGCCCGCCAATGCGCAGGTCGCGCTGGAGGTCGACTCCTCTCGGTTCGAGGAGTTCCTGGTCGACCGCCTGGCTCGCTAACGGTCGTCAGCGCGGTGGCGCGACGCGGGCTCCAGCGCATATAATGTGCACGGACGACGCTGGTCCGTGACCGACGCGTCGCGGGTGCACAAGGATTGGCCTCTCCATGAGTATCATCGGCGATTCCTCGGTTACACAATCGAGCCGCCACCTGAGAATCGATCGCGCGGGTCTGGCGTTTGCCATTCTGGGGCTGTGCTTCGGAGCGATCTTTCTGCTTCTGGGCGAGGGAATTCAGCGCAGCTTCGGTGGGATGAGCACGCTGACGGCCATGCTCCCAGTTGGCTATGCCTTCGCCGCCGGCATGGTCGCGACCGTGAATCCCTGCGGCGTGCTCCTGCTCCCGTCGCTCGTCGCCTATTCGATCGGGAAGGACGCCGGGGCTCGACGTGATTGGACGTCGCGCCTCGAGCACGGCGTGCTGCGCGCGGTCATGGCAACGCTGGGCTTTGTCGCCATCTTCGCGGCGGTCGGGCTGATCTTCGCCGCCGGGGGACGGGCACTCGGCTCCTGGTTCCCGGCCGGCGGCGTCGCCGTCGGGGTTGCGCTGCTCGGCCTCGGGCTGTGGCTCGTGCTGACGGATCGCTCGGTTGGTCTGCTCGCGGCGAGCCGGGCGATGGGCTACGTCTCGCCGCGCCAGGACCTGGGCTCGCTCTTTCTCTTCGGCATCGGCTACGCGATCGCCTCGCTCGGCTGCACGCTTCCGGTATTCCTCGTCGTCGTGGGCCTGGCCCTCGCCAGTAGCGACCTCCTGTTTGCCGTGAGCCAGTTCGTGTCCTACGCGCTCGGGATGGGTCTCGTCCTCACCGTCGTGGTCCTCGGCGCAACGTTCTTCCAGGGCGCCATCCACCGCTGGCTGCGGACGCTGGTTCCTTATGTCCACCGTCTGGCCGCGGCATTTCTGGTCGGCGCGGGCGTGTACCTGATCGACTACTGGCTGCGCGCGGCCGGGCTGCTGGGCTGAGCGGGAGCAGATCGAGCGGCGGATTGCATCGACGGGTCGCCTCGGATCCCGATCCGCGTGGTTCGAGGAACCCACGCGGCCCCGGCTCGACAGCCCCGACAGGTCACGTCGGGGGGATCCTGGCGCGGCAAGATCCGACTCGCCCAACCCTCTCCCTGGGAGAGGGCCGGGGTGAGGGCGTGAATCCGCGGCATAACTGATGATCTCCGCCCCTCATCCTCGCCCACTCCCACCGGGGAATTGGACAGCGGCCGGCGTATTCATACCGCCCGGTGCTCGACG
>CADDYW010000054.1 GCA_902810745.1 Chloroflexota bacterium | reverse complement strand
GAGAAGCGGTCGAGGGAGGCACTGACGATGGCCTGCTTGGCCTCGGCCGCCGCGAGATCGACCCCGGCCAGCATCCGCGCCTGAACCAGAACCGCGACGCCGACGAAGACGAGAAAAGCCGCAGCGGCAGCCGCGAGAGACCAATGTATCTGCGTCCGAGCCGGAGTGATGGCTGGCCCATCGGTCGTCCTCATCGGTCGGCTTCGCCCGCCTGATTGATGCGTGGTGCGACTTGGCGGTGCTCGGCGCACGACGGTCCCGGCGCGAAAACGTTCATTGGCTGAGCCTCCGGGTGGCGCGTTTTGGGCGCACAAGGAATCTCTGGATCGAGGAGAATCGGACCTGATGCCAAGCATGCAAAGTCGGCGACAGGGAGTTCAGCGCGATCCGCCGTCAAGATGCATGGACTACTCGTCGGCGCCGGGATTCGTGAGCCGTGCCGCCCGCCACGCCTTCGAGGAGCCACCGGGCTTCCTGCTCGGCGACGAGGGGGCCTGACCCCTCTCTTGTGTACTGGCAGGCCCACCGGCGCCCAACCCGTTCGCCCCGTCGTCGACACGTGCTCGTGAAAGCGCGGCCAGGTGTTGACCGGGCGGCCACGTCACAGATGATTGCGAAGATCCTGTCTGTCACCGGCACCGGAGGCGCTGGCTGATCGCCCCGGTCTGGGACTCGAGCCTGGCGACAGCGCTCTCAGCTCACGCGTCGGCGTCGCGCGCCGCGAGCAGCGTCCCCACGTACTGGTTCAGACTCACCCCCTCGCGCTCCGTCCCTTCGACGGACGTGCGATGGGAGGAACGCGGAACTCGCAGATTGCACGTGCCGCTGAATTCCTCCGACGACTCGGAAATCTCCACGCGGTACCGTATCAAACAACTCGTGAGAAAGCTCTCCTCGAAACGGTATGTACGGTCCTCGTCGGACCTTTTCTGGTTCCCGCAGCTACGGATCGCGGATAACCCTATCACGTATCGGGCAGCAGCGCGCGACCGCAGAGTGCGAGGAACAGACCGGCGGTGTCCTCGTCGCCGCCGGTCAGCGGGCGCAGCAGAAGAACGGCGGGATCAGGGCTCGGCAGGACAACCCAGTCCCGCCCGCGGGCGTGAACCAGCGAGCCCGCGGGGTACGCGGAGGCGTCTGCGCTCAAAACTGCGACCCTCTTGTTTCCAGCCTGCCTGGGGTAGCGCTAGTTTACTTCCTGATAGCGCGAAAGGCAAGAGTACCCCCGAACCCGCTGCCCTGACGTTCGCGTATCCGGTGGAAATTGCGTAATTGAGATCCCTGTGCTAGACTACGCGCGAGTTCGGCCCAGGTTGTTTGCTCGAACCTTTGGAAGGCTCGAGGGGGGCGTGCGCGTGAAGAATGATATGCAAAATGGACGCGACGAGCTGCTGCGTATCAGCAATCTGAAGACGTATTTCTACACGTCCGACGGTATCGTACCGGCTGTCGATGGCATCGACCTGGTGATCCGGCGCGGCCGTACGGTCGGGCTGGTCGGGGAGTCTGGCTGCGGCAAGAGCGTCACGTCGCTCTCGATCATGCGACTGGTCCCGCCGCCAGGTCAGATCGTCGCCGGCTCGCAGATCACCCTCGACGGGGTCGATCTCCTGGCGCTGACTCAGGAGCAGATGTACGAGATCCGGGGTGGGCGCATCGCGATGATCTTTCAGGAGCCGATGACCTCGCTCAACCCGGTCTTCACCGTCGGGGATCAGATCGCCGAGGCCATCCTCACTCATAAGAAGGTCAGCCGAGCCCAGGCGCACGAGCAAACGATCGATCTCCTGCGGCAGGTGGGCATTCCTCAGCCCGAGCAGCGCTACCACGCCTACCCGCACGAGATGAGCGGTGGCATGCGCCAGCGGGTGATGATTGCGATGGCGCTCTCCTGCCAGCCCGAGCTGATCATCGCCGATGAGCCGACGACGGCGCTCGACGTGACGATCCAGGCCCAGATTCTCGAGCTCCTGCGGGCCCTGAAGGAGTCGCACAACACCGCGCTCCTCCTGATCACCCACGACCTTGGCGTCATCGCCGAGATGGCGCAGGAGGTCGCCGTCATGTACGCGGGCAAGATCGTCGAGCAGGCCGACGTCGTCACCCTCTTCCGCGACCCGAAGCACCCCTATACCCAGGGGCTGCTCTCGAGCATCCCTTCGCTCTCCTCCGACCGCGCGACGCGCCTGAACGTGATCAAGGGGACGGTTCCCAACCTGGTGCGGTTACCCCCCGGCTGCCGCTTCGCGCCGCGTTGCCCACAGGCGATGCCGATCTGTCGCGAGCGCGAGCCGGATCTCGTGGCCCACGGGCAGACCAGGGTGGCGTGCTGGCTGTACGAGAATGCGCCGTCTGGAGGAAACTGAGATGGCACTTGCGGCGCCGGCCTCCGCCAACGGAGCGCCTCTCGTCTCGGTTCAGCATCTGGTGAAGCACTTCCCGATCCGCGGCGGTATCCTCTACCGCACCGTCGGCGAGGTCCACGCCGTCGACGATGTCTCGCTCGACATCCGCACTGGGGAGACGCTCGGCCTGGTTGGAGAGTCCGGCTGTGGCAAGACGACGACGGGCCGGGTCATCCTCCGCCTGATTCCGGCGACTGAGGGCAAGGTTCTTTTCCAGGGGAAGGATGTGTTCGCAGTACGCGGCGACGCCCTCAAGCAGCTACGCCGCGATATGCAGATCATCTTTCAGGATCCCTACAGCTCGCTCGACCCGCGCATGCCCATTGGCGACATCATCGCCGAGGGATTGGTGGTCCACGGCATCGGCTCACGCGCCGAGCGTGACGACGCGGTGCGCGAAATGATGAGCCTGGTCGGGCTGCGGCCGCAGTACGCGCGCCGCTACCCCCACGAGTTCAGCGGTGGCCAGCGCCAGCGCATCGGCATCGCCCGCGCGCTGATTCTGCGCCCCAAGTTCGTCATCTGCGATGAGCCAGTCTCGGCACTCGACGTGTCGATTCAGTCGCAGATTCTCAATTTGCTTCGCGACCTCCAGCAGCAGTTCGGGCTCACCTACCTCTTCATCGCCCACAACCTGGCGGTGGTCCGCTACATCAGCGACCGGATCGGCGTGATGTACCTGGGCAAGCTGGTCGAGCTGGCCGAGACTGACGAGCTCTTCCGCCGTCCCCTGCACCCGTACACCCAGGCACTTCTCTCGGCCATCCCGACCCCCGACCCAACGCTCAAGCGCAAGCGAATCGTGCTGACCGGCGATGTGCCCAGCCCGATCAAGCCGCCCGCGGGCTGCCGCTTCCACACGCGCTGTCCGATCGCCATGGAGATCTGCCGTCACACCGAGCCGGTGTTCCGCGACGTCGGCGGTGGTCACATGGTGGCCTGCCACGCGGTGTGAGCCGCGGGGACCACGTATTGGGGATCAGGGCTCCGGAGTTAGCACGAACAACGCCCCGGGTCCCGGGTCAGGCGATGTCGGCGTCCGATCCGGCAGCTGGTGGGGACGCGATTGTCGGCCCGGGGGAGAGCCAGTCGCCAGAGACGTCCAGGAGTCCCGGTCCCGATGCTGCGCCCGTCATCGATGCGCACATCCACGTTTTTCCGCCCGAGGTGATCAGCCAGCGCGAGCGCTTCCTCGCGCTGGATCCGCATTTCGCCGCGCTGTACACGAATCCCCGGGCGCGCCTGGCGACCGCCGAGGATGCCCTCGCGTCCATGGACCGGAACGGCATCGCCGGTGCCTTCGCCTTGGGCTTCGGCTGGACCGACGCGGCGCTCTGCCGGATGCACAACGATTACCTTCTCGATGTTCAGTCGCGCTATCCGAGCCGCTTCGCCTGCTTCGCGGCGATTCAGCCACGGGCGGGAGCGGCGACGCTGGCCGAGCTGAGCCGGGTGGTCAGTGCCGGGCTGCGCGGCGCGGGCGAGCTGATGCCCCACGGCCAGGGGTATCGGCTGGACGATTGGACGGTGATCGATCCGCTGGCCGAGGCGCTCGTGTCGCTGGGGCGGCCGCTGGTGATCCACGTGAGCGAGCCGGTGGGGCACCGCTACCCCGGTAAGGGCGACGTCTCGCCGGTGGCGGCGTGGGAGCTGGCCCGGCGCCATCCCGCTCTCCGCCTCGTCTTCGCTCACTGGGGCGGCGGCCTGCCGTTCTACGAGCTGATGCCCGAGGTCGCGGCGGACCTGCGCCAGACCTTCTACGACTCCGCGGCGACGACGTTTCTCTACCGGTTTGAGGTCTTCCGCGTCGCGAGCGAGATCTGCGGCGCCGAGCGCATCCTCTTCGGAACGGACTTTCCGCTGCTGCGCCAGGGGCCATTCCTCCAGCGCGTGCGCGCACTCGGCCTGCCGGACCCGGCGCTGCGGTCGATCCTGGGCGACAACGCCATCCACCTGATTGGCGGCGATGGCTCGTGGCCCGGCGCGGCGGGCGCTGCCGGATGATACGCGATCTCGCCGGTTTGATATAAATAGCGCAGCGGAAGACGGAAGACACGAGACGCAAAGCGCGAATCATCTCTGCCCGGCACATCCGCTTTGCGGAGTACGCACGGAGGTATTGCAGTGGCCGGAAGCCAGCCCACCACGCCGCGCGTGGTCACGATTGCCCCGCGCCCATTGACGCCGGAGGCGTTCGCCGAGTTTGGAACAGTCGTCGGTCCGGAGAAGGTCGTGCTGACCAGTACCGAGTTCCCGTTCTTCACCAACGTCGCGACGCTCGAGCCGGATCATCTGCCCATCACCTACGTCAATCGTCACCACGATCATCACCAGATCTTCGCCACCTTCGGCGGTAAGCCGATGATCGTCGTGGTCGCCTCGCCGCGCTTGAGCGCGGCCGAGCTCCGCCCCGAGGATATTCAGGCGTTCGTCACCGATGGGAGTACGGCGATCGTCTTTCACGTCGATGCCTGGCACCTGGCGCCCCGAGCGGTCGGCCCGGATCCGATCCGCGCGCTGAACGTCCAGGCGACGAACAACCACGTCCACACCGAGCGCCTCGACCTGGAGCCGACGTTTGGCTGCGTCATCGCGCTCGACGTGCCGCGACAGGCCGACCTGCTCCGGCGCATTCGAGATTCGCGCGCGGCGCTCGAGCAAATGGTGGCTCGGCTGGGCGAGGTCCAGCTGACGACACCAGGGCTGGACGGCTGGTCGGTCAAGGATCACCTGGCCCACGTCGCGGCGTGGGAGGAATCACTGCTCGCGCTGCTCGAGGGGCGCGATCGCAACGCCGCGATCGGGATCGATCCGTCCTCGGCCGAGTCAGCCAACCACGACGTGGACGCGCTCAACGCGATCATTCAGCGGCGTAGTCGCGAGCGCTCGCTGGCCGACGTCCTGGCGACGTTCCGCGAGACCCACGGGCGCGTTCTCGCCATGCTGGCGAAGCTTACCGACGCCGACCTGCTCCGCCCGTACTCCCACTATCAGCCCAACGTCGAGCCGCGCGATCCGAGGCCGGTGATCGGCTGGATCGACGGCAATACCTGGGAGCACTACGACGAGCACAGTACCTGGATCGGCCGGCTGATCGAGTCGTCGGCCGGCTGAGCGGTCGACGGAGAATACGCCGGCACACTCTTAACCACGCGCAAGGAACGAGCAATGTCGGCCGACGAGACGGTTCGCTCATTCGTCGCGATCGAGCTTCCCCCGGAGATTCGCGCCTGGTGCCAGGCGTCGATGGAGCGGGCGCGGCGCACGCTCGGGCCGGCCGCGCCGGCCGTCCGCTGGGTGCATCCGGAAGGTATCCACCTGACGCTGAAGTTCCTGGGCGGCGTGCCAGCGGCGCTGGTACCGGTCCTGATCGAGCGGCTCCAGGCCGAGCTGGCCGGCCAGCCCGCACTGAACCTCGCTGTTGGGAAGATTGGCGTCTTTCCCGGCGCAAAGGCGCCGCGGGTGATCTGGCTCGCGACGCTGGGCGAGCTGGAGGCCCTGAGCGAATGTCAGCGGCGCGTCGAGGCTGCGACCGTCCCGCTGGGCTTCCCGGGCGAGAAACGCCCGTTCCAGCCCCACCTCACGCTGGGGCGCGTGCGCGAGACGGCCACGCCGGCCGAGCGCGCGGCGATCGGAGGTCTGCCTGCGGGCTGGCCGCCCAAGACCAGCCCACGGTTCCGGGTTGCCTCGGCCAGCCTGATGCAGAGCCATCTTGGACCCGGCGGCGCCCGCTACTCCAGGCTGGCCGAGATCCCGTTCGGCTAACGTGAAGCGCAAAACGTAAAACGTAACGGTGCATGGCGGAGGTAGCCTCCTGGAGCGGCGCATCGTCCCCCCGCGGAGCACCCTGACGTTTTACGCTTTGCGTTTTACGTGTAACGTTTCACGACACGGGGATCCGCGCGACCTTGATCGCGGGGTAGACGTAGAGGATCTTCACCGGACGGTCGCTCCGGTTGAGGAAGCGGTGGGGAACGCCCGGCGGGACGTAGGAGGTCTCGTAGGGGTGAAGCTGGTAGAAGGTGCCGTCGATCTCGACAGTCGCTTCGCCCTCGATCACCGTGACCGACTCTTCGCAGTCGTGCGTGTGCAGGACGAGGCCGGCGCCCGGTTCGATCGTCGCCACGCCGGTGAGCAGGCTTTTCGCGCCGATCTCTCCTCGAACGAAGTCGAGCGCCTCGACGCCGGGATTTGGCTGCCAGGCGTAGGCATCGTGATGACGAATGATGGGCACGGGCTTCTCTCCTTCACCACCAGCCGCGAGGTACGTTCCGGTAGGGATCCAGATGCGGAAACTTGCCGAGCTTGATCAAGCGCTCCATGCGCGCGTAGAAGGTCGAGATCTCAGACTTGTCGAGGAGCTCGCGCAGCCGCGCGTTCAGCGCCTCGGTGCGCGTGCGGTCCGACAGAAACGAGGTCATCTCGGCGAGGACGTTCGGCGGAATCGGCTCGCCGCAGAAATCCCAAATGACCGTCCGCAGCTTGGTCACCACGTTGAAGGTCAGGCCGTGGTCAATGCCCCAGAGCTTTCCCTGGCGATCGCGCAGGCAGTGGCCGGTCTTCCGATCGGCATTGTTGGCAAAGACGTCGAAGAGGAAGATGCGCATCAGCTCGCCCTGGTTGGTCCGCCGGAGCGTATCGGGATCGACGCGCGGCTCGGGATCGACGTAGAGCTGGATCGTTCCAATGCCGTACGGGCCGTCGCCGATGATCGTCGGCGGGATGAAATCCCAGCCAAGTGCCTGGCTGACCAGAAACGAGGCATACTCCCGCCGGTAGAGCGTGCCATCGGGGAAGTCCCAGAGCGGCACCTCGCCGCGCCGCGGCTTGTAGACGGCGAGACGCTGCTCGTCGCCACGGCGAAGCACAAGCGCAAAGCTGTAGTTGGAGCCGTAGGCGATGGGCTCGCAGGCAATCGTCTCGCCCTCGGAGAGGAAGGCAAGCGCCTCGGCCGTGCTCGCCGGTGGCTCGATCGTGACGTAGAATGTCTCACCGGTCTTCTCAGCAGAGGCATGGCGAAAGCGGCGAAAGCTTCGGCCCATTATCTCTCGCCTCTCGTTCCTCCAGACGCCGAAACCCGGGACCCGGATACTGCCGCGACTTCCCTCTCCTGACGTACCCGCGGGCGTGATGATGGGCGATTCGAGCCGTTGGTCAGCGCCGCTTTCGCACGCTCCGTTCTCATCGTCTCGCCGCGTCCCTCGTCTGGCTTCCGACTCGCGACCGCGGGCCCCCGATGCAGACCGTACTTCACCATCAGGTTCTTCAGGTCCCGACTGTAGAAGAGCTTGATCCGAACGTCGGGATACAGCGCGCGCAACAGCCGCAGCTTTCGGTTCTTCTTGGTCACCAGCTTCTGCTTCAAGGTGGTCAGCTCGACGAAGAGCCCCTGGTCGACCAGATAGAAGTCGGGCGTGAAGGACTCGATCGGGTTACCGTTCGCATCCCACCGAAGCGGGAACGTCCGCGGCTCGTACTCCCAGCGGATCTGGTAGTAATCGAGAATCGCGGCGAACTCCCGCTCGCTTTCGTGCGCAAAGCTCACCGGACGCGTCGACTGATTGCTGCCGAGGACCTCGGTCGTTTCTGTCTCTGCCACTCCTCGTCGCCTGCCACCGTCTTCGCACAGCAGGCGGTCAGGAACAGTTCTCCGGAATCTGGCCCGCGGGCCATTTTTCCGGAAACCAAGCCCTAACCACCCCCCTCATCCTGCGCTACGAGTGCTGACTGCCAAACGACCACTTGCGATAATTATACCGTTTCCGGACGGAAGATAATTCAATAACATCATCCGTCCGGGATGCGTATTATACGGAAGACGACGACTCCGGGGCAATACAGGGATCGTTCGGGCAACTCGGAGAACGGCAGCGTGGAGCGGGTTCAAGGAGAACGGAGCTGGTACGTGATGCTTTTCCCGTCTGCCCAGGAGGCTCGGAAGCTCGCCGATCATCTCCAGGGCCTCGCCGCGATCACCGGCGGCACGATTCCTCCGCTTCACGTGACCGTCGGCTACTTCCACGGCGCCGCGTCGATCGAGGCGGTCGCGGAGCGCCTGCGCGTGCTCCGCGGACCGCGCGTCACGATCCACGCCACCGACCTCGTCGCCCGGCCGAGCGATGGCCACCCTCATCCGCTGTTCGGCTATACCCTCTCGCTGCTCGTCCGCCGCGACGAGGGAGTTCAGTGCTGGCAGCGCGCGGCCATCGACGCGGTGAAACCGCTCGGGCTCGTTCCGACGTTTCGCTGGGAGGAGCAGCGGCCGCACGTGCAGGTCATCCGTCATCTCGCCATCTCGCCGCCGGAGGTGCTCGCGCGAGCCAGCGTGTCCGACTGGTCGCTCAGCTTCACCACGGATCGGCTCGTGGCGTCGGTGCGTGACGGCGAGGAGTTCGTCGTCTTCCTCGAGCAGCCCGTCGATCCAGAGACGTGACGCATCCCGGTTTTTGCAGCGGGATGCCGGGAAAAGGGTCACCACCGAGGCACGACCGGTGGGATGAGTGAATAGAATAGTGATGAGTGGCGGGGGCGGTCAGGAGTCGGAATCGGGAAGCCGGAATCTGGAATGCGAACATCGGGAGCATCTGGCGCTCACCTCATGCCCCGAGAGCTCGCCTCTCCCGATCCCCGCGTCGCTCGATCGCCGGGTCTCCCCGCCCCCTCATCACTCATCACTCATCACTCGTGACTCATCACTGAGCCGTATCTCGGCGGTGAGCGTACCCCGCTCCCAGCACTGTTGAGACTCTACGGCCGGACGACACTTCCGTCGGCCTTGCGATCTTCCGCGACGTAGCGTGGCTGGCGAACCCGCTCGGGATCAACCAGCCTGGCCGCCTTCTCCTCGTCGACGTCCATGCCCAGGCCGGGCTTATCGTTCGCGTAGAGGTAGCCACCCTCGAGGACGGCGTGCCCGGGAAACGCCTCCAGCTCTTCTGGACTGAAGTGATTCTCCTCCTGGATGCCGAAGTTCCAGCTCGCGAGGTCCAGGTGGAGGGCAGCCATCTGGTTGATCGGGTCGGTGTTGCCGCCCTCCTGCCACGCCGTCTGGACGCCAAACCACTCGGCCAGATGGGCGATCTTCTGGGCCGGGGTGATGCCGCCGACCTTGGAGACACGCACGCGGATGAAGTCGATCAGCCGCTCGGAGATCAGGGGAAGCCACTCGTTGGGATTCACGAACAGCTCGCCCATCGCCTGGGGGGTGGTGCACTGCTGGCGGATCAGGCGGAAGTAGGCAATCTGCTCGGGAGGAAGGACGTCTTCGAGAAAGAAGAGGCGGAAGGGCTCGAGCAGCTTGGCAAGCGTCACCGCGACGTTCGGGCGCAGGTGCTCGTGGACGTCGTGGGTGAGCTTGACCCCGAACCCGAGCTTCGCGCGCAGGTGGGCGAACATCTTGGTGACGTTCTCGACGTAGAGCTCATCGTCGAAGACGCGCGGCTGCGGCCAGGCGTTGCGCGGCCGGTTTGCCCGGTCGGGATCGATAAAGCCTCCACCGCCGTAGGGGCCGAGCTGGCAGCGAATCACCGGGTATCCCTCTTCCATGTAGCGCCGAACGTCGTCTTCCAGCGCCTCGACCGTCTCGCCCGAGGCGTGGGCGTAGCAGGGCGCCGCCGCGCGACAGGGTCCGCCGAGAAGGGCGTAGATCGGCATGCCGGCCTCTTTGCCCTTGATGTCCCACAGCGCGACGTCGATTCCGCCGAGCGCGGCATTCAGGATCGGACCGTTCCGCCAGTAGCCGCAGGTGAAGGTCGACTGCCAGATATCCTCGATCTGGCCGGCGTCACGGCCGATCAGCCGCGGCGCGTAGAACTGCTCGACGACGTCGACAGCCGCGTCGGTGTGGTTGTAATCGTGGGCCGAGCCGATCCCATAGAGGCCCGGTTGATCGGTGATGACCTTGACGACAACCCAGGTGCCCGCCGGCCTGGTGCGAATGCAGCGAATCTCTTTGATCTTGGCCACGTCTTATCCTCCTCGCGAGTTTTCTTATCCGGCTCGACGAAACTCGTCCCAAGGTGAGACTTGCCTGGGATGTGCTCGACTTGCGCCGCAAATCAAGCGCGTCTGGCGGAGTCTCCACCTCGGACTCACGATCGGGTGAAGAGTAACGGAAGAGCGTCATCCCTGGAAGAGGTGCGATCGATCGCCGGACGCGTTCCGCCGCCTCGTTCCCGGCCGTTCTCGATCTCGGATGGAGACGAGAGATCGTCGGGCTCCCCGCGCTGCCGCGCTAGACCCCTCGCGTTCGTTCAGGTTTTGTTTATCTCGTCGAGCGTGGTATAATTGGCCTTCCACTATCTTTATGTCAAACGTCTTGACCACAGAAAGGAACAGGCGTACGTCCATGGACTCGGCAAAGATCATGCAGCACTTACGTCGGCGGATCATCAATCAAGACGAGGCTCTGATTCAGCTCGAAGAGGCGCTCCTCATCGCCGAGGCTGGTCTGAACGATCCTCGCAAACCGCTCGCCGTGCTCCTCTTTGTCGGTCCGACCGGCGTTGGCAAGACCGAGACGGTGCGCGCGCTGACCGAGGCGATTCACGGCCAGCCGGATCTTTACTGCCGCATCGACATGAGCGGTCTGAGCGAGAGCCACTACGCCGCGTCCCTGGCCGGATCGCCCCCGGGCTACGTCGGCAGCCAGGAAGACGAGACGCTCTTCAACAAGGCGCGGATCGAGGGCGAGCCGGGCAAGCCCGGCATTCTGCTGCTCGACGAGATCGAGAAGGCACACCCATCGGTCCACCAGTCGCTGCTGCAGATCTTCGACAACGCGCACCTGCGCCTGGCGAATGGCAAGACCGAGATCTCGTTCACCAACACGCTGATCGTGATGACCTCGAACGTCGGCTCGGAGGAGCTGCGGAACCTGGCCGAGAACCGGCGCCTGGGCTTCCGGCCAAGCACGGCCGCCGACGTCGATCCGCACCACGAGCGCCAGCGGGTCGTCGATCGTGCGCTGGCGCGGCAGTTCAAGCCGGAGTTCCTGAACCGGATCGACGCCGTGGTCGTCTTCAACTGGCTCGGCCACGACGACCTGCGGCGCATCCTGCACGGGCTGGTCGGCGAACTGAACGAGCGGCTGATCGCGCGGCATGGCCTGACGCTGGAGCTGGCGCCGGAAGCGGCCGACTACCTGATCAGTCGCGGCTTCGATCCGAAGTACGGCGCGCGGCCGCTGAAGCGCGCGCTGCGCCGCGAGCTGTATCAGCCGCTGGCGCGGGTGCTGCTGGCCCAGCGCTGGCCCGAGGGCGAGAAGCTGGTGGCGGAGAAGACCGGCGAGGGGATGTTCTTCCGCCTCGCCGCGCCGCCACCAGCGCTGGTGGTATCCGCGTCGTCGCGCAACGGCGCGCGCTCCGGCGCGCACGCCACGCCATCGCGACGGCGGAGCGTCGCTTCCAGCGAGACACTGCGAAGTGATGAGTGATGAGAAGGCGGGGAGACCCGGCGATGGGGCGGCGCCGGGATCGGGAGAGGTGAGCTCTCGGGGCATGACGTGATCACGGAGTGCTCCGACGTCCGGATTCCAGATCCTGACGTCTGGCTCCTTCTCATTCCTCATCACTGCCGACGTGCTTCTGTGCCCTCTGTGTCGACTCCGCGTCTCCGTGTTTGACGTATCCCGTCGTCCCGTGCCGATGCCTGGGGTACTCCACGAGGGTAGGTCGACACCCACGGCTTCGGATCCCTCAGGCCTCTGAAGTGTAGAAGGTTACGACGGCGAGTATCGCGACCACCTCGACGTTATCCAGCGCATCACCCCTCCGACGACCACCGTGCCAGCCAACCACGCGAGTGTCCACCCCGCGAGTCGATCGCCGGGACCGACCCCGTCCAAAGGTGGCTGAAGGATCCAGAAAAGTGCGCCGACACTTGCTGCTCCCAGATTGAGGGCCGCCGGGAGTGGTCCACCGTGACCCCGAGTGATCCGCCGCGGGTCGAGGAACCACGAGTGGACGGCGAGGATAGCGCTGCCCAGCAGTCCGGCCTCAACGGAGCTAACCGAGTCCTGAAAAAAACTCGTCAACGGATACGCCGTGAAGCCTACGACAATGCAGACGACACTCCATAGCGCCCACGATCGCCAATATCCTCGGCCAGTCGGCAGGGATCCTTCGCGCAGCTCAGGATAATTCATTGGCGTCTCACCACCACGTCCACATTGGTACTGCAGGCGTCTGGTCCACACTGCGCCAGCGACGGCACGGGCTTACGGCTCACGGCGTCACGCGCGAGTTGCCTCATGGTACCAAAACGTCGGTGCGTAGGCGACGGCAATCTGCTTTCCCCGAGCAAGTGATGGGAAGCTTGCTTTGAAGTCCTGGATCGCAGCCGCCGGAGCAACGTCGACGAAAAGCACGTTGGTGGCGCTAGAAAGCTCGCGGTACTGTTGGAGCGTCATCAGCATCGTAACGCTAGTGAAACCCCTACCGCATTGATACTGGGCGTGCCCGTTCCGTTCCGCCAAGCTCAAGGTTAACGAACTGGTGGTCCGTCAAGGTGAGTTCACCGGGTTCGATGCGCCGGAGACCCTCGTCCACAGCGGATTTTTGATGTGAATCACCCTGAAACATCACCGTGACAATCCACTAGCATCTGATCTCCCCTCGGTCCGTTGAATGTTCCGGCTTCTTTCCCATACGGTCTCGTGCCTTCTTTGGGAGGAGGCTGATTCTTGACTGCGCGCCCTGGCGATCGTCTCCTCGCCACTCCCATCGCCGTCAAAGCTACCACACCTAGCCCGCGTTGTAACCTGTGGAAAACCACAGGTTTTCCTCGGAATTTCCACGGGTAAACTCGCGCATGCAGGAGGGGAGTAGCGACGGCCGTTCCCGACTGCCGGATCCGGACGCAAAGCGCAATGGCCACGTCGCACCGCCGGAGCGCCGAGACGAGCGCCATTGGCGCCTCGCCATCGGCGCGTGCCCGCGCAGGCGAGGAAATCCGAACAAATCGGTCGCCAGTGCGCCATTTCTTATGAGGCTGGCGAGGTGAAGCCGAGTCGGGAGAAGATCCCAGGAACGGGGGCGAGTGGCGGAAACGGCGATGGGTGGATCAGGGGCCGCGGCACTCGACGGGAGCGACGTCTCGCGGGCCGAGGAATCCGGCCTGGTCCAGGCAGCACGACGAGATCCCCCGGCCTTTGCCGGGCTCTACACGCGCTACCTCGCCCGCGTCTACGCCTATCTGCGGAGCAATCCGGCGGGGTTGGGCGCCAGCGATCGGGGTCGGCGGTGGAGGCGGTGCCGGACACGGCTCCGGTGCCCCACGCCGGCCCACGTGAGCACCCCAAACGTGCCTATACGCAGGGCGGCGGCGTCGCCGGGGCGGCAAGCGATGTGCGCCCGTCGGCCGCGTGCGTCCAGATGGACGGGTACGTTCGGATTCCGGACACGATGACCAGGAAGTGATACTGCCTGCCTGGTTGAACCGGGAGGTCGTTGAACACCCAACGGGGAAACACGTGTCCATTCACGGTATAGGTCACTCGATATTCGCCCAAGACCTCCGCCTGCCTGCCGACGACCGTGATAGCTCGCAGCGGGGCATTGTCCTCGCTGACGTAGAGGGCGAGTGGACCGGTCAAGAATTGACTCGGTTCGGTCATCCGGGGCTCGAAGTCGATCGGCACGGAGTTGAGCGTGCCGTGCTCGAACACGTCTACCGCGACGTTGACCCGGGTCGCCTCGTTCACCGGAGCAAAGTTGCCCCGCTCGTCGTGTGGGAAGACGATCTGGATCCGCGTGTCGACTGCTGACGGGGAGGAGCCGCTGTAGCCCGTCGGCACCACCGGGTGCGGCAAGAACGTTCGCGAATCGATCGCGTGGACCCAGACGTTGCCGGTGGGGATTCCATTGACGAACGAGACGAAGGTATATGTCGCCAAGGGGTCGACGGCCAGGTTCGCCGGCACGTTCTCGAACTCCTCGGATGGGAAGCGCACGCCGCCGACGGTCCGTTGAATCAGCCGAGGCGCAATGCCGATGCTGCTCGCCGGTTCGCTGTTTCTCGCCAGGAACAGGTCGATCGGCGGATTAGGGCCCCCGTCGCAGCTCACCTGACTGGTTGGCCAAACGCTAACATTGACAAGCTGAGACCTGGATACGCTGGTCTGGCGTCCCTGCAGATCGTGTGGCCACACGATGGCGATTTCTGGCATCCAGGCCGCCGAACTATCCGGGGCGCCGCTCGCCGCCGACGGGAGCAGCAAGGTGAGCGCTATGAGAAGCCGCATTGCCGACGTAAGGCTGATGCCGCGCATCGAAATCGCCGACATAATTCGTCTCTAGGATTGGCTCAACACGATGGTCGGGCTCAGAGTGTGGTAATCACTGCACGTTCCCGTGTTCGCATTGTCGTAGATCTGATGGACGATCTGATCCCAGGATTTACCAGGCGATGCCAGGGTCTCCGTCTCGTTCTGGATGGTTGAGCCGTAGGCGGTGTAGATATAGTCTGTACTCGAGCCACTACTGTAGTGCCCATGCCAATCGGGTACACCGCCCACAATACTTAGCGGCCTGCTGCCGTACCTGTCGACGGCGGAGCCGTGGACGTACCGCTGGTCGGTCTCGCCGTCGATATAACTGCTCTGCGTGTCGTAATACCCGCCGTTTACCAGCCTAGCGTGGCAATTCTTGGTTGTATCCCAGCGACGGCTCATCTCCCAGAAGGCCGCGCTCCTGATGCTGACGGCTCCGGCGTACAGCGCATGATCATGCCACGAGCAGAGCCACTCGTTACAGAGCGTATCTGCTACGTAGTCGGTCGACGACGGAGGGTTGTAGTAGTACGTGCCCGATGACTCGATCTCTATAACGTTGATCGTAATGGTGCCATACGAGGGATTTGCTTCGGTGGGGGACGGGTTTGCCAGGTCGCCGACAGCTAACAGTGTAGACAAAATGATGGCCAATGGAATCCCGGCCAGCGCGCGTGTCGCTCTTCTTTTCACTTCGCTCTTCTCCAACTCGAGCCAGATTATTGCCCCGTGATGCTCGATAACATTCGATCGATCGACCGCTAGGTAACGTCGATGACACCGACGTTCGCAGAGGCGCTCGCACCTCGATACACCAGGCGATTGCCATCCGGGGACCAGAAAGCTGCGATCACGTCATCCGCCACCTTGCCGATCATGCTGCCATCGGCCCGAATTGCCCAGAGCGAAGCCGGAACACCGGAGCGCCTTACCTGACGTGAAAAGGTAATGATCCGCCCGTCTGGACGCCAGTCCGGGAACAGGTAGTCTTCGTTCCAGGCTGCGGGCGTGGTCGTAAGAACGGTTGTTACCTGGGCCGTTCGATCGAACACGCGAACCTGAGCCTGGGGACGCGGGCTCAGATAGGCGAGCTTACGACTGTCCGGGGACCAGGAGACATACGACTGTCCGAATTCGTAGTCTTCTGCAACAGTTGCCCGCACCCCAGGAAGCAATGCGACCGCGAGCGTCTTCCCCGTGGCGAAGGCGATGGCCGAGCCATCCGGCGCGAGCCAAAAGCGCGCCTGCGTGGGATCGTCGATCGTGATGCCGCCCCACGAGGATACGCGGCCGTCGCCTCCCATCGCGTAGAGCTGCCCTGCCCGGACGAATGCAGTCAGACCGCTCGGGCCCTGCTGGAGCCAGGTTGATTCGCTGGTGACCCCCGCCGTGGTCGTGCCCGTGGCGGGATCGAGCGTGCGGTCTACGACGGACTGGCCATCCGAATTGTACGACAGGAAGTGGATCTGCCGGCCGTCCGGCGACCACGTCCCCCCAAAGCCATTGTCAGATAGCTTCGTCTGTCGTCCTGTATCCAGAGAGTATTCCCACAGCTCATAGATGCCCATCGAGTACCGGTCCTTCGTCTTTGGGTCGATGCCTTCCCTGGTCCGCCGGTCGGTGAGCTTGTTGAACAGAAACGCTTTTCCATCGGGCGACCATGCACCCGGGGTGAGGTGTACGCGGGGATCGCTGAAGAGAACGCGACGGGACCGGACGTTCAGAATTTCTCCTTCGGCCTGAGGCATGATGGCCTGCCCCTCCACCCGCTCCGAGGCCCATGGTGGTCCCGCCATCGAGATTCGAGATGCGCCTGTGATAAACAAGACTGCTGTTCCGATCTTGACGACAGACCGTCGCGAGAGTTGAAACCCGAAGCGAGCTCCAAGCACCTTTCCCCCCAATAGCCAAATGTCTGGCAGCGGCAAAGACCGGTGCATCTTCCCACGGGCGCCGGGCCGGACCCCTCCCAGTCTCGCCTTCTTTCTTTGACCGTCCGCTGATCCCCAGGATCACCGGCGCGACGGGACCGTGGTGGCAGCGCGCACCACCGCTCGGGAACGTAGAGTCTGGCCGATCCCGTGACCGGAGACGCTCGGCCGGTGGGCGCGTCTGGCTGGTGATCCCCTCCGACCAGCGCTGGTCCTATTGAGACGCTACCGGTGACCAGCTACACCCGGGAGCGACCTGGGCCCGGAGCGATCACGGAAGCCGTAGTGAAGGGCGATCAGATGCCGCGCGCCCTGCCGGTCGCCTCTTCACCACTCCATCGCCGTCAAAGCTACCACACCCAGCCCGCGTTGTAACCTGTGGAAAACCACAGGTTTTCCCTCGGAATTTCCACAGGTCGAAGCTGACGGTGAGGGGATTGACCGTGGACGGCGGAGACACGCTGCCCGGTGGCGGCGATGCGCCGCTAGATCAGCCATCCTCGCTGCTGCGCGTGAAGGACGAGCTCGGTCCGCGATGACGCGCGCGCCTTTGCGAGGAGGTTGCTCAGGTGGAACTGGACCGTTCGCTCGCTGGTGCCCAGGCGCTGCGCGATGTCGCGGTTGCGGAGGCCCGCTGCCACCAGGCGGAGCACCTCCAGCTCCCGCGCCGTCGGCAGATCCGACGCCCCAGCCCGGTGACCGGTCGGCGCACGCTACCCCGATCTGGCCTTGAGAATGTCCGACACGAACCCAGCCCCTCGCGGTGGGCTCGTGTCGCCTTTTGCGCGTCAAGCGCTGCGCCCCGGTGCAGCGCTCAGGGACGCTCGCTAACCACCCGCCAATCACCGAGATTTCTCTGGCACACGTAGATGGTCTGGGCGGGGATGTCTGCCATGACCCATTGGCTGCGATTTGCCTGGAGAACAAACTGTTCCTGCCGATCGGGCGCTCCGCGCATTTGGACCGTGGCCCATACCATTGCCAACCCCTGGGCAGGGCGCACATCGACGTCGGTGACCGTTACGCCGGTGACACCTGACATCCCGAAGGTGTTTGGCCGGTTGAGGAAAGCGACGACTTCTGCATCGGGTGGTTGCGAAATGAGGCGGAGGTCCGGCTGTGTTGTGCGAGGGTCGTAGCGGTAACTGCCCTGAAAGGCGCACGCTATGGCAGCCCTGGTCGGACCAAGTTCCAGCAGCGCTTCGGATATCGACTCAGCGCCAACCCAGACTGTCGATCCGAAGCTGCTCGCAATCGTAACCAGAACCGCCAGGCCGGTGCTCAGCGCGAGTCGTCGTACACTCATGGGTTGTCAATTCAGGCCTTCTGGCACGCCGAAGGTTCGCGTTCCGTCACGCAAGGTCAGCCCCGGTACGCTTGGAGACTATGGCTTTGGCGCGAGGCCAGTCGCTTCCATGGCGGGATACAGCAGCGGGTCCTGCGCCCAGATAGACCCCGGCTTGGCGCCTGGGTGTCGACGCCGAACTTCGTTGATCAGCACCTGGGGCAACACATCCACCGCGAAGACTCTATGATCGCGCTGGATCTTGGCGAAACTCGCGCTATCGAGCGTGACCTCGGTTGAGATTACGCCTATGACCGTAAACGTATGCTTACCTGTCTCAAGGCGGGCAAGTGCAGCGGTGTCGATCGGCTCTCCCCCCGGGAGCGGCTGACCGATGAGGAGACGCCCGGCCGCGTCGCGCGAATACTCCGGAGCAATGCCCACCTTGAGCGGTCGCCCCTCCGAGTCTATCGCCCGAAGCTCACTCTGAGCAGGGGAGATCCCGTTAGCTCGTGCGAATGTTGTGAACTCATCGAGCGATAATGGCCGCCCGAAGACCAGGGTTGCCTTGAAGGGGGATCCGGAGCTTGCGAAGGTCGACGCGGCTTGATTCATCGCGGAAGCGGCCGCATGGACGTCGGCGGCCGATCTGCGTGGATAGTCGTAGGACACGGCAAACACGCCCCCATCGTCGTGGATGGCGTAGTGATATCGCCAACTCCCCAGTGAGGCCGAGTCTTTCCACTGGACGCCCACGGCGTCAGCGGGGTTTGAATTGATCAGAGAGATGGACGCAACGGCGATAATGGCGACGACCCCGCCAAGCAGCGCGGCGCGGACCGGTGAGCTACACTTCACCATGGCATTCTCCATTTCAGAGTGTCGGTCAGCTAGCGATTGGGGCGCCCTGGCCTGCCTCTAGTCCACTAGCAACCCCAAACATGGCCGTTCGTTCCATCGAAGCACCATGTGCCGTTCGAAACATTGTCCTTCTGTGATCCGACCAGACCATAGAAGTACAGGTCGTTTGCGACCTTGCCAGTGGCAGGCGTGTACAGGTCGCCGTTGTTTAAGCGGAACTCTACTCCGCCATAATAGTATTGCCCTCCGTTGACGTCGCTGCCGGGCCAGTATACGCGAGCCTCGTTATTGTAGCTGCCGTACGGGCCACCGATACCGCAGGTCGCGTTCTTGGCGTACACGCTGGCGTCAGTCTGGCTTGAAACATAGTTGTTATCATAGTCGAATGGGAGCGCACAGTTCGAAGTACCATACTGAAAAACGTGAAACACAGTCGCGACATTGGGCCAGGCATACCGGACGTTATACGCCGTGGTGCTATTCCAGATGACATCCCAATTCTCGGCCTGAATGTACTGAGGGGCCGAAGGACCTGCGAAGTTGCTCGCCCAGATCTGTCCTGAATCCGGCCCGTACGTCGTGTCGTGCGGATTGAGGTTCGACTGGGTGTAAGAGACAACGTAGGTGTCCGCGAATGCTGACGCGTCGGTTGCCCGGGCGGCGATTGGCAGTAGGGCCAGGGCGCCTGCCAGGACCCACTTCCATCCCCACAGAGTCGACTTCCGTCCACGAAGCACCTTCAATCTCCTTTCACCTGCGGGCTTCGTGCGCACTTGATCCCGCTCCGAATGAGCAAGCTGGACCTCACCTCGCGACCTCGATGAACGCGAAATCCAGGCGGGTCCCAGAAGGGCACCGCCCTTGTCAGTGCGCAACGGGATCTCATGTGCTTCCTCCACAGAACGAATGGTATGGGCCGCGAGAGCGCGAAAATGATGCCGTCCCGCGCGCTTGCACACCACGCGATGGATCGCATGCGCTGGTCTGCCGAGACGCGTCTCTCTTCCGCTGCGGCCACGGTGCAGATTACCACGCAACGCTCCCGTTGTGACCTGTGGGATCTGACAGTTTTTTCCTGTCAGATCCCACAGGGCGATCGGGCTCCGGGGTCTGGAGCCGTCGGGAAAGGGGCAGCCTGGATCGTTGCGAATCACAGCGCCCCATGGCGCTGATCAGTCGACCAAGCCCGCCTGGTGGGCTCGATGCACGAGCTCGGTCCGCGAGGTGGCGCGGAACTTCGTGAATAGGTTGCCCAGGTGGAATTGGACCGTTCGCTCGCTGGTGCCCAAGCGCTGCGCGATGTCGCGGTTGCGGAGTCTCCCTTTCGTTCCACAACCCCGATATTGCCGGGAACCCCGGCACGAGCGTGCAAAGGCTCAGGCTCATGTGACAAACCTCTTCGCCTTGCTCGGACCATCACTGCGTATTCCATCATCGAGGAGGGCGGCGCTAGCCGCGACCTCCTCTCCCGGCGCAAAGACCTGTGGGAGCTCACAGGGAAAAACCTGTGGATTTCCACGGTGTAAAAGCGGTCAGCTTGCAGTACGATTAAACTAGCCTGGAGCTTTAGCTCCATCTCTTTGCCATAACTTACAGGCGTCTGACTGGCCCGGAGTATCTTATCGGCGGTAAGCCGCAGACAAGTGTCGACATCACATACTTCAGAGACGGTGTCAAAATCGCGTTGGTCCAGCAGCCTGCCGCCCAGGATCGTCAGCGCAAGAGCGCACCGGGCGTCCCCTGGATTGGCGAGAAGGCACAGGTGGATGGTCACGATGCCACGCTCTATGCTCAGCCGAACGAAGTGGATCTCGACATCCGCCTGGGCAACACCATTGTCACGATCTTCGGACGGGATCGACAGCAGGTCCTCAAGGCCGCCGCGGCCTTGAGAAAGCTCAACTGAGGGCGGCAAAACGTCCTTGGATGACCGGCGATGACATTCCGCATCGCCGATCGATATCCAGAGGAAACCTCGCACGGGGACATGCCTCATGGCCTAACGGGGGACAGATCGTTGCGGTCTGGTTTGTTCTATCTAAGCTTCCTTACAACCGGGCCCCTGCTACTCTTCAGTGCATCGCTGTGGTTGGTATCCGGGCACGTCATACCCGGGGTCGGAGCGGTGGCGATTCATGTTTTCGTCTTCGGCTTTGCAACGGCCGCGGTACTGGGACTGATTGCGCTACGCCCCCGCCGCGCCCCATTCGCGCTTGGCGCCCTGTGCGTGCTGCTCGCGCTCGTCGGGTTCTGGATCGCCAGTCCCGACGGCAGACAGCTGATATTCCACGCGCTTGGCATGCCAGCACGCGATGCGTATCCTGGATCTCTGCCCGATTTCAGCTTCCTCCTGTTCCCAGTCGGCTGGGTTCTGCTTGGCGCAAGCGTCGTCAACTGGAGGATTGGCCTTTTATCCTACTTGCTGTGTGGGCTGGTCTTCCTTGCCCTGACCCTGGTCGCTGGCCTCATCGGTCCACTCGGCTACGGCCCCGGGCGGACCCCGCCGCTAGTCCCCGTCGCCCTCGTTCTTCTTTGGCCCGAGTACGCGATGGTGATGCTCGGGATCTTCGGATACACGTTCGGCTGATGTCGATATCGCGGCAAGCTTCTTTTCCCACATGCCGGGGAGGGAGCGGGGTGGAGGCTTGTGGTCACTTCCCCGCGGCCGTGGCTGTCCCGCGACGCGGGCTTCGTCTGGCGCCAGACGACCGGGTCCGCGTCCAGCCAGTCTAGCGGAAATTCGGTGACATCCGACGGAGACGGCTGCGAGCCGGGGGGCGCGAGGGTGGTCGTCGTGCCATCTGGACCGATCACGACCGCGATGCCGCGGCCCTCACGGTCCCGCGGCTCCCGTTGCCGCGCCACGCCCGGTTCGGGACGATGTGTCTGACGACGGGACAATGCGACCGTTCTCCATGACGAAGGAAGCATCGCACAGGTCCCGGATCTCGTCATGGTTGTGACTCGTCAGCAGAATGGTCGTGCCCTTTGCCCGGAGATCCTTCAGCAGCCGATGCACCTCCGCGACGCCCTTCCGGTCGAGAGCGCTCGTCGGCTCATCCAGCAGCAGGAGCGCGGGCTCCTCCACGATTGCTTGAGCGATACCGAGCCGCTGCCGCATGCCGGTCGAGTACGCGCGGACGGGCCGCCGGTCGGCAGGGTCCAGTCCGACCAACCGAATGGTCGCGGCGACGTGCTCCCTTGTCACTCGATTGCGAATCATCGCCAGGAGCTCCAGATTCTTCATGGCACTGTAGCCGGGCAGGAATCCGGGACCGTCGATCAGAGCGCCGACCTCCGGGGGAAACTCGACATCCCTTCCGACCTGCCGTCCGAACACGTGGATACTCCCGGCGCTGGGCCGCACGAGGCCGCAGATGACCCGGAGCAGCACGCTCTTTCCCGCGCCGTTTGGTCCGGTGAGGCCACAGATTCGCCCGGTCGGCAGCTCCAGGCTGACGTCGTCCAGAGCTACGCGACTCCCAAATCGCTTCGATATGCCGCGAATCACGACCGCCAGGTCAGACATCTTTCCTTCTGCTTTCATTAGCCCTCCAGGAGCTTGGAACGTGTCAGCTAACCTCCTCGGCCTTCCCCACCGACGACGTCAAGTCGCGCCATCAAGCTTGCGCCAGCACCGATCGCCCCGACGATCAACACTGAATCGTAGATGAGCGACCAAAGGAACGAGAATTCGGGAACGCGTGGGTCGAAAAAGCTGTGACGGATCAGCATCGACTGCGACCCCGGCAGCCAGCGGATCAACCCGGGGTGGCTCGTTCCCAACGTCAACGACAGGATCAGAATCGCCGAGGCAGACGCGAAGCCGTAGAACGAACGCCGAAGCGCGATAGAAAGCGCAGCTTCGAGACAACCCATCGCCAGCAGTGTCGTGAAAAAGAGAATCAGGCCCACTGCCAGGGCTGTATCCACTTCGGAGTAACGGACCACCCGTGGCAGCGCGGCGACGACAGGCAGGATCGGAGCGCGCCAGGACCAGGGGAGCCTCGTCAGGGATCCTAGCAGTACCGCCAGCAGGCTTTCGAGAGTGTAGCCGGCGGTGAGCACGGCGAGTGTGGCAACCTTTCCCAGCCACCAGCGCACTCGGGTGCCGGTCCGGGGGAGGACCGCGTATCCCCTGCGCGGGAGCTCGCCGTAGGCCAGGTCACCGACGAAGTACAGGAAGAGAAGATGCGCTACCAGCCACGCCGCCCAGGAACGCACCGCGGATTGGTCGACGCTTGGGCCAGCAAACGCCAGAAAGGCGGCGTCCCACGCGCCCGCGTTCCCTGGTTCTCCGTCGTGTGCCAGTATCGCGAGAGCCTCCTGGGCGCTGCTCCGGCCCACGAAAACGAACATCACCCCGGTCGTGGCGACCCACCACCAGCGGAGCGCCGATCGTACACTCCAGTAGACCACGTTGAGAAAGGGAGCGCTGCCCAACTCTAGCTCCCGCCGTGCGAAAAATCCTGACGCGCGCTTAGCCGCAGACCTGCCGCGAAGAGAAGCACAATCCCGGTCACCCAGTAGATGATCGACGAAGCGAGGCGGGGCTGTTGCGCCGTGACCTCGCCGAAAGAGTGCAGACCGAACAGGAGGTGTGGAGCGATCGAGAAGTAGGCGTAGGGCGGCGGAACGTCTCCCTTCACGGTAAGAAGCCCGGTCGCAAGGACAGAGATCCCCGCCAGCAGACCCAGAACGGATCTCTTCCATGCTTGCGCGGCCAGCAGGGTCACGAGTCCCAGGCAGAACCAGCCCAGAGCAAGAAGGACGAGAAGCTGCCCGAAGGCCGCGGCGGGTGGGATCGACATGGCGGAGCGGGGGATCGTTATCCTGCCGGTGTACTGTCGCGCTCCAGGGCTCCAGCTAGCCTGCCAGGGAAGAACGAAGCCCGCGACCACCGCGACGAGGCCAACGGTCAGCGCCAGATACCCAAGGACGGCTACGGCGAGGGTAAGCGACTTTCCGACCCACCATCGCCGGCGCGACCCGAGGCGCAAAAGGATCGTGTGGACGAACTCCGGTTCAGGGAGCAGGTCGCTCACCAGGTAGAGCAGAAGAGGGGTCATGACATAGAGGATGACGTTGCCGTTCGCAAAGACACCGAACAGCGCGTCCCAGGCATTGTACGAGAACGCCTCGCGGGCAGACCGGGGTACCGTTCCGCCAGTCGCGATGTGCGCGACGAACAGCGCGGTCGGGGCCGGCAGCATCCACCGGCGCCGCAGCAGGTGACGCTCGACATCGAAGCGGACGAAGCTGCAGAGCTCTGCCGGAAATTGCCACGCACCTCGCAACGGTAGCAGCCAGCGCCCGCAAGGTAGCCTGACCCCGAGAGTCACCCGAAGATCCTCTCCTTGCGCCCGAGCGCCAGCAGGCAGGCGACGCTCACGGCGAAGATGCCGGTCAGCTCTCCGAAGACGCTCAGCCCGGTTGTCGTTGTCGCGATCTCCGGTATAAAGGTCGCGGGCGGAGTCAGGTTGGCCAGACCGAGGACCGCGAAGACGAAGTTGGCGAGGTTGTACAGCAGGAATGGCGTGGCCAGCACGACGTACCGGTTCTCGACGAGGCACGAGATTGCCAGGCCAAGGGTGGCGTAGACTACTCCGACGAGGAATCCGAGGCAGACCAGAAAAAGGACATAGAGATCCGGGGCGGACCGGTACAGTGCGCCGAAGGGACCAAACGGATAGCCGCCCACGACGATGCGCGACGCGTCGGGCGCCATCAGGCCCCGAGGGTAGGCGAGGTTGGCATAGCCAAAGAGGACGAGGATCGGAACGGCGACGGCCAGTCCCCCGGTGAGCGCGTTCGCAGTGAGCTTGGCAAGAAGATACGACCGATACGTGCTGCGCACGAGGACGTGGCGAACGTAGCCGAGGCCGCGATCCAGCGCGTACGAGTCGGCGAACGGAAGCACCGCAAGGAGGGGAACGATGAGGGCGACTGGCCCCGACTCCGACCAGATCACCGCGTCATACGCATTGCAGCTGAAAGGAGGCGTCATGGCCAGCGGTGCAAAGCAATAGTCCGTCAGCCGGTATCCCAGCGCCGCGACGCCGAGGAGGATCGCGAGGAGAAAAGCTCGATTGAGAACAGCGCGACGAAGTTCGACCCGTAACATCACCAACCATTCCAGAAGGGATAATGATAGCGCCCCGGCGCAGGCACCCGCCGGGGCGGGGATCAAGACCGCGAGCGCGCTACGGCGTATCGGGGCTCCAGCTTCCGTACGCTTCCGTATCTACCGGATCGGTAAACTGCGTCTGAAACCTCCTGCCTGGTGCAGATTACCACGCAACACTCCCCTTGTGACCTGTGGGATCTGACAGTTTTTTCCTGTAGGATCCGACAGGGCGATCGGGCCCGGGGTCTGGAGCCGTCGGGAAAGGGGCAACCTGGATCGTCGCGAACCACAGCGTCCCACGGCACTCATCAGTCGACCAAGCCCGCCTGGTGGGCCCGATGCACGAGCTCGGTCCGCGATGACGCGCGCGCTTTCGGGGAGAGGCTGTCCCGGTGAAACTCGACGGCCGGCCTGCAAGGACCAGAGCGCCCCGACCTACTGGGCGATCGATCCGGACGTGGAACAGGGAGTAACGTAACCAGGGATCATCCCCGGACCCCAAAAGCAGATGTGACTCTGAGCACTCGGCCCCGGCTAACGGTCAGGAGTGGCTGGCGATAGGGCCATGGCGGGCATCCCCGAAGGTGAACCGACCAGCACGTCGGCGAACAGCCGGTCGACGTCTTTGATACCGCCGGCCTGCTTGGGCTCCCCCCGCAAGTTCTCGCCCGGCGAATGCACACCGTTAAGCCGGGTGCCATTGTCCAGAAGCACCGAGAACTCCCGCGCCCTGCAGGCGGATCGTCGTGACACGCTCCCTGCGACCAAGGCGCACGACCGGATCGACGCTTTGAGCACCGCAGCGCTAATCATCCCTGCAGCGTTCGAGGCTGCTGAGGGCCACGCGAAACTCACTCAAATCAACCCGGGCAATGTGCAGACGGTCAACAATCCCGTCCCATCGTAGCAACGCCAGCGCCACATGGAAAACGCTGACTCTGTCAGAATGCCGTTCATTCGCCGCCCCGGCGGCATCCTCGATGATCTGGCGAGCTTCACGCGTGAGGGGGATCTCGCCTGCCACGCGTCCACCACGAACCTGGTCGGCCGGCGCCGAACTGGGCCTGACCGTCGAGCCCGGGCTGGCCGGCTCGGTCCTACCGGGCCGGCCATGGGTGTGACGAACGACAGCGGCCAGGCGATACCGATTGGGCGCCAGAGCCTCCATTAGCTGGGGATGTAGCTGGTCAAGTTGGGCCATGAAGCCCAGCAGCAGGTGATCGGCCCCTACGTAAGCATGTCCAAAGCGCTTGGCCTCCAGGTGGGCGAGGACAAGGACCTGCTGTGCATCTGCTCCCCAATCGTCGAGACCACGCAACCTGTCGGCCATCGGTTCTCCTCGCGCCTTTACGGCATGCTGAATTCCCCGGAGTAACTGTCGAATTCCTGATGCTGCGGAGGATGATCGGGCTGTGAATCTACGACATGATGTCCATCGATGCGGTACGTACCGCTGCCCACCAGGACCGCCGAGCAACCCACCTCCACGTGGTCTATCCCGTAGGAGTCGCTTGTGCAGTTCCCCACGTTGTTCCATGAGTAGAACGGCCAGATGCCACTGCGTTGTTGCAGCGTTGTCGTGATACCCAGGTGTTGCACCCAATCGGTGCACTGCGTGCCGGAGGAGAACGTAAGAGAATTCGAGCTAGTCTTAGTAAACTGGTCTGCCTCCGCACTGCAGGTAATGGTATGCTGGGGAATCGCTGAAGCCGCCCTACGGCCCTGGACTGATGCGTCGGCGTAAGCGACAGATGTTGCGGAGAGAGCGAGTAGGAACGCGACCAGCGCGAACCTGAGGGCTGCGTGGAATCCGTTCCCAAGGAGGACCCGTCGCCAAACATTCAAGGCTCTCAGAACTGCCATGTTGTCTTGCTCCTCAATCTTACAACGCTAGACCTTGCTGCGCTGCCTTTCCTACCGGAGGGATGCGTCGCGTTCCGATCTCACCCCCTTAGTAAGGGATACCTCGTGCCGCGCGCCGAGCGTCGTCACAATCTCGCCGCGGGGGCCGCGCGGTACGACGCCGTGGTACTTCGCGGGGTCCTTGCGACGCACCTGCTCAACCCACGCGGGCACCGAGATCGGGTGCTGGATCCAGGTCAGTCTCGTAGTTTCGTTGAGGCGCGCCGTAGCCGTCGATCCCGACAGCTGAAGGTCGACCAGGGAAACACTGCTCTGGCAGGCGAGCAATGTGCCGTTCCAGCGAGCCCACAGGCCCGTGTGGAAGAATCGAGCGCGGTCTCTCTCGAAGCTGACCAGCTCCCGGTTTGCAGGATCGTCGAGGGTATCGAGCACGCGGGCATCACCCGAGGTCATCGCTTGCGCGCGCTGGGCGTAGGCCCAGGCCAGGAACCCCTCGGGTGACTCGTCCTGGGCGCTGTCGGCCAGCACGGAAAGGGGAAACGGATTCGCCACGTCGGCAGCAACGGCTAGCCCGCCGACGCCGGCAATCCGAACCAGCTCCCGCCGCGAGAGCCGATGAATCCTCGGTTCGTCTTTCACGTTAACCTCCTCCAGGAACGATCCTCATCCTGTGCGACAAGGACAGAGAGGCCTCGAATCCCGGTACGCCTTCGCCTCTGGTCGCCGCGGCGCACTCCTGCGCCACGCCTCAGAACTGGCCGGCGCTGCACGTCGCCTCCTTCCCGGCCCGGGCATCCTGGCGGTCGTCGCGTCGCCGCTCGGTCGACACCAAGGCTACAGCACGCCATCCGTTTCCACACTGTGGAAAACCACAGTCTTTATCCTCGGAATTTCCACAGGTAGAGGCTGACAGCGAGGAGGTTGACCGTGGACGGCGGAGACGCGCTGCGCAGTGTCGGCGATGCACCGCTAGATCAGCCAGCCCCGCTGCCGTGCGTGAAGGACGAGCTCAGTCCGCGAGGTGGCGCGGAACTTCGTGAACAGGTTGCCCAGGTGGAATTGGACCGTCCGCTCGCTGGTGCCCAGGCGCTGCGCGATGTCCCGGTTGCGGAGGCCCGCTGCCACCAGGCGAAGCACCTCCAGCTCCCGCGCCGTCGGCAGATCCGAGGCCCGCACCTCGGCCGCCGCCTTCACTAGGCCGACGATCTCGCTCTGCAGGCACCGCCCACCGGCGGCGACCGAGCGGATGGCCGCGACCAGCTCGCGAGCGGCCACGGTCTTCGCGAGGTAGCCGTGCACCCCGAGGCGAAGCAGCGCCCGGGCGTACCGCGGATTGTCGCCGTGACCGGTCAGCACGACGATCTTCGTCTCCGGGCACCGCACGCGGAGCTCCCGGGCCACGGCGATGCCGTCCCGGCCCGGCATGCTCACGTCGAGGACCAGGACGTCGGGGCGAAGCTGCTCGGCGAGGCGGATGGTCTCGTCGCCGTCCGCGGCCTCGCCGGCAATCGCGAAGTCCGCCTCGGCCTCGAGGAGGCGCCGCGTGCCCTCGCGCGTGATGGTGTGATCGTCGGCCAGCAGAATGCGAATCACGATGCCACCTCGTGCGCGCTGTTCGGCCGGTCAGACTCGCCACCTGGCAGGCTCACGCGTGCCGCGACCGTCGTGCCGGCGTCGGGCGCGGACGTCACGGCGAAGGCGCCTCCCAAACCCTCGATCCGCTCGCGCATGCCGAC